>NZ_JBFANV010000248.1:0-1004 GCF_040674955.1 Nonomuraea sp. NPDC049695 | reverse complement strand
TGGAGCTGGGCGTCTCCCGTTCCTCCGGCCGTACGTACTACCACCAGCGGGCGATCTTCCATCCGCACGGCCTGCTCGGCCACCTCTACTGGTGGCTGAGGGTGGGGGTTGGCCTTGACCGCGTAGTAGATCAGGGCAGTGGGGAAGGCCGCCCTGATGACGTTGTAGTTCAACCGGATCGGTCGCAGGTCGATGCGGAGCACAGGGGTGGAGGGCCAGACCCCCGCCTGGGTGTGCTGGCTGGTTGCGAGAGGCAGGTCGAGCCTGGTCATTGACGGTCCTTAACCAGAGCGTGAGGTTGCCTGGGATGACCAGGGACGATGAGGACGGATAAGGCAGTGAAATGGTGCATGCGGACAGACATCTTTCCGATATCCATGGGCCTGTGCGCTATAAGCGCATTTGTTACTAACAGCGAGTCAGAAGTGTAGTCAGACGACTTGACGGATGTCAGAGGCGTTGATCACCTCATGTGGTTTGTGATCGTTCTGTGATTAATGATGATCCGAGTCGGCTTGACCTCATTTGCTGCGTTCGACGTCGGCCGCCCCCATCGGGGGCTATAGGATCATCACGAACAGTGGCCGCGCCGAAACGAAGGGCAACGCCTTGATCACAACCGATGATCAGCTGATCGCCGTACTGGCCGAGCGCACCGGGCTCAATCGTGACGTCCTCTTCACGCCGGTGACCGTCGGCCGCATCCAGGGCTCGTTCTGCTATCCCCTGCAGGACGACGAGGCCGAGAACGTCGTGCGCCGGATCACCGAGGACATGACGAAGGTGGTTTCCGTCGGGTCGGCCGCGGAGTCCGATCCCGACTCGCGATACGTATGGCTTCACGAAATGATCAGTCACTACGCATCCGCGGAGACGCGCCTGGTCGTCACCCGGGTTCTCAGCGGCGGTCACGAAGAGGCCCAGCAGGGCCCCTATGACGAGCATCACGACTCTACCCATGCAGCCACCGTACGTCCTCGGACCATGATCCGCGAGGCTTACGA
>NZ_JBFANV010000247.1:0-1099 GCF_040674955.1 Nonomuraea sp. NPDC049695 | reverse complement strand
TCCACCGACACCGCCGGCCCCTCCAAGCCCAAGGTGTACGCCACCCGGCCCGAAATCGTGGCCCCACCCGTCCCCGACGGCGCATAATCGTGATACATCACCCCGGCGAACACCCCAGCGCTGCTCTCCCGCAACGACGTCGGATCAATCCCCGCCCGCTCCAACCCCGCCCAGCACACCTCGAGAAACTGCCGCTCCTGCGGATCCATCTCCGCCGCCTCACGCGGACTGATCCCGAAAAACGCCGGATCAAACTCCGCCGCCCCGTACAGAAACCCGCCCTCCCGCGCATAACTACGGCCCGGCTTGCCCGGCTCCGGATCATAAAGACCGGCCACATCCCAGCCACGATCAGCCGGAAACCCACCCACCGCGTCCACACCATCGACCAGCAGCCGCCACAACCGCTCCGGATCATCCACCCCACCCGGATAACGACAGGCCATCCCCACGATCGCGACGGGATCGTCGGTGACGGCCGCCGGACGCCGCGTCCTCCGCTGGTCGGCCTGCCCGCCTAGCAACCGGCGCAGCACGAAGTCCGTCAGCGCGTTCACCGACGGGTGGTCGAAGACCAGCGTCGCGGGCAGGGTGAGCCCGACCGCCCGGCCCAGCCGGTTCCTTAGGTCCACCGCCATCAGCGAGTCGACGCCCAGTTCTTGGAAGGCCCGGTCCACCGGGACCGACTCGGCCGCGCCGTACCCCAGCACTGCGGCCGCCTGCGCGCGTACCAGTTCTGTCACCGTTGCATGGCGTTCTGCGGCAGACATGTCGACCAACCGGTCAGCGAGCGAGGCGCTACCGGCAGGAGCGTCCAACGCGGCCCTGCGCCGCACCCCCACCAGATCACGCAACACCGCAGGCAACCGCTCCGCCGGACCGGCACGCAACGTCCCCACCGACCAACCGGCCGCCACCACAACACCCCGCCGATCCTCGGCCACCACCCGATCCAGCACCGACAGACCCACACCAGCCGACAGCGGGATCAACCCCTCCCGCACCATCCGCTCCCGCTCCCGATCGGACAACCGACCGGCCATACCCTCCTCGGCATCCCACACACCCCACGCCACCGACACCGCCGGCAGACCAGCCG
>NZ_JBFANV010000246.1:0-1111 GCF_040674955.1 Nonomuraea sp. NPDC049695 | reverse complement strand
TCCAAGCCCAAGGTGTACGCCACCCGGCCCGAAATCGTGGCCCCACCCGTCCCCGACGGCGCATAATCGTGATACATCACCCCGGCGAACACCCCGGCACTGCTCTCCCGCAACGACGTCGGATCAATCCCCGCCCGCTCCAACCCCGCCCAGCACACCTCCAGAAACTGCCGCTCCTGCGGATCCATCTCCGCCGCCTCACGCGGACTGATCCCGAAAAACGCCGGATCGAACTCCGCCGCCCCGTACAGGAACCCGCCCTCCCGCGCATAACTACGGCCCGGCTTGCCCGGCTCCGGATCATAAAGACCGGCCACATCCCAGCCACGATCAGCCGGAAACCCACCCACCGCGTCCACGCCATCCACCAGCAGCCGCCACAACCGCTCCGGATCATCCACCCCACCCGGATAACGACAAGCCATCCCCACGATCGCGATCGGCTCCCGAGCGCGGGCCGTCAGCGCGCGGTTCTGCTGGCGCAGCTTGGCCGTCTCCCGGAGAGAAGCGCGCAGTGCCTCGACGAGCTTTCCGTCACCCTCCGCCATCTCCTCAGCCCTCCTCGGTCTCGTCATCCGGTTGCCCGTTGTTCAGCGCCATCCTGATCAGGCTTTCGGTGTCCAGCTCGTCGATCGCGTCGACGTCCGCCGTCTCGTCCGGGGCCACGGCTCCGTTCGCGCCATCGGGACGCACTCCGGCGAGCTCCAGCAGCCCGTCCAGCAGCCCGGCAGCGCGCAGCGCCGCCAGCGGCACGGTCTGCAGCGCTCTGCGGATCGCCGCCTCGTCCCGGCCGTTGGCACCGTGGTCCCCTCCGTCGGTCTTCGGTGCGATTCGCCTGATCAGGTAATCGACGACCGCTCGGACCGATGGATGATCGAACACCAAGGTGGTCGGCAGCCGGAGCCCCAGCGCGGCACCGAGCCCGTTCCGCAGCTCCACCGCCGCCAGCGAGTCGACGCCCAGCTCCTGGAATGCCTGGTCCGCTGGCACGGACGCGGGCGAATCGTGGCCGAGCACCGCCGCTGCCCGCGCACGTACCAGTTCTGTCACCGTTGCATGGCGTTCTGCGGCAGACATGTCGACCAACCGGTCAGCTAGCGGTGGCCCCGCG
>NZ_JBFANV010000245.1:0-1140 GCF_040674955.1 Nonomuraea sp. NPDC049695 | reverse complement strand
ACTGTTTACTAAAAACACAGGTCCGTGCGAAGTCGTAAGACGATGTATACGGACTGACGCCTGCCCGGTGCCGGAACGTTAAGGGGACCGCTTAGTGTGAGTAATCACGCGAAGGTGAGAACTTAAGCGCCGGTAAACGGCGGTGGTAACTATAACCATCCTAAGGTAGCGAAATTCCTTGTCGGGTAAGTTCCGACCTGCACGAATGGCGTAACGACTTCCCCGCTGTCTCAACCGCAGACCCGGTGAAATTGCAGTACGAGTAAAGATGCTCGTTTCGCGCAGCAGGACGGAAAGACCCCGGGACCTTCACTACAGCTTGACATTGGTGTTTGGAACGGCTTGTGTAGGATAGGTGGGAGACTGGGAAGCTCGGACGCTAGTTCGGGTGGAGTCATTGGTGAAATACCACTCTGGTCGTTTTGGATGTCTAACTCTGGTCCGTGATCCGGATCGGGGACAGTGTCTGGTGGGTAGTTTAACTGGGGCGGTTGCCTCCCAAAGAGTAACGGAGGCGCCCAAAGGTTCCCTCAGCCTGGTTGGCAATCAGGTGTTGAGTGTAAGTGCACAAGGGAGCTTGACTGTGAGACTGACGGGTCGAGCAGGAGCGAAAGCTGGGACTAGTGATCCGGCATCGGCGTGTGGAAGCGGTGTCGCTCAACGGCTAAAAGGTACCCCGGGGATAACAGGCTGATCTTCCCCAAGAGTCCATATCGACGGGATGGTTTGGCACCTCGATGTCGGCTCGTCGCATCCTGGGGCTGGAGTAGGTCCCAAGGGTTGGGCTGTTCGCCCATTAAAGCGGTACGCGAGCTGGGTTTAGAACGTCGCGAGACAGTTCGGTCCCTATCCGCTGCGCGCGCAGGAGACTTGAAAGGGGCTGTCCCTAGTACGAGAGGACCGGGACGGACGAACCTCTGGTGTGCCAGTTGTACCGCCAGGTGCACGGCTGGTTGGCTACGTTCGGGAGGGATAACCGCTGAAAGCATCTAAGCGGGAAGCTTGCCTTGAGATGAGGTCTCCCACCCTGTGAGGGGGTAAGGCTCCCGGTAGACGACCGGGTTGATAGGCCGGAGGTGGAAGCACGGTAACGTGTGGAGCTGACCGGTACTAATAGGCCGAGGACTTGACCACAAAGCA
>NZ_JBFANV010000244.1:0-1222 GCF_040674955.1 Nonomuraea sp. NPDC049695 | reverse complement strand
GCGCCGGGCGCGTTGATCGCGGCCACCGAGATCTGGTTACGCCCGGCCAGTACCGGGGCGATCTCCTCTTCGCCGCAGCCGATCGCCGCCATCGCGCCCCCGGCGGGCAGTGCCTGCATCAACCGGCCACGAGCGGCCACCAACCGGCACGCATCGGCCAGCTCCAGCACCCCGGCCACATGCGCTGCGGTGATCTCACCCAGCGAATGCCCGGCCACAAAATCGGGCCGGACACCCAGCGATTCCAGCAGCCGGTACAACGCCGTCTCCACCGCGAACAGCCCCGCTTGCGCGAACACTGTCTGATCCAGCACCCCACCGGCCTCGCCGGCCTGGCCGAGGATGATCTCTCGCAGGCTCAACCCACCGGCCAGGTCGGTCACCACGTCTGTGGCGAGTTCGGCTTCCAGCAGCGCGCAGGTCTCGTCGAAGGCGCGGGCGAACACCGGGAAGGCGTTATACAGCTCGCGGCCCATCCCAGGCCGTTGGGCGCCCTGACCGGAGAACAGCACCGCCACCCGGCCGGGCCGCACTCGGCCCATGACCGAGGACGGCTCCAGTTCCCCGGCGGCTAGTGCCCGCAGTCCGGCCAGCAGACTCTCCCGGTCCGCCGCCGGCAGTACCGCCCGATGCTCCAGGGCGGCCCGGCGGGCCAGCCCGGCCGCCACCTGCACCGGACCAGCGTCGTCGTGCTCGGCCATGAACCCGGCCAACCGGTCGGCCTGCGCCCGCAGCGCCGCTTCATTCTTGGCCGACACCACCACAGGCACCAGCGCGGCTGTGTCTTCAGTTCCAGCCGGAACGGACGGTCCCGCCTCGGTTGGCTCCCCCTCGCCGGCCAGCGCTTCCTCGGCGGGCGGCTCTTCCAAAATCACATGAGCATTGGTGCCTGAGATGCCGAACGAGGACACTCCCGCCCGGCGTGGCCGGTCCGCGTTCTGGGGCCAGGGTTGGGGCTGGGTCAGCAGCTCCACCGCGCCGCCGGACCAGTCCACCTTCGACGACGGCGTATCCACGTGCAGTGTCTTGGGCAGCAGTCCGTGCCGCATCGCCAGGATCATCTTGATCACGCCGGCCGCCCCGGCCGCCGCCTGGGTATGCCCAAGGTTCGACTTCACCGAGCCCAGCCACAGCGGTGATGGGCGGTCCTGGCCGTAGGCGGCCAGCAGCGCCTGCGCCTCGATCGGGTCGCCCAGCGCGGTGCCGGTGCCGTGTCCTTCGA
>NZ_JBFANV010000243.1:0-1263 GCF_040674955.1 Nonomuraea sp. NPDC049695 | reverse complement strand
GGCGTGCGCCGTGAGGCGCTGTGATTTGAGCGGAGGTGGGAGACCTTCGCCTTCGGCCTGTCGCAGCAGGTCGGTGAAGCTGAGGGCAGCCTGATCTGGGTGATGCCGGGGAGGGCGGGAGCAGCCCTGACAAAGCCGGGACGTGCCAGTACTGCCAGATGGTGCGGGTCCGGTGAGCGTGATGGAGAGGAGTACGAGAGGAACCGACGTCGTTAAGTCCCTCCACTGGACGCCTGCTCGAACCTGGTGGATCTGGGCAGGACGCGGTGCGCACCCGCCGGCCGAGGGTTGGCGGGAAACTCCTGGGCCGGTTTGCCATTGCCGACAGGGAGGCCATGAGGAAAGTCTGCGGCGTACTCATGGCGAGGCCGCAGGGACAAAGTCGGGCTCCTACTTCGTCGAGCGAATCACAGTGAACACGGGAACCACCCGGTCGCAGCTCCAGGTGGTGGGCATCCAGTCCACTGCCGGGATAGGTGCATCGACCACTGAACGGGCCGGGTGGGGCGGAGCCGCCGTAGTAGTCCGAGGCCGGGAGAGCCGGTCACATGGCGAAGGGCGGCAGCGGTTTCGAGAAGGGATGGAGGCTGCAATGCCGAAAGACGCCCCGCCGAATGGCGGCGCCTGGCCGGAGGCGGTCCTGCTGGGGCCGAGTCGGCGGGTATCGGAGATGCAGGCCAAGCTTCACCGTTGGGCGGCGGCTGATCCTGGCCGCCGGTTCGACGACCTGTTCAACTTCGTGCATGACCCGGCGACGCTACTCGTGGCGTTCGATCGGGTTGCGGGTAACCGCGGGGCACGCACTCCCGGCGTGGACGGCCTGACGGTCACCGACGTCGAGGAGCGCATCGGTGTTCCGGGGTTCCTGGACGACCTGCGAACCTCCCTGAAGGATGGTTCGTTTCGGCCTTTGCCGGTGCGGGAACGTAAGATCCCCAAACCGGGTGGGGCGGGAAAGGTCCGTGCCCTCGGGATTCCGACGGTCGCCGACCGGGTCGTGCAGGCCGCGCTGAAACTCGTGCTGGAACCGATCTTCGAGGCTGACTTCGAGCCGGTCTCTTATGGGTTTCGGCCCAACCGGCGTGCTCAGGATGCGATCGCTGAGATTCATCATTTCGGCACCCGAGGCTATAGGTGGGTGCTGGATGCGGACATCGAGGCGTGCTTCGACCGGATCGACCATACGGCCTTGATGGAGCGGGTGCGTTGCCGGGTGAAGGACAAACGCGTTCTGGCACTGGTCAAGGCGTTCTTGAAAGCCGG
>NZ_JBFANV010000242.1:0-1277 GCF_040674955.1 Nonomuraea sp. NPDC049695 | reverse complement strand
CACTCCAAAGACGACCACGGACAGTGGACCCGGCACGCCACCGGCGCCCTCACCCCCACCCCCACCATGCCCGCCGACCTGCGCCACGCCTGGCCCCCGCCGGACGCCGAACCACTGGACACCACCGGCCTGTACGACCGCCTGGTCGACCACGGCTACGGCTACGGCCCGGCCTTCCACGGCCTCACCCGAGCCTGGAAACACGGCGACGACCTCTACGCCGAGGTGACCCTGCCCGAAGAAGCCGGACAGACCACCCGATACGGCCTACACCCCGCCCTCCTCGACGCCGCGATGCACGTGGACCTGGTGGCCGGGCCGAAGGCCACGCTGATCCCGTTCAACTGGAACGGCGTCACCCTGCACGCCGCCGGCGCCGACGCGCTGCGAGTGCGGCTACGCCGTCTGGACGGCGACGAGGTCACCCGGCTGGACCTGGCCGATCATGCCGGACGGCCGGTGGCCACGGTGGAGACGGTGGTGTCCCGGCCGGTCCAGGCCGACCAACTGGCACAGGCCCGCCCGGCCTCCGAGTCGCTGCTCGCGGTGACGTGGCGGCCGGTAGCGCCGTCGGGTCCCCTCGGCGCGGTGGACGCCTCCGACGCGCTCGTCATCGACGCCACCGGCGAAGCCTCAGGCGGCGGTATGCCGGATCGGGTGCGGCGTGCCCTGCGTCCGGTCCTTTCCGGCCTGCAGGACTGGTCGGTCGAGGCGGACACGCGGCCGGTGGTGGTGATCACCCGGGGCGCCGTGGGGGTGCGCGACACCGAAGCGCCGGATCCGGCGCGGGCCGCGGTCTGGGGCCTGGTGCGGGCCGCCCAGGAGGAGAACCCCGGCCGGATCATCCTGGTCGACCTGGATCCGGCCGGCGACCTGGCGGACGGCGTACGCGTCGCCCTGGCCACCGGCGAGCCCGAGCTGGCGATCCGTGACGGCCGGCCGTGGGTCCCCCGGCTGACCCGCGCCGCACTCCCGCGCGAGGGACATGCCGACCGGGTATCGCGCGCCGCAGCCGTTGACCCGTACGACGCGGCCTGGCCGGCCGATGGGACCACGCTGATCACCGGCGGCACCGGCGGGCTGGGCGCCCTGATGGCCCGGCACCTGGTGGCCGAACACGGCGTACGGCACCTGCTCCTGGTCTCCCGCCGCGGCCTGGACGCCCCCGGCGCCACCGAGCTGCGCGACGAGCTGACCGGACAGGGCGCCGAGGTCACCATCGCCGCCTGCGACGTGGCCGACCGCGACGCCCTCACCGTACTGCTGGAGCAGATCCC
>NZ_JBFANV010000241.1:0-1285 GCF_040674955.1 Nonomuraea sp. NPDC049695 | reverse complement strand
CGTAACCATAAAGACACAGTCCACTATGGGCTGATAGATGCCATAAGTCTCTGATCAGGGCATACGCCCAAGAATTTGGTTTTAGAACAAGCTTAGTGCCCGTGTACAAACTGATCGTCAGGTTGATTTGGGAGATGCGGATCGTGCGAGTCGTCGTCCCATGGAAATGATCATCGCCCACAGGACCATGGCCTCGTGGTGCTCGGATAAACGTTCATAGTCCCGCACGCATCGCCTGCGCTGGGAGATCAACGACAGCGTGCGCTCCACCACCCATCTGCGGGGCTGGACCACGAAGCCGCTGACATCGTCGCTGCGCTTGACGATCTCCAAGGTGAGCCGGACGTGCTTTTTGGCCCAGGTCACGAGCTTTCCGGCGTATGCACCATCGGCCCAGACCAGCGTGATCCGCTCGTACCAGTCGCGCAGGCGCTTCAGTGCGGGCTTGGCGCCGTCGCGGTCTTGCACACTGGCGGCGGTGACGATGACGACCAGCAGCAGGCCCAGGGTGTCCACGATGACGTGCCGCTTGGTGCCCTGCACCTTCTTGGCCGCGTCGTATCCGCGCGAGCCGGCCGCGACGGTCTCGGCGGCCCGCAGCGACTGCGAATCGATGATCCCCGCGCTCGGCTCCGGCTCGCGCCCGTCGGCTATCCGGATCTGTTCGCGCAGGTCATTGTGGAGGGCGTAGAGATCGCCATCTTGCCACCAGCGGGTGAAGATCGAGTGGACGGTGCGCCAGGGCGCCAGAAAGTCGGCGGGCAGGTTGCGCCACTTGCAGCTGTTGTCGGCCACGTAGCGGATGGCGTCCATGATCAGGCGACGGCAGTATTTCTCGGGGCGTCCGCCGTTGCCGGTCAGCCAGGTTGGCCGAGGCATCAGCGGCTCGATGACCTGCCATTCCTCGTCGCTCATATCGCTGGTGTGGCGGGGTGCCCGGATCGGGTGATCGGCTCCGCGGCCGTAGCGGCAGGCCACGCATGAGCAGGCATTTTCTTCGTTGCGGGAGACAGCGGTGGGCGCGGTGGCATACAACGGCGGCAGGCCTTCCGGTTGGCGATGGGGCTTCGATAACCACCGTTGCTACCGGAAGGTCGCTCTATGTCGCAGAAGATTCGCGCTACGTCACCATTTCGTCCGATATCGGCCCCGCGCAGCAACCGCAGGGATCAGTTTGTACACGGGCACTTAGCTTGTTCTAAAACCAAATTCTTGGGCGTATGCCCTGATCAGAGACTTATGGCATCTATCAGCCCATAGTGGACTGTGTCTTTATGGTTACGGC
>NZ_JBFANV010000240.1:0-1288 GCF_040674955.1 Nonomuraea sp. NPDC049695 | reverse complement strand
TGAGGGGCCACGGTGATTCCGGACAGCCTTCTTATGGGCGTAGAGCCTATGCGGCTGTTTGGGTTGAGAGGGACTCGTTGAGTACTTCCAGGGGTGGTCGGTAGCCGAGCGCCGAGTGCAGGCGGCGGCGGTTGTAGAACCCTTCGATGTAGTGGATGACCTGCCGTCTTGCCTTGGCGCGGGTGGTGAAGACGAAGCGGTGCAGCCATTCGTTTTTGATGGTGCTGAAGAACGATTCGGCCATCGCGTTGTCGTAGCAGACGCCGGTGCGGCCGACCGAGCGGCGGATGCTCAGGCCGGTCAGGAAGCGGCCGAACTCATCCGAGGTGTAGTTCGAGCCGCGATCGGTATGGAACACGGCGCCGGGCTGCAGCAGGCCGGTGCCGACGGCCATCCGGATCGCATCCTTGATCAGATCGGTGCGGTAGTGGTCGGCCATCGCCCAGCCCAGCACTGCCTTGCTGTGGCAGTCGATCACGGTGGCCAGGTAGAGGAAGCCCTCCCAGGTGCGGATGTAGGTGATGTCGCCGACCAGCTTGGTGCCCGGCCGGGCGGCGGTGAAGTCGCGGCCGACCAGGTCGGGGATGCCGCGGTAGTCGCCTTGGACGGTGGTGGCCGGCCGGAACGCCCGCACCTGGGCCGGGATCAGGCCGTGTTCGCGCATCAAGACGCGGACCAGCTCGGCCGAGCAGTGCTCGCCGCGGCGCAGCAGCGCGGCGTGCACCCGCCGGTAGCCGTAGGTCTCGTGCGAGTCAGCGAAGATCTCGGCCACCAGCCCGGCCAGCAACGCCCGGCGTTGCGCGGTGGCCGAGGCCGGCCTCTCGCGCCATTCGTAGTAGCCCGAGCGGGACACGCCCAGCCAGGCGCACATCCGGGCGATCGCGTGGCAGGCCTTCTCCGCGTCGATCAACTCGTACTTGGCGAGCGTCATCGACTGTCCGCCGCGAAGAAGGCGGCCGCTTTTTTCAAGAACGCCAGCTTCTCCCGCAGCTCGGCGTTCTCCCGCTCCAGCTCCCGGATCCTGGCCCGCTCCGGCCCGGAGACCGGCGGCTGCTCCTCCTGAGTATGGACCACCCGATACCGGGTCACCCAGCTGCCCAGGGTGCTGGGGTTAATGTCGAACTCGCGCGCCACCGACGCGACCGTCCGCTCGCCCTCCAGCACCATGCGGATGGCTTCTTCCTTGAACTCCGGCGAGAACTGCCTGCGACGCCTCGTCACGTACCTACCTCTTCCAGACTTCTGTCAGCTTATGTAGCCAACTGTCCGGAATCTTCGAGGCACCTCA
>NZ_JBFANV010000239.1:0-1309 GCF_040674955.1 Nonomuraea sp. NPDC049695 | reverse complement strand
GCAACGGCCTACCGATAGCCTCCACCACCGCCCTGCACCGCACGCGAGGCGTCGCCACAGGAGCCTGGCATCGCCTCGCGTGCGTCAGCCCGCAACTGCGGCCTTGTTTCCTTTCCCGCGGGTGTGTCCAGCGGAAAAACCTGGTTGACGGCCACGTAATCTCTTGATTTTGCCGTTATACCGGAGCTCCTGGAAGCACGACAATGACTGACCGTGATCAAGAGAAACGCGATGCTATGCGCCGGCTTGTCCTGTGATACGGCGGTCCTGCTTTGGGACGCTGGCCGCCGCGCAGGACGAACCCGATGACCTCGCCGCTGTGGGAGCATCTGTACCGTCAGCGTGCCGGTGGGGTGGCGTCTGAGAGTCAGCCGGTCTGATCATCGGATCGGACCAATCGGCGTTCCCAGGCCAGGGCCGCGACCACACCGACGGCATAGGCGACCAGGTCCCATGGGTCGGGGAACGCGCCGACCAGGACACCGCCGATGCCCGGCGGGGTCATGCCGACCATTTGGTAGAACTCGACGGCGGCGGCGATCGCGGCCGTGGCCAGGGTGCGGCGTGCGGCGGTGGTGCGCCACAGCAGCCCCAAGAACGCGTAGACCAGCATGGTGGCGCCGACGTCGCTCACGTAACCGCGGATGAACGGTTGTCCCGGGCCCCGGTAGAAGAGGGTGAACGCGCCGACGGCGAGGGCGACGCCACCCAGAAGGACCATGGCGCGGCGCATGAGATTGACATCTTCTCCGAATCTCATCGATCAGGACGAACCGATCATAGAGCTCGTCTCTTATGGCGGCATGCTGGTTTGTCTTATGGCGGCATGCTGGTTTGCTCGGCTACGACGGAGACACCGCCACCCGACTCGCCACCGCAGCCGGAAGCCCATGGAGCCGCTACGCCCCCGGCGACCACGAACAGTGACACCTCTCAGGTGATCAGGCAGGGACACAGATCACTCGATCATTGGCCCCTGCCAGTGCCCGCCCCCTGATGGGCCACTACCACGTCGGCCACGCCCGCGCGTCCGGGCGCACCATCGGCTTCGCCATCATCAACCGCACTCAACCCTTGGCACCAACCGAGGCCGGGCACGCCTTTCTTAGCGAAGCACAACACCTTCTGAGGCTCCTGGAAGCACACGCTCCGTAACCAGAGCCGACGCCCAAACCAGACCGATTGCTCATCCGCCGCGGACAGCCGGATGCTCACGCCCCGGGCAACCACGGCTTCCACATCATCATGCCCAAGAAGATCAACGGCCCTGTGGACAAGGTCGTGGGCGCCTCGAGCAAGCTCGGGATCG
>NZ_JBFANV010000238.1:0-1328 GCF_040674955.1 Nonomuraea sp. NPDC049695 | reverse complement strand
GAACGTGCTGACGAATATGGTTCCGCCATTCCGCATGGCCGATGCCTCCAGTCCCCCGACAAATAGGCATATTTCAGGCCAGTTCGTAGCCCTGTTCGGCGGTGTCGGCGTCGCGAGAGCGCGCTTCGCCGACTCCGTCGATCAGGTCCTCCAGAGCCTCGGCCGGGCGGCCGGCGTGGATGAGCGCGACGCCGCGCCGGTATCTCAGGTAGCCGCGCAGTTGTGCCGGCGCCGAAGGCGGCAGCGCGGCGAGGTCCCGCTCGATCAGTTCGGTGAAGTGGTGCGGCGCTCCGGCCCGTTCATGGGCGCGGCGCCGCAGCTCGTACGCCATGACCAGCTGGCCGGGCGAGTCCGCGGCGGCGAACGCCGCTCGCGCGGTGTCGGCCAAGGTGATCACGTGAGCGGGCGGATAGCCGTCGGAGTCCCGCCAGGTTGCCTCGGTCAGGGCGGTCATACCGATCAGGATCGGGTCGCCGCAGGCGTTGGCGTGCCAAATAGCGCGCGCCAGTGCCAGGTCCCCCTGCTGGTACTGCCCGGCCGAGGACAGCGACTGAGCCTGCAGCAGCTCGCCTTGGGCGATCACCGCGTCGTCGCCGCCGCGGCGCAGCGCGACCACCGCTCGCGCCACGATGGGCAGGCCCTCGTGGTGCCGGCCGTGTTCGCACAGCAAGTCGGCGAGCCGGCACAGGCACACCAGGTGACGCCGCTGATCGCCGGTCTGCCGGTACGCCTCCGCCGCCCACCGGAGTTGTTCCTCGGCCCGCTTCGGGTCGTCCTGTCGCGACTCGATGAGCGCACTCAGCTCGGCATGCCGCGCGGCCAGGTGCGGCGGCGGTGTGCCGACGGCGGCCAGATACCGGCGGGCCAGGGCGCTCTCGAACCGTCGCTTGTGCCACTCGGCCCGGTCCAGCATCGTCTCGGGCGGCAGGCCGGACGGGATCGCCGGGCGTACCGGCCGGCGGGCGCCCGGCGTCAGCGGCAGGAACTCGACGACCGGATCCGCCCCCAGCCGGGCGCGGATCCGGTCCCCCTGGTGCGTCGTGCCGTTGCGGGCGTCGAACCGAGCGGCGAGGTCGCGCGCTGTGCTCTCCATCTGGTGGCACAGCTCCGCCACGGACCAGGTGAGGTCACTGCCGTTCGCCTGGACGGTCTCACCGCCCCGGCCGTCCGCGAGCAGCCGCCTCAGCAGGACCGCTGCGGCGGTGGCGAACTCCATCGTGCCGTTCGGACGCCTCAGCCGCAAGGAGAAGGCCAGAAGCTCCCGCAACACCGACAGCCCGGTCTCCTCATTACCGGTCAGGGCGCAGAACTCGATCAGCATGGCCTTG
>NZ_JBFANV010000237.1:0-1366 GCF_040674955.1 Nonomuraea sp. NPDC049695 | reverse complement strand
TGGCCTTCCCCTCATAGCGTGGAGACCGAACCGGGAGAGGTTTGGTCGTGGCAGGAGTCACGCGGAGGCGCTTTGATCCGGAGTTCCGGGCGGGGGCGGTGCGTATCGTGAAGGAGACCGGCAAACCCGTCGCGCAGGTGGCGCGGGATCTGGGGATCAGTCCGTACACGCTGCACAATTGGGTGCAGATGGATTGGCTCGCCGAGCACTACAACGGCGACGGCGATGGGAGCGGAACGCTGGAGGAGACCGAGCAGGAAGAGCTGGCCCGGCTGCGGCGGGAGAAGGCCGAGCTGGCCAAGCAGCACGCCCGTGAGAAGGCGGCGTGGGAGAAGGAACGCGCCGAGTTGGAAGACGAGCGTGACGTGCTCAAGCGCTCGGTGGTCTTGTGGGTCAAAGAGGCGATGGGCCGATAAGCGTGGCGGCCTTCATCAGCTCCCAGAAGACCGAGCATGGCATCGACCACGTCATCTCCTGCCGGGCATTAGGGGTGTCGCAGTCCTGGTTCTACAAGTGGAAGAACCGCATCGACCAGGACAAGCTGACCGCCCGCCAACGTCGGCGGGCCGATTTGGATGTGGAGATCACCCGCTCGTTCGAGGCGTCGGGTGGCACCTACGGCTCTCCGCGGATCACCCGTGACCTGCACGAGGCGGGCTGGCGGGTGTCGGAGAATACGGTTGCGGCGCGGATGGCAGAGCTCGGCCTGGTCGCTCGCGTGCGCCGCAAGCCGCGCTCGCTGACCCGGCAAGGCAAGCGGCCCGCCGCCCCGGACCTGGTCCGCCGGAGGTTCACCGCGGTCGCGCCGGACGTGCTGTGGTGCGGCGACGTGACGCAGATCGACACCGACGAGGGCAAGCTTTACCTGGCCACGGTCGAAGACCTGTTCTCCCGCCGGCTCCTCGGCTATGCCATGTCCGGGCACCACAACGCCGCGCTGACCAGCGCCTCGCTGCAGATGGCGGTGGCCACCCGCGGCGGCGACATCGACGGCGTGATCTTCCACTCGGACCGCGGCTCGGAATACACTGCGGCCCGCTACCAGGAGCTATGCCGGCGCCTGGGCGTGGTCCAGTCCATGGGCCGCGTGGGCTGCGCGCTCGACAACGCAGCAGCTGAAGCGCTCAACAGCACCCTCAAGGTCGAATACGTGCACCGCCACCGGTTCCGCACCAGAACCGAAGCGCGCCTGAAGATCGCCACCTGGATCGCCGACTTCTACAACACCACTCGGCGGCACAGCGCCAACGACGGCCTGCCGCCCATCACATTCGAACGTCACATGATCGAGAAGAGACAAGCCTCATCGGCCCTGCTGAGGACCGCTGTGGCATAGAACCGTCTCCACGTTTTCAGGGGATTGACA
>NZ_JBFANV010000236.1:0-1372 GCF_040674955.1 Nonomuraea sp. NPDC049695 | reverse complement strand
TCCCCGACCCCAGCGATGGCGTCGTCATACAGGTCACCGTGACCGGACCCGACGAAGACGGCCGACGCCAGATCGCCATCCACTCCAAAGACGACCACGGACAGTGGACCCGGCACGCCACCGGCGCCCTCACCCCCACCCCCACCATGCCCGCCGACCTGCGCCACGCCTGGCCGCCGCCGGGTGCTGAGCCGCTGGACACCACCGGCCTGTACGACCGCTTGGTCGACCACGGCTACGGCTACGGCCCGGCCTTCCACGGTCTCACCCGAGCCTGGAAACACGGTGACGACCTCTACGCCGAGGTGTCGCTGCCGACCGATGCCGCCGATCCAACGGGTTACGGCGTGCACCCCGCGCTGCTCGACGCGGCGTTGCACGTGGGCATGCTGGCCGCACAGGACGCCGGGCAGGGGGCGGAGGAGAGCGGTCCGCTGATCCCGTTCAACTGGAACGGCGTCACCCTGCACGCCGCCGGCGCCACCGCGCTGCGGGTACGGTTGCGCCGGCTGGACGGTGATGCGGTCACCCGGCTGGATGTGGCCGATCCAACCGGCCGGCCGGTGGTGTCGGTGGAGGAGCTGACCGCGCGGCCGCTGGCTCCTGGGCAGTTGAGCGGCGCCGTCCCGGCACAGTGGTTGTACGAGGTGGCCTGGCGGCCGGTGGACGAGCGCGGCGCGGAGACCGCTGCCAGGGTGCTGGACGTCGCTTCGGCCAGGGACAGGGGGCCGGCGGACGGTGACGTCCCGGTGCGGGTGCGGCGGGTCGTCGGGGATGTGCTGGGTGAGTTGCAGACTTGGCTGGCCGAGGCGGACCCGCGTCCGATCACAGTGGTGACCCGGGGCGCGGTGGCCGTGGCCGACGGTGAGGTTCCGGATCCGGCGCAGGCGGCGGTGTGGGGGCTGGTACGGGCCGCCCAGGCGGAGGAACCCGGCCGCATCACCCTGATCGACCTGGACCCGGGGCAGCAGAGCGCGAGCGCCGGCGGTACTCCCATCCCGAGCGGAGAACCACAGGTCGCCTTGCGCGGCGACCGGCTCTTGGCGCCCCGGCTCGAGCGGGCCCGCCTCGGCGAGGAGCCCGTGGCGGCCTGGCCGGCCGATGGGACCACGCTGATCACCGGCGGCACCGGCGGGCTGGGCGCCCTGATGGCCCGGCATCTGGTGGCCGAACACGGCGTACGGCACCTGCTCCTGATCTCCCGGCGCGGCCTGGACGCCCCCGGCGCGGCCGAGCTACGCGACGAGCTGACCGGACAGGGCGCCGAGGTCACCATCGCCGCCTGCGACGTGGCCGACCGCGACGCCCTCACCGTACTGCTGGAGCAGATCCCCGACACCCACCCCCTGCGCGCCGTGGTGCACACCGCGGG
>NZ_JBFANV010000235.1:0-1380 GCF_040674955.1 Nonomuraea sp. NPDC049695 | reverse complement strand
CAACGACGTCTACGTCGGCCTGTCCAACGGCTCCGCCTTCGCCACCGGCGCCAAATGGCACGACTTCTTCGGCCTCCCCGGCGAAACCACTCTCTGAAAGGACGCACACATGCATGCGAAAAGAAAGCTGCCGGCGCTGGCAGTGAGTTTAGCCATCGTGCTCGGCTCGGCTTTACCGGCCGCCGCCACGCCCACCCCGGATCCGAACAAGGCGAACGCCGAGATCCTCGCCGCGTGTTCCGTTCCGGCCGGCCACGACCCGTACGTGACACTGACCGTCTACCGGGTCGGCCGCAGCAACAACGTCAACGACAAGGTGATGCTGGCGGCGTTCGAGACCGGCTGGGTCGAGTCGCACATGAACAATCTCAACTGCGGCGGCAAGGACTCGCTCGGTGTCTTCCAGCAGCGGCCCAGTCAGGGCTGGGGCACGCCGGAGCAGATTCTCGACCCCGCCTACGCCGCGACGCAGTTCTTCACCCGGGCCATCGTCAACGACCGCAACAACCCCGGCTACACCCCTGGTCAGCTCGCGCAGAGCGTCCAGCGTTCGGCCTTCCCCGACCGGTACGACCAGTCGGAGGCCAAGGCCAGATCGATGTGGGACGAGGCCAGGCGCGCGGCCGCGATGGCGGCCGGTTCGCCCGCCGACTTCAACGGTGACGGCAAGGACGACATCGTCACCTTCACCAAGAACGGCTCCGCGGACGCTTTTGTGGCCACCTCGACCGGCAGCGGCTTCACCGGCACCTCGGCGAAATGGCACGACTTCTTCGGCCTCGGCGGCGAGACGACGCTGACCGGCGACTTCAACGGCGACAAGAAGGACGACATCGTCACGTTCACCCACGGCTCCGGCGCAGACGTGTACGTGGCCACCTCCAACGGCTCAGCGTTCAACGCGTCGTCGAAATGGAATGACTGGTTCTCGCCCGGTGGTGAGATCGCGGCCGTCGGCGACTTCAACGGCGACGGCAAGGACGACATCGCCACGTTCACCCGGGGTGGGGGCGCGGACGTGTACGTGGCCCTTTCCAACGGGAACGGCTTCGGCGCGGGCGTCAAATGGCACGACTTCTTCGGCCTCAACGGCGAGTTCCCGGCGGTCGGTGACGTCAACGGCGACGGCAAGGACGACATCATCGTCTTCACCCAGGGATCGACCGCCGACGTCTACGTCGCCTTCTCCACCGGCAGCAGTTTCGGCGCCTCGGCCAAGGTGCACGACTGGTTCGCCCCCGCCGGAGAACTCCCGCGCGTTGGCGACTTCAACGGCGACGGCAAGGACGACATCGTCACCTTCACCAACAACGCCGACGCCGACGCCTACGTAGCCCTGTCCAACGGCAGCGTCTTCACCGGCACCTCGATCAAGTGGAA
>NZ_JBFANV010000234.1:0-1452 GCF_040674955.1 Nonomuraea sp. NPDC049695 | reverse complement strand
TCCGCCGAGGCGTTCTTGGAGAAGGTGACGATGTCGTCCTTGCCGTCACCGTTGAAATCGGCGGGCGAACCACCCAGCATCGGAAGACCGCCGCCGTCCGCGTTCACGAGCGACATGTAGTAGTTCCAGTTCCAGTGCGGGCCCGGGTCGGTGTGGTCGTTGCCGGGCAGTTCGTTGTGGCCGACGATGTTCGCGCGAGTGCGCGGAATTCCGTGCTTGTCGGCGAGATAGCGGGTCAGCGCCGCGGAGGAACGGTACATCGCGTCGGTGAACCACGACGGGTTGTCCACGAAGCCCTCGTGCTCGATGCCGAGCGCCTCCGGGTTGGTCGACCGTACGTGATAGGCGGTGTCGCCGTCGCGGACCATCTGGGTCACGTCGCCGTCCGAGGAACGCACCACGTAGTGCGCGCTCACCTGGGCGGACGGGTTCTGGAACCAGTTGATCGTGCCCGCGTACGAGCCTTGCGTGACGTGGATGACGATGTACTTGATGGGCTTGGACCGGCCCGCCGAATAGTTGTTTCCGTTGGCCGGGACCCAGTGCGCGGGCGGATAGTCAGCGCTTTGAACGCTCGCGTCCGCCTGCGTGCTCACGTCGCCGGTGGACTGGCCCAGCGGCTTGACCTTCTCATATTTCCCGCGCTCCGGTACGACCTTTTGCGGTTGTACGGTGACCTTGCCGGCGATGCCTTGGGCGAGAATGCCGTAGACGGTGTCGGCGTAAAGCCGGGCCACCTGGTCACTGGACGCGCCACCGTACGCGGCGACGACCGGGTACCAGGACTCCATGTGCGAGCGCTGGGCCTCCGTCAGGCCCGCCTCGTCCGCGAGCGCCCGCAGAACGGCCGCGCCGCCCCGGATGTTGGCCGCCGTGTCGCTCTTCAGCTTGTCCTGCGATTCGCCGGTGAGCTTGGCCGCCTTTTCCAGCGTCTGCTGCTGCGGGTTGCTGACCAGGTGCATCACGCCGTAGCCGTTCGAAGCGCTCGGCTTTCCGCCGTGATCGTCGAGATGCGTCTCCCCGTAGCCGACCGCCACGAGAAGGTCTCTGGGAACCTGGTACTCCGTCGTGGCCGCCGAGAACGCCTCGCTCATCGGGTCTTCGGCCGCGAGCGCGGGTTTACCGGCGAACAGCATCCCGGAAGTGGCCAGGACGCCGAGTAAGACGTGCTTCCATCGCATGTCGCTCTCCTTAAAGGGTCGTCTCGCCGGGGAGGCCGAAGAAGTCGTGCCATTTGGCGCCGGTGGCGAAGGCGAAGCCGTTGGACAGGCCGACGTACACGTCGTTGGTGTTGCCGAGGGTGAAGGTGACGATGTCGTCTTTGCCGTCGCCGTTGTAGTCGCCGGTGTAGGGGAACTCGCCGGGGAGGGTGAAGTGGTCGTTCCACTTGATCGAGGTGCCGGTGAAGACGCTGCCGTTGGACAGGGCTACGTAGGCGTCGGCGTCGGCGTT
>NZ_JBFANV010000233.1:0-1500 GCF_040674955.1 Nonomuraea sp. NPDC049695 | reverse complement strand
TGGGCGTCACCGTAGCGGTCGCGGGCGGGTGTGGCTGTGACGGTTTTGGAGCGGCGCAGCATGCTGACCTCTGATTCTCGTGCGGCGACCTTCCACCCAGCGACATTGGATCTGCTCGCCGAGCTCGGCATCGCCGACGCTCTCATCGCTGATGGCACTCTGGTTGACCGGTTGCAGTGGCGCACCCGCCGCGGCCGCGTGCTGGCCGAGATGCACATGAACCTGCTGGCGGGCCGGACCGCCCACCCGTACCGGTTGCACGCCGAGCAGAACGCCCTCATCGCGCTTCTGGCTGCCGAGCTGGCGTGTTGCCCGCGAGCACAGTTGCGCGTGGCCACCGCGGTGGACGCGGTCACCGACACCGGATCGCGAGTGAAGGTCCGTACCGGTGCCGGGTGGGAGGTGGCTGACTATGTCGTTGCCGCGGACGGCGCGCACAGCACGGTCCGCTCAGTGCTCGGGCTGCCTTTCGCCGCTACCCCTTATCCCACGCGGGCGGTGAGGATATTCACCGACTCGCCGCTGGCCGACCTGCTGCCGGGGCTCGCCCCGCTCACCTACGTACGTGATCCGGCGGGCTCCTGCAGCCTGCTGCAAATGCCCGATCACTGGCGGATCATTGTGCGGCTCCCGCCGGGCGCCGACGCGAACCCGCACAGCGATGAGGTCGCCGCGCTGGCCCGCCGGGCTGTGCCGGTACGCGGCCAGCAGGTGGCGATCACCGCCGCGGACACCTACCGCCTCGCGCGAGGCGTCCTGGAGTCCTTCCGCTACGGGCGAGTACTGTTCATCGGCGATGCCGCCCATGTGACCAGCACCGCCGGTGGGCTCAACATGAACGCCGGCATCGCCGAGGCCGTCGCCCTCGGTGGCGTGCTCGCGGCCGTGCTTGGCGACGCTGCGCCGGTGGCCGCTCTGGACGGGTGGGCCGACCGCAGCCGCCGGATCCTCCTCGAGGCGGTCATCCCGCGCAGCGAAGCCAGGGTGGACGGTGTCCAGGACGGCGACCAGGTCCGGCTGCGCGCGGCGGTGGCCCGGTTGCGCGCCACCGCCGCCGACCCGGCGACCGCCCGCGCCTTCCTGGCCAAGGCCTCGTTGCTCGACATCCTCTCCCAGCCGACTCCCAGCCGATCGCGGAGCTGACATGCGCATCTGGTTTCAAAAGCACGCCGTCCAAGGCCGCTCGATCCTGCTGGACAAGCTGTATGCCGAGCATCTGTCCGCGGTCGCCGGGGCGGCCACCACCGTCGAAGTCCACACCCTGCCGTCCGAGACCTACACCGACGTCCTGCCCGAGCAGCTCGTCGGGTACGGCGAGATCGGGCAGCTGATCGGCGACTACTTCGCGCGCAGCGCCGTGGCCGCCGAGCGGGACGGCTGCGATGCTTGGATCAGCGGTGCGGGTCAGGACCCTGGGCTGGCCGCCGCTCGCACGCGCACCGGCAACGGCATTTCCACATCGGGCGGCACTTTTCAGCGTCCAGTATTACGAGGAGGGGA
>NZ_JBFANV010000232.1:0-1501 GCF_040674955.1 Nonomuraea sp. NPDC049695 | reverse complement strand
CAACGCCGTTCAGTTAAGAGTTAGGGCTGTTCGTCAAAGCCGGTGAACAAAGCAGCGGAGCCGCTGTAGAAGAGGTGTGTCACTCCAAGACATCCTCACCACAGGAGCTCCGCTGTTGGAACAGGTTGCCATAGAACGAACGGCTGGGGTAGCGGCTGGGGTGTTCGCGCCGGGGCACCTGGGCGAACTGACCCGGATCGTCCCGTTCGAGATGGTCGATGAGGTGCTGGCGGAGACTCGTGCGCTGGAGCGCAGGGTCCGGCTGGTGCCGGCCCGGGTCACTGTCTACTTGCTGCTGGCAGCGGCATTGTTCACCGAGCTGGGCTACCGGCAGGTCTTCGACCGGTTGTGCGCCGGGCTGGCGCATCTAGCACCGGTACGGCCCAGCGGCAGCGCTCTTCGCCAGGCCCGCCAGCGGCTGGGGCCGGCCCCGATGAAAGCGTTGTTCTACCTGGTGAGCGGCCCTGCGGTGACGACCGCCGCCGCGGGATGGTGGCGGGGATTGCGGGTGGTCGCCGTCGATGGCACCCTGCTACCGGTCCCGGACTGTGCGGCCAACCTTAGGGTCTTCACACGGCAGCGACTCGGCAACGGGATCTCGGGATACCCGCAACTGCGTCTGACCGCGCTGGTGGCCTGCGGGACCCGGTCGGTGATCGGGGCCGTCTTCGGACCCGCCATGATCGGTGAGCTGGACTACGCCCGCCGGCTGGCCGTGCATCTGCGGGCCGGGATGCTGCTGCTGGGCGACCGGAACTTCGCCGCCACCGATCTACTCAACCAGTGGGCCGCCACCGGCGCCGACCTGCTGGTGCGCTGCAAGTCCGGCCGCAACCTGCCCGCCTTGGCCCGCTGCCGGGACGGCTCGACCCTGACCCGGCTCGGCGCGCTGACCATCCGCGTCATCGACGCCGAGATCACCATCCGCACCGCCCAGGGCACCCGGACCGGCCACTACCGGCTGCTGACCACCCTCACCGACGCATCGGCCTACCCGGCGGCCGACCTCATCCGGCTCTACCACGAGCGCTGGGAGATCGAGACCGCCTATGCGGAGCTGAAGTCCACGATCCTCAGCGGGCACGTCCTGCGGGCGCGCACCCCTGACGGCATCGAACAGGAGGTCTGGGCCCTGCTGACCGCCTACCAGGTCCTGCGGACCGCCATGACCGACGCCACCGACAGCGTCCCGGGCACCGACCCGGACCGGGCCGGCTTCACCACCGCCCTGGCCGCCGCCCGAGACCAGCTCATCCTGGCCGCCGGCGTCATCACCGGCACCGACATCGACCTGGTCGGCACCATCGGCCGTCACGTCCTGGCCCATCTCCTGCCCGCCCGGCGAGTCCGCACCAAAGACCGCATCATCAAACGTGCGATCTCCAAATACAACGCCCGCGGACCCGCCATCGACCGGACCACCTACAAGGCCACCATCAGCATCAACATGATCCCGGCCAGCCCTTGACGCCGCCACCACAGCCCTAACTGAACGGCGTTG
>NZ_JBFANV010000231.1:0-1591 GCF_040674955.1 Nonomuraea sp. NPDC049695 | reverse complement strand
CTGGGTCGCGCTGACGAGCGACACCCGGTCGGCGGCTGGATCCGCGCAGCAGGCGAGCAGGGTACTCAGGAATGTATCCCGGCTGCTCATCGCATCGGCGCGAAGCGTTACGCGATAACACGATTCTAGTTGGGCCACATTATGCAGTCTTGACAGCACTTAACGTCAACGATAATTGTGGAGGCGTTCGTCCCGCGGTTTACCGTCCTTTTCGTCGGACACGACAGGGAGAATTTCTGCATGTCGGAATTCATCAACGTCCTCATCGCCATCGACGCGGAAACCATTCTCAAAAGGTTCGGCAGGAACAACGATCCGAACGGGCCGACGTCGATCCCCGACAGCAGCAACCTGATCTACATGACCACCAGGCAGAACCAGCTCGGGAGCACACCGGGCAGCGAGTTGACGATCAACGCTTCCCCCATGGACATCATCAGGTGGCGCGAGACGACACTGTCCCTGAATGCCGAGTACACCGGAATCCTCTACAGGTTCAACACCCTGGCCGGGCAGGATCTGATCAGCACCCCCGCGCCGAGGTCGGTGATTCTCAGCGAGCCACAACCGAACAGTCACGACCCGTTGAATCCCACCACCCAGAAGATCAACAGCTATTACTGGGAGTGCGAGATCTTGGACACGGGGACGGTCACCTACAACTTCAGCTTCATGATTCTCAATCACAAGGGCGAGAAGCAGGGTTACTACTGCTGGGACCCCTTCATCAATATTCAGCCCTGACCTGCTCGGCAAGGCACTGGAGCGTGGGCCTTTAGGTAAAAGGCCGGCGACCCGCGACGGGTCGCCGAGGCAGACGCGCGGCCAGGCCGCGCGTGTCGCCGTGAGGCCGCGCCAATGGCGGCCGGGCCGCGTCGTGTGTCGCGGCGCAGGCCCGGTTGTCCGAGCACGGGATTCCGTGCGCCCGGCCGCTCACGCCGGCGGCTGACACGGCCCCGATGCGCTTGATCCAGTGCTGACGGTAGACGCAGGCACCATGGTCCTTCCAGCCCTGCAAGGGCTCCTTGCCGTTCCACTTGCCTTCGGGGTGCCACACCCGAGCGTGGAAGACAAAGGTTGCCCCCGGGATCTGCTCGACCGAGCGGACGTGACGCCGGAGCCGTTCAGCCAGCGCTTGAGCGCGTCCACCTCGGCGGACGACTCTGGCGGCCACTTCTCCGACTGCGTAATGCGACGACCACTAGAACGGAGGCACCATGGCCTCCCGGCCGGGCGCCCCCATGCCCAACCGAGAGTTCCCGCCCCGTGATGAGGGAAATCGGCACGCACCGCTGACCAGCCCATATCCACCGGATTGGAGCTGGCGCCACATCTAGCGGCGTAACGCTACCGGCTTCTCAACGAGGGCCTTCTCGTCTCGCTCACCGGGACCGGCCAATCCGGCAATGCTGGACCGACCCGACTTTGCCGAGGCGGTTCCCGCCCTTTCCCGCGATTCCGGGGTTGGGCTGCCTGCAGCATAGCTCTGCCGCCGCGACGACAGAGCAACGGCAGTCTTTCACCTCCGTACGGACAGGTCAGCGCTTCGTGGCGCACTGGGGCTGGTGACACGGACCCGAGTGAGGGCTAA
>NZ_JBFANV010000230.1:0-1597 GCF_040674955.1 Nonomuraea sp. NPDC049695 | reverse complement strand
CCGCCGACCCCGCCGTGCGGCTCAGCATCGACGACCTGGAGCTGGCCGAGGGGAGCACGCAGAGCAGCGGGGACGTGCTCGGGGCGGCCAGGCCGCGTTCGGCGAGCCAGCCGATCAGGCCGGCGATACGGTCCTCGACCAGGCCGATCAGGCCGCAGCGTGCAGCTTGCCGCACTCGGCCGCTACTTCGCGCGCGTGGGCACTGGAGACCGGCCCGGGCGTGCCATTCTCATGCGAGGCCGTCGCCGCGTGGGCAAGTCACGCCTGGCGGAGGAGTTCATCCACCGGAGCGGCGTGCCCAGTCTGTTCTTCACCGCAGCCCACGAGCCCATCACCGACCAGCTGGGTGCGACGTGGCAGGCATCACGCACATCACGCCGGAGGAGCCGCGGACCCGAGTACGCCTGGGCGAACTCACGCCGATCGTGTCGGAGCTGCCGAGCAGTGGGACCGCAGCGCCGCTCTGTGTCGAGCGCGACGCCGGGGCCTGCCATCGCTCGCCGATCGCCCAGCGGCTGATCGAGCAGGCCTCAGCGGGTGAGCGTGAGCGGGTTGACCAGGTCGGCGTAGACCAGCAGGCCCGCCATGATCATCATCACCAGCGCCACCGCGTACGTCAGCGGCAGCACCTTGGCGATGTCGACGTACTTGGGCTTCGGCCGCCGCATGACCTTGGCGTAGGCCCGCTTGAGCCCCTCCCAGAGCCCGCCCGCGATGTGCCCGCCGTCGAGCGGCAGCAGCGGGATCAGGTTGAACATGCCGATCGCCAGATTGAAGCCGGCCAGCAGGCTGACAAAGACGGCGATCTTCTCCTTGTCGGACAAGTCGGAGGCCAGGATCTCGCCGCCCATGCGGCCTGCGCCGACCACGCCCATCGGGCCCTCGGGGTCGCGTTCCTCGCCGGAGAAGGCCGCGTGCCAGACGCCGGCCATCTTCTCCGGCAGGTTGAAGATCGAGCCCGCCACCCTGGCCGTCAGCTCGCCCATGTAGCCGATCACCTGGCCGACGCTCTGCTGCTCCATCACCCTGGTGGGCAGCACGCCGAGGAAGCCGACGTTCTTGTCGATCTTCTTCGGGTCCTGGAGATTGGGCTGGTCCTGGGCGATGAGCGTGACGTCGAGCGTCATCGGCTTGCCGTCGCGGACGATGCCGAGCTTGACCAGGCCGGGGCCGTGGGAGCGGATCAGGTGTTTGGCGTCGTCCCAGGAGCCGATCGTGGTGCCGTTGAAGGAGACCATGTGGTCGCCCGGCTTGAGACCCGCCTGCGCGGCCGGGGTGGGCTTGCAGGCGGCGCGCTGCTCGGAGACGGGGGTCACGCACGGGTTGGTCTCGGGCGACACGATCGGGGCATCGGCGGGCAGGCCGATGCCGACCAGCAGGATGGTGGAGAAGACGAACGCGAGCACGAAGTTCATCAGCGGCCCGCCGGACATGATGATGACCTTCTGCCACCACTTCTTGCGGTAGAAGACGCGGTCGTCGTCGCCGGGCAGCACCTCTTCCTGCGCGGCGTCGCGGGCCGACTCGATCAGGCCCTGGAACGGGCCGGTGGCGTTGCTCCTGAGCTTGGTGGGGTCGTCACCCGGCCGGGGCGGCA
>NZ_JBFANV010000228.1:0-1661 GCF_040674955.1 Nonomuraea sp. NPDC049695 | reverse complement strand
TGGCGTTCGCCGTGGTAGGTGTCCAGCAGGCCCGCCGGCGCCCAGCCGTGCTGGTACCCGCCCAAGGAGCTGATCGAGGCCCGCGAGCAGAGCCCGATCAGCCGTCTCCCCTTCGCCGACGGACACCAGGGCTGGTTGATCACCGGGTACGACTTGATGCGGTCGGTCCTGGCCGATCCACGGTTCAGCTCACGCAAGGAGCTCATGAGCCACCACCCGACCATCGACTACGGCGACATCGAGGTCCCGCCGGCGCCGCCCGGTGAGTTCCTGCTGATGGACGAGCCGCAGCACGGCCGCTATCGCAAGCCGCTGGTGGGCAGGTTCACCGTACGGCGGATGCGGCTGCTCACCGAGCGGGTCGAGCAGGTCACCGCCGAGCACCTGGACGCGATGGAGAAGGCCGGGCCGTCGGTGGACCTGGTGACCGCGTTCGCCAAGCCCATCCCCGCCATCGTGATCTGTGAGCTGCTGGGGGTGCCGTACGAGGATCGGGGCTTGTTCCAGGACAACATCGACAAGTTCCTCGGCGGGGAGGTCAGCGACGAGGAGCTGATCGCGGCCTACACCGCGACCCAGACCTACCTCGCCGAGCTGGTGGCCGCCAAGCGCGCCAACCCCACCGACGACCTGCTCAGCGACCTCCTCGACAGCGACCTGACCGATGAGGAGCTGCGGGGGATGGCTCTGATCCTGCTGTCGGCCGGGTTCGACACCACCACGAACATGCTGGCGCTGGGCACCTTCGCACTTCTGCAGAACCCGGAGCAGCTGGCCGCGCTGCGCGCCGACCCCACGCTCACCGACGGGGCCGTGGAGGAGCTGCTGCGGTATCTGACCGTCGCCAAGCAGTCCCAGCGGGTCGCGCTGGAGGACGTCGAGCTGGGTGGCCACACCATCGCGGCCGGCACCACGGTCATCTTGTCCCTCAGCACCGCCAACCGCGACCCTGAACGCTTCCCCAACCCCCACGTCCTCGACCTCCAGCGGCAGGACGGCGGCCACCTGGCCTTCGGCCACGGCATCCACCAGTGCCTGGGGCAGCAGCTCGCCCGTGTCGAGATGCGCGTCGCCTTCCCCGCGCTCCTCAACCGCTTCCCCACGCTGCGCCTGGCCGTACCGGCCGAAGAGGTCACCCTGCGCCCGGAGACCGCGGACATCTACGGGGTCAAGAGCCTCCCGGTCACCTGGGACGCATAACCACGAACCTATGACAGGCGAGGACGCGTATGGGCCACCCGCCACCGCCGTGGCTGGTTGCCTGCGGCGCTGACCAGTACCTGTCCCACCTCGCACTCCCCCAGGTCGGATGTCCGCTGCGGAATCGCCGCGAGCTCTGGACCACGGTCTACAGGCAATCGACGACTGACCCCGAGCCTGAGCCCGGCTCGTCCAAGGGTGAGATCACCTCGGGCGGCCCCGGCCTCAGCAATCGAGACGCCCCTGGGCAGCCCAGGACGGCGTTCCACCATCCGTCCCTTCACTTGAACAATCAGAACAGATTCAACAGGAGCACACGATGCAGAACTTCGACGCCCCCACCCCGATCACCACCATCCTGGACATCCCCGCCGGGCGCGTTCAGTTCATCGCCGCCGACCGGGCCGACACCACCGTCGAGGTCCGGCCCGCCAACGCCGCAAAGAGCCGTGACGTGAAGG
>NZ_JBFANV010000227.1:0-1665 GCF_040674955.1 Nonomuraea sp. NPDC049695 | reverse complement strand
AGCTTGTCGTTTAACCTGCCTGCTCGCGGTGCTCGGTGAGTGATGCCGCGCGTTTAGCGGTCTTTCCCACCTCGTGATGACGGGCGAGGGCGCGGTTCCTTGATCCCTTGGGGCGTCCGGGACCGGCGCTCGTGGGTTTGGGCGCACTGGCGGGCTGGGGCAGGCTCGTGCGGAGGTGGCGAAACCCCCGGCGGACACGAGCGGGGGTGAGCCGCTCGGGCGGCAGCGGCCTCTCCCACGGGCGGCGCAGGTCTTCGGCGAGGGGGCGAGCGAGACGAAGCTGGGTGTAGGCGACAATGATCAGCCACGTCCAGCGGTCGGCGGCATAGGGGTAGCGGATCTTCGGGACGGTCCAGCCCAGGGTCTGCTTCCACATTCTGAACGTGTGCTCCAGGTCGAATCTGCGGAGGAAGGCCTGCCAGAGCCGGTCCAGATGGGCGGCGGTGATGCCGATGGCCGAGGTCCACAGCCACACCGGCTTGGGATCGCGTTCGCCGGGCAGGTGCTCGACGCGTAGATGGATGAGAGTGCCCTCGATGACCGGGAGCTCGCCGACATGATCGATCCAAGCGCTGCGGCGGCCCAGCCGAGGGTGCAGCCGGTCCCAGCAGGAGGCGACCGCCGTGCCGTACCGGCTGGTGGCGGTGCTCGTGACGTGCTGCGGCTCGCCCCAACTGCTCTCGTCCTTCATCCGGAAGTCGCCCCCATGTTTGGGCGGACGTCCGCCACCGGGGCTGGCCAGCAGAAACTCCTCCCGCGACGGGGCGGGACGCAGCAGCACCCGATCCGAGCGCAACCGGCCCAGTACCTCCACTGGCAGGCCGTCCAGGAGGAAGGCCAGCCGGGGCACGTCGTACCCGGCGTCGACCACCAGCAGGATGGCCGGGTCGCCCTGACGCCACTGCCCGGCCTGGATCAGGCGGGCGACCAGATCGCGCAGCTGGATGGCGGTGACGGCGGCCTCATCATCGCCGGGACCCAGCCGCGCCGCGTCGAGCACCGCGGTCCAGGAGGTCCGGCCCGTTTCCAGTGCGGCGATCACCGAGTATGGCCAGCCGGGGATCATCTGATGGTCGTCCTTGCGGCGGCCGTAGGTGTGGCAGAACAGCCGTTCGGGGCTGGTCGGCGCGTCGGGCCGCAGCCATGCCGTGATGTCGGCGGCCAGGACGATCCGCCCGCCCGCGGCGCGCGGGAGCGGCACCGTGGCCAGGGCTCTGCGGAGCCGGCCGATCTCGATCCGGCCGTGGTTGATCGCGTCATACAGGGCACCGTGTCCTCGCCGGTGTTCAGGCGTCAGTGCCAGTCCGACCAGGGTGCGTACCGGCCCGTCGGCGCATAACACCGCCTCGGCCAGCTCGAACAGCTCATCCGCGCGCGCTGTCAGGCAGCCGTAGATCTCCTGGCGGAACTCCGACAACTCCGCTATCGCTTCGGCCCGCTCACTCTCCTGGCCCGATTCCGGGACAGCCGCCGCTGCGGATGCCAGCATGGATGACACAGCCACCGCCTCCTCTTCTTTGGGTTGACACCTTGAAGGTGGAGACGGTGGCTGGCCTGGGTCACGGCGACACGCCGTATCACAGAGGACACAATCCGCTATGTCGGATCAATCACCTCTGTTGCCGATCGCGGCAAATGTGCAGCTCAAAGGTTAAACCTCAAGCT
>NZ_JBFANV010000226.1:0-1667 GCF_040674955.1 Nonomuraea sp. NPDC049695 | reverse complement strand
AGCTTGTTCTAAAACCAAATTCTTGGGCGTATGCCCTGATCAGAGACTTATGGCATCTATCAGCCCATAGTGGACTGTGTCTTTATGGTTACGGCGTGTCGCCGTGACATGTTGCGGCCACCGTCTCATCTTCGCTGCGAATCGGACAGACAAGAAGGAGAGACGATGGCCGTGGCATCCATCGTGACACCCAGCGTGACAGGTGTCCCGAAATCCATCCCAGATGACCTCCCCGACCGGGCGATGGACGAGCTGTCGCATTTCCGACGGCTCTTCTACGAGTGTCTGAGCAGCAGGGGCGATGAGCTTTTCGAGCTGGTCGACGCGGTGTTATGCGCCGACGGGCCGGTGACGTCGCTGGTGGATCTGACGCTGACGGCCGAGCATCGGCGCGGGCACGGCACCCTGTACGACGGCCTCAATCACGGCCGCCTCCAGATCGGCCGGTTCCGGCGCGCGCTGGTGGGCCTGCCGCTGCCCAGGACCGCAGGTGACCGCCTGGTCCTGGCGGTGGACGTCTCCCCGTGGCTGCGGCCGGACGCGGCCACCAGTGCGGGCCGCTCGTTCTGCCACACCTACGGCCGCAGCAAGGATCAGCATCTGATGATCCCAGGCTGGCCATACTCCGTGATCGCCGCGCTGGAGACGGGACGGACCTCCTGGACCGCGGTGCTGGACGCCGTCCGGCTGGAGGCCGAGGCCGACGTGGCCGCCGTGACCGCCGCTCAGGTCCGGGACCTGGTCATCCGGCTGATCGAGGCCCGCCAGTGGCGGCCGGGTGAGGCGGACATCCTGCTGGTCTTCGACGCCGGCTACGATCTGCCCCGCTTGGCCTTCCTACTGGCCGATCTGCCGGTGGAGGTGCTCGGCAGGCTCCGTTCCGATCGGGTGCTGCGCCGCCCGGCGCCGTCGCGCCGTGAGCACTGCCTGGCCAACCCCGCCGGTGGCCGCCCGCCCAAGCACGGCGGCGAGTTCCGCTTTGCCGACCCAGCCACCTGGCACACCCCTGACCAGGCCACCTCGACTCAGACGACGCGGTACGGCACCGCGATCGCGACCGCGTGGGATCGGCTGCATCACCGGCTCACCCGCCGCGCCGCCTGGATCGACCACGACGGCGAACTGCCGATCATCGAGGGCACACTCATCCGGCTGACCGTCCAACGGCTGCCAGGTGACGCCAGCCCCAAGCCGGTATGGCTGTGGTCCTCGGCCACCGGCCTACCAGCCGCCCAGATCGACCTGCTGTGGCAGGCCTTCCTCCGCAGATTCGATCTTGAGCATACGTTCCGACTCTGGAAACAGACGCTCGGCTGGACCGCGCCGAAAATCCGCAACCCACAGGCCGCTGATCTGTGGACCTGGCTCATCATCGCCGCCTACACCCAGCTACGCCTGGCCCGGCACCTGGTGGAAGACCTGCGCCGCCCGTGGGAGAAGCCCGCCCCGCCCGGCCGCCTGACCCCGGCCCGGGTACGGCGAGGGTTTCGCAACATCCGCCCGGCCATCCCATGCCCGGCCCGTGCGCCCAAACCGAGCAAGCCAGGCCCTGGACGGCCGCCCGGCTCCCGCAACCGAAGCCGCGCTCCCCGCTACAACCTGGGGAAAGTCAACAAGCGGCCCACGTCCCTGACCACCAAACGCGATCTCGGACCTTAAAGAACAAG
>NZ_JBFANV010000225.1:0-1668 GCF_040674955.1 Nonomuraea sp. NPDC049695 | reverse complement strand
GGCAGCAGCCTGCGCCAGGCGATGATCGACCACATCAACGGCGTCATGGCCCACTACAAGGGCAAGATCTACGCCTGGGACGTGGTCAACGAGGCGTTCGCCGACGGCAACTCCGGCGGCCGGCGCGACTCCAACCTGCAGCGCACCGGCAACGACTGGATCGAGGTGGCGTTCCGCACCGCACGCGCCGCCGACCCCAACGCCAAGCTCTGCTACAACGACTACAACATCGACAACTGGTCCTGGGCCAAGACGCAGGGCGTCTACAACATGGTCCGCGACTTCAAGCAGCGTGGCGTGCCGATCGACTGCGTGGGCCTGCAGTCGCACTTCAACAGCGGCAGCCCGTACAACAGCAACTACCGCACCACCATCTCCAGCTTCGCCGCCCTCGGGGTCGACGTGCAGATCACCGAGCTGGACATCCAGGGCGCCTCCCCGCAGACCTACGCCGCCGTGGTGAACGACTGCCTGGCGGTGGCCCGTTGCGCCGGCATCACGGTGTGGGGGGTGCGCGACCAGGACTCCTGGCGCTCGGGTGACACCCCGCTGCTGTTCAGCGGCGGCAACAAGAAGCCCGCCTACGACGCGGTCCTCAACGCCCTGAACGCCGCCCCGCCAACCACCCCCACCCCCACGCCGACCCCCACGCCGACCCCCACGCCCACCCCCACGCCGACCCCGACTCCGACGCCGGTCCCGGACGGGTGCGCGGCGACGATCACGACGACCAACAGCTGGCCGGGTGGCTTCCAGTCGACGGTGACCGTCCAGGCGGGCGACGCGGCGATCAGCGGATGGACCGTGCGGTGGACCTGGCCCGGCGGGCAGAGCATCAGCAGCCTGTGGAACGGCCAGCAGAGCGTGTCCGGCTCCAGCGTCACCGTACGCAACGCCGCCTACAACGGCTCCATCGCCGCCGGCGGCTCCACGACCTTCGGGTTCACCGCAAACGGCACCGCGGCCACCCCGACCGCTTCCTGCACCAGCCCCTGACGGCGGTCGGACATGATGATGAGGAGAATGCAGATGCGTCTGCCCTGGCGAGCGCGGTCACCGCGCCCCTCCGCCGGCACGACCGCGGTGCCGCCCCGGCGGGCCTCGCGCCGCGGCCTCGTGATCGGCGCCATCGCGGTACTGCTGGCCGGAGCCGGCCTGCTGACCACACAGCCCGCCCAGGCCGCCGTCGACTGCCGGGTCGACTACACCATCAGTTCGAGCTGGGCGGGCGGCTTCAACGCCGGCGTCACCATCAACAACCTCGGTGACGCGGTCAACGGCTGGCGGCTGACCTGGTCCTTCAATGCCGGCCAGCAGATCACCCAGATCTGGAACGCCACCCAGACCCAGTCCGGGTCGTCGGTGACCGCCACCAACGTCTCCTACAACGCCTCCATCCCCTCCGGCGGCAGCACCACCTTCGGGTTCAACGGCTCGTGGAACGGCACCAACCCCGTGCCGACGTCGTTTGCCCTGAACGGCGTGACCTGCGGCAATCCCGGCACCCCCACCGCCACCCCCACGCCAACCCCCACACCGACGCCTACCCCGACCGGTACATGCGATCTTCCGTCGACGTACCGCTGGACATCGACGGGCCCGCTGGCGACCCCGAAGTCGGGATGGGTCTCGCTCAAGGACTTCACCGTCGCCCCCTACAACGGCAGG
>NZ_JBFANV010000224.1:0-1698 GCF_040674955.1 Nonomuraea sp. NPDC049695 | reverse complement strand
TAGGAGTGTCCTGAAGATCTTGGTGGGTGGGTCAACATGAGCTGACTCACCCTCTTGTTATGGAGTGGTAGTGGCGAGGGCCCAGGTGTTGTTGATGTGGGTGAGTCCTAGGTTGATGAGGCGGCGCAGGTTGAGAGCGGCGGCGCGGTGGTGGAGCCAGCGGTCGTTGGCGTGGGTGCCGCGGTAGGGCAGGCGGCGGTTGCCGCGGGCGACCAGCCAGGCCACGGCGCGTTCGACCATGGGCCGCCAGCGCCGGTAGTCGTCTTGCCAGGCGGGGTCGGTGGCGGCCTGGTGGCGGGCGGCGGCCTGCAGGTCGTGGTGGGGGCGGATGGTCAGGATGCGGCCGGTTTTGGCGGTGGTGCAGCGATCATGCAGCGGGCAGGCGGCGCACAGACCGGTGAAGGTGGCGCGGCGCTGCTGGTAGCGGCCTGCCGGGGCGGCGAGCGGGACGGTGTGTCCGGCGGGGCAGGTGACCGTGCCGGCGGCGGTGTCGATGGCGAAGTCGTCCAGGGTGAACCCGCCGGGGACGGCGGGCTTGAGCGCGGGCGGTTTGATCAGCAGAGCGTGCCCGGCGGCTGTCAGGGCGGCGCGCAGGTCGGCGGCGGCGTAGGCGGCATCGGCCAGGATGTGCAGGGGTCCGCTTTCGGCGGCGAGCAGGTCGGGGGCGACGGTGGCTTCGTGGTGCTCGGCTCCGGCGCCGGGGCGCAGCGCGACCGCGGTGAACAGGCCGGTCTCCGGTTCGACGGCCAGGTGCGCCTTGTAGCCGTCGTCACGCTGCTGCGCGCTTTTGTGGATGTGGCGGGCCTCGGGGTCGACGGTGGAGATGATGCGGTCCGGTGAGGTGCGGCGGGCGATCCGCCACCGGCCGTCGGTGCCGTCAGAGTCGCCGGCAGGTTCGACGTCTTGACCGGCGATCAGCGCCAGCAGGCCGACCGCCCCTGCGGCTGCCTCGTCCAGGTCCCGGCCGGCCAGCTGGTCCAGCAGGGCGAGCGCGTCGGTGACCAGGCCGCTGACCAGAGCCGTCTTGGCCTCCTCATCGTCCCAGGCAATTCTCGGTTTGCCCGCATCGGCGTAGTCGTGGGCGTGGCAGTGCTGCGCGACGAGCGCGGCGGCTCCGGGCACCTGGCGGGCCACCCGACGGATCGCGGCGATGAGCTGGGTGATGGTGTCCTGGGTGGCGACCGCGTCGAGGAGCACAGTCGAGTCCAGCGCCCGCCGCATCCGGCCGGCCAGCACGCCGGTCTGCTCCACTACCGCCCGGACGATCTCGAAGATCCGGTCCGGGTCTGCGGAGCGGGCCAGGCGGCGCCGGAAATAGGTCAGCAGCGACGGGTCGAACCCCTGGTCATATAAGCCCAGCCCGCAGGCGGCCTTCCAGCGCAGATCGAACCGCAGCGCGGCAACCGCTTCCTCGTCCGACAGCCCATGTAAGGCTTGCAGGACCACCACCGTGGCCAGCAGGTCCGGTGGCACCGACGGGCGCCCGTTGACCGCCGCGTACATGTCCGCGAACGCCTCCGGCGGGAACAACAACCGCCGCTGTTCGGCCAGGAACGCGAACACGCTCCCGGCCGGGATCAACTCCCGGCACACGACCCACACTTCAGGCCCGGCTGGAACCCTCCAACGGCCCATCATGACCCGAGTCTGAGTCCCCAAACGCCGCCTGGGAAGACCACCAAGATCTTCAGGAGACTC
>NZ_JBFANV010000223.1:0-1742 GCF_040674955.1 Nonomuraea sp. NPDC049695 | reverse complement strand
GGACACGCTCGCTGAGGAGTTCCCAGGCAGTTGCAGGAGGTCCAGGCCGAGCGGGAGGAGCTCGTGATCGCCGAGCGGGTCCTGAACCGGCCGGCCGAGCAGGACCGGGCCGCGGCGGAGGCCGCCGCGGCCGTCGCTCCGGCGCCCGCCCGGGTGGCGGAGCGGGCGGTTCTCCTGATCCCGCACCGCGGCGAGACTCCCGACGAGGCCGCCCGGAACCGGCCGCTGACGCGCGGGCAGAAGCCGTCCAACAAGGCCCTTGCCGCGGTACGAGCGCCGGTCGAGCACGGCTTGGCCCACCTGAAGAACTGGCGCGTCCGCGGCAAGATACGCACCGACCCGAAATGGGCGACCGCCCTGGTGAGGGCTCTGCTGGTCCTGACGAACCGCGAAGTCTCCCGGTGACAACCGGGCTCCCCTGGCGTTACCTCTGCTCGACTACCCGCAACAGCTGCTGCAGCGATAGGTTATAGGTCGACCACTAACGTAGGAGTGAAAATGACAGTCAAGGAAGACGACGCCGTCCGCCGCGCCGCCGCCCAGCACGCCGTGGCCGAGCACCTGCGCCTCACCGCAGCAGGACGCACCGACGAATGGGTGAAGCTGTTCGCCCCGGACGCGGTGCTCGAGTTCCCGTACGCGCCGGCCGGCGTGCCCCAGCGGGTGACGGGGCGAGACGCACTGCGCGCGCACATGAGCAACTTTCCCGAGACCTTTGACGTGGAGTTCGTCGACCTGGTGTTCCACGAGACGATCGATCCAAGTCTGGTGATCGCCGAATTCCGCTCGACGGGCACGGCGCTGCCGACCGGCAAGCCGTACGAGCAGACGTGCATCTCCGTCGTCCGGACCGATGACGACGCGCTCATCACCCACTACCTGGACTACTGGAACCCGCTGGTGGCGATCGAGGCGCTCACACCCCACGACGTTCCGTCCGACCCTGACCTCCGCGTGACTTTTGGAGGCTGAGGGGAAAGCCTGTTTAACTGATCGCCATGCCCGCCGCCGGTACCAGCACGAAGAGCGACGAACGACGTCGGACCATCATGGCCGCCGCGGTCGATTGCTTCGCGCAAAAAGGTTTCTACGGTACGACGACACACGAGATCGCAGACTGGGTCGGCATCTCTCAGCCGTATCTCTATCGCCTGTACCCGAACAAGGAAGCGCTGTTCGCGGCGGTGGTCGACCACGTGTCCGTCGTCATGACCGAAACGCTGGTCGCCCACTCGCCGGCGCCGGGCGGGGCCGGACCGGCGCCCGAGGCGGCGCTGGATGCGGCGCGCGGCGCCTACGCCGCGCTCGTCGCGGACCGGAGCATCCTGCGTTTCCTCATGCACGCGAACTGTGCCGCCGGCGAGCCGCTAGTAGCAGACGCCGTGCGCCGGTGCTACGCCAAACAGGTTGACACCGTCCGGCAGCTGCTGGGCGACGACGACGCCGTGCGGCGCTGGTTCGGCGCCGGAATGCTCGACAACGTGGTCGCCGTGCTGGGTCTGGCCGACATCGATGAGCCGTGGGCGCACGTCCTCACCGCTCGATGACCCGACACCGGCAGTTCGGCAACGAGGGCCCCGAGTCTTCCTCGTAGGCCAGCTCGGCCGGTGGGACTCGGCTTCTTCGCCCAGCCGCAGGCAGGCTTCCTCCGGGTCAGCCTCCTCCCGGGCGGGCATCCGGGCGACGGCCGCGGCGGCCTCCGCCGCGGCCCGGTCCTGCTCGGCCGGCCGGTTCAGGACCCG
>NZ_JBFANV010000222.1:0-1747 GCF_040674955.1 Nonomuraea sp. NPDC049695 | reverse complement strand
GTGACTACCTCGCTCGCGGACGTCGCCTCGTCCGACGCGGCGCTGCGAGCTTTCCTGCACGGCCTGCCCGGGGTTGACCGGGTCGGCGCGGACCAGCGGGCGGCGATGCTGGGCACCCGTTCGATCAAGACCACGGCCAAGGCACAGGCGATCGACCTGGCCATCTCCATGGTCGACCTGACGACCCTTGAAGGGGCGGACACGACCGGGAAGGTGCGCGCGATGTGCACCAAGGCCGTGCGTCCCGGCGGCGGCGCTCCCCGGGTGGCGGCCGTGTGCGTCTATCCCGACCTGGTGGCGGTGGCCGCCGAGGCGGTGCGCGGTTCGGGGGTGAAGGTGGCCTCCGTGGCCACGGCGTTCCCGAGCGGGCGCTCCTCCCTGGAGGTCAAGGTGAGCGACACCGCGCTGGCGGTGGCGGCCGGCGCCGACGAGATCGACATGGTGATCGATCGCGGCGCGTTCCTGTCCGGCCAGTACATGAAGGTGTTGGAGGAGATCGTCGCGGTCAAGGCCGCGTGCGGCCCGGCGCACCTCAAGGTGATCCTGGAGACCGGCGAGCTGGCCACCTACGACAACGTGCGGCGGGCGTCCTGGCTGGCGATGCTGGCCGGCGCCGACTTCATCAAGACCTCCACGGGCAAGGTGTCGCCGGCCGCGACGCCGCCGGTGACGCTGATCATGCTGGAGGCGGTGCGCGACTTCCGCGAGGCGACCGGCCGCCAGGTGGGCGTGAAGCCCGCGGGCGGCATCCGCACGACCAAGGACGCCATCAAGAACCTCGTCCTGGTCCACGAGACGGCCGGCGATGACTGGCTGACCCCCGAGTGGTTCCGGCTGGGCGCTTCGTCGCTGCTGAACGACCTGCTCATGCAGCGCGAGAAGCTGGCCACCGGCCGCTATGCCGGCCCCGACTACTTCACTCTGGACTGATGATGGCGATCTTCGAGTACGCACCCGCGCCCGAGTCGCGCGACGTCGTCGACATCAAGGCGTCGTACGGGCTGTTCATCGACGGCGAGTTCACCGACGGCTCCGGTGCCCCGTTCAAGACGATCAACCCCGCGACCGAGGAGACGCTGGCTGAGGTCGCCACCGCCTCCTCCGACGATGTCGACCGGGCCGTGCAGGCCGCGCGTAAGGCGTTCGGCGTCTGGAGCGCGCTGCCCGGCGCCGAGCGGGCCAAATATCTCTTCCGGATCGCGCGGATCATCCAGGAGCGGGCCCGTGAGCTGGCCGTGCTGGAGTCGCTCGACAACGGCAAGCCGATCCGCGAGTCGCGCGATGTGGACCTGCCGCTGGTGGCGGCCCACTTCTTCTACTACGCGGGCTGGGCCGACAAGCTCGAATACGCAGGGTTCGGGACGAAGCCGCTGGGTGTGGCCGGGCAGGTCATCCCGTGGAACTTCCCGCTGCTCATGCTGGCCTGGAAGATCGCTCCGGCGCTGGCCTGCGGCAACACGGTGGTGCTCAAGCCGGCCGAGACGACCCCGCTGACCGCGCTGCTGTTCGCCGACATCTGCCGGCAGGCCGATCTGCCGCCTGGTGTGGTGAACATCGTCACCGGCGCGGGCGAGACCGGCGCGGCCGTGGTGGGCCATCCCGACGTCGACAAGGTGGCTTTCACCGGCTCGACCGAGGTCGGCCGGATCATCGCCCGCGCGGTGGCGGGCACCGACAAGAAGCTGACCCTGGAGCTGGGCGGCAAGGCGGCCAACATCGTGTTCGAGGACGCCGCCATCGACCAGGC
>NZ_JBFANV010000221.1:0-1861 GCF_040674955.1 Nonomuraea sp. NPDC049695 | reverse complement strand
CCGGCCAAGGCCGGTGCGCCGCCTCGTCACCGAAGCAGCCGTCCTGAGCGCTCATAACCAGAGCCCGGCCTCCGTCGCCCAGTGGACCTGCCTGCATGGTCAGCACGCCGGGCACGGCTGCGTCGCCTGCTATCGCGCCTCTGCCGACGTCGATCCTGCACATCCGCAGTGGGAGGTCGCGGCGTGGTTCACCACCGAGCGGCCGATCCCCATCAGGGCGCTGCAGGACGTGCACCGCCACGACCGCGGGCTCACGCTCACCCAGCCGTCGACGCCTCTCGTCTACCTTCTGAGCGCACGTGTGAGAGCCGCCCTGGGGGCGGAGGCGGTGGCGGGAGTGGTGGGGTTCCTGGTGCAGAACCGGCACATCGTCGACGAGTTCACCGTGACGGAGATCCGCGCCGTCCACTCCTGAACGTCCCCGTGCCAGGGTCTGTGTGATCTTGGTGTGGTGTTCAGTGAGCACCACACGGCCAAGAGCGCCGTTCACCAGGGGAAGACAGGGGTCTTCAACGGGCCGCCCTCGCTGACGTCGGGCTCGCCGCTGTGCTGGCGCACCAGCGGCGCCTCGGCCGACTCGAACAGCATTTGCGAGCCGTCCTGCAGGGTGTGCCGCACCGAATCCGCCACGTCATCCGCCCGTCTCTCGCCCGGACACTGACCGGCCGGCCCGGCCAGGCACGTCCGGTGACGTGTTCGATACGTCTGCTGTATCGCTGCGAACGCGTGCTACGGCGTGGCATCCCGGATGGTATGACGCGGGCGGGGGCGGCGCGGGAGCGGAAATCCAGAGGCGCCGTGGCGACGAACGCAGCGCCCAGCGAAGGCACCGCTCACCCTGGGCCGAGCCCCGTGGTGCCGTCCATGGTGACGACGCCGACGGCCCCTCACGTTCCGTTGGAACAACCAGCTCAACGTGCCTTACGTGTCTGACAAGGTCAGCACGCACGGACCTGCGAGAAGAGCCAACAACCCTGGATAACTGGCGTACGGTGGCGCCGGCCGGAGCCTGGGTCATGGGGCGTTCCTTCCGCGTGGCCGAAGAAGTCGAAGAGCCCTGCGCCCACGCAGTGTGACACCGGGAATCGCCGCGCGGTTGATCATCCCGATCGCGGACGCGGAGATCGCCACGTTCCGGCCGCCCGGAATGGGGTCACAACGGCACGATGAGAGCCTGGGGGCGGCCCGTCGGGAAGGCCCACACGTGCTTGCCGGCCGCGATCATCAGCGCGAGCGGCGCCTTCAGCCCCAGCCGGATCCGGCGAACGGCGGCGCCGACGACCGGGGCGAGCGCGAAGAGGTCACGTCCCCCGCCGGCCAGCACGCCGTTCGCGCAGGCCAGGAAGGGCACCGGCCCCGCGGGAGCGTCCACGAACCGCCGCGGCTCGCCCGACCAGGCGGAGACCCGCAGCAGCCCGCCCGCCACGCTGACCCACAGGGAGCCGGCGCACACGATCATGCCGCCGCGCTCGCAGGTCCCGAGATCCACCTCCCTGGGGCCGCCGCGCAGCAGGGTGTCGCGTTTCGAGGTCCACCACAGGCGCTCGCCCTCGACCGCGCACAGGTCCAGGCCGGGTAACTCCACAGGGTCGCCGAGGCGACCCGGCTCGATGAGCCTGCGCGCCCGATCGGCGCCGACGGCCCAGATCTCCCCGCCGCCCGCGAGCACCCGGCCCTCGAAGCGCGCGCTGGCGATCGGCGCGCCGCACTGGTCGAGCCAGTACACCCGATCGGCCGAGGCCCCCGCCAGGCAACCCTGCGGCAGGGAGTCCGCGGGCAAGGAGTCCACGGGCGGCGCCGCGGCGAACGTCCTCGGCACCACCACGGTCCCCGCCAGCGCCCCGGGCATGCCCGCCGTGCC
>NZ_JBFANV010000220.1:0-1864 GCF_040674955.1 Nonomuraea sp. NPDC049695 | reverse complement strand
GGCGCTCGCCGCCGACCTGCTGCGCGAGCCGGACGCGACGATCGGGTCGGTGGCCAGGAAGGTGGGGTACGGGAGCCCGTTCGCGCTCAGCGCGGGAGAGGTGGCGGCATGGTCGCCCGACGGGCCGGACGCCGCCGCGGTCAGCGCGTACAGGCCGCCCGTCTCGACCTCGGCGGTCACCGTGCCGCTCGTGACGTTGTTGTCGCTCTTCACCGGTTGCGGCTGAGCGCAGCCGGCCGCGCCGGTGAGCGCGCACTCCTCCAGTTTCACCATGCGCAGCCGGGAGCCGTAGTCACCGCCGTAGGCGTACCGGAAGCCGGAGTAGTCCACCTCCACACGGGTTTTGACCGGCTTGGCCGCGGCCGCCACCCCCTGCCCCGGCGTCACCCGCATCGCCAGGCCGAGCAGGTCGGTGTCGAGCAGCTCGACACTGATCGGTGCCGTCTCCTGCGCCGCCTTGGCCGTCCCCGGCGCCAGCTTCACCGGGAAGCCGGCCGCCAGGGTGGAGACGGAGCCGTCCAGCTCCGCCTTCTGCGGCTTGGGCCAGGTGACGGCCGGCGCCGCCTTCCACGCCTGCTTTGCGGCGGGATCCGCCAGCGGCGGCTTGACGGGGACATTCCTGCCCGTCACCGGCGCTTCTTTCTGCACGGCCGGCGCCGAGCGCGGGGCCGCGTAGGCGGGCATGGCGTACGCCATCTCCACCATCAGGACGATCGAAAGAACGGGAGCCAGCCTGCGTGGCCAGCGCGATTCGGGCTTGGCCTCTTCGGTCGCGAAACGATTCCACGACGTGTCCGGGCGATCCGGCTCCTGGGGGGTTTGTTGAAGGCCGTTCCATCGGGAGTTGGGCAGATCTAACTCGCTCGGCAGATCCATTAAGCTGCTCCAGAGGTTTACGGGGCGGCTGACTGAGCGAGGTGTACGGTGCTCAGCGTGCCATCGGAGTCGCGAAACCCGGCGGATCTCGCGGCTTGAAGGAAACGATCTCGACGGTGCGTCCAGCCCTTTCCGGCCGCCGCCGTGACGCGATCAAGGTCCGGTATGCGATCCGCCACTCGGCCATCCTGAGCCGGGGTTACGCCCGGGACAACAGGTACCCGGGCATATCCGCGGTCTTCGATCGATGATCGAATCGTCACCCCCGGCAAGCTGTTGGTCCAGACTTTTGCTCCTTCTGCTCAAATCTTCTTCAGCTGTACGGACACCTCTGAAACTTTCTGTCCGCCGTACCGTCGCCCGACGATTTCTTCCTCCTCGGCAGCCAGGTCGCGGCGGTTCCCGGTGGCCGGGTCGACTGCCCATGTCAGCGGCGATGCTGCTCAAGTTGGGGGGGTCACTCGCCACCGGCGCCCTCGACGCCGCCCCAACCCATCAGCCACCGTCTGCTGCTGAGCGAGGCAATGAAGGGACACGATGTGTTGACTTGCAGCGCCGAGACCGGGCATTAAAGGTCGTTGTCACCAACGACTGACACGAGCCCTTCCCGTGCCCACCGCCGTCCCCCGAAGGAGCGGCGGGCACGCTCCATTCAGATGGTGAAGACGATTGCGAGGACGGCGAGGAGGTAGCCGGTGTCAGGCGTAGAAGGCTTGCCGGAAGTTGGCCACCAGGACGGTCAGTGCGACGAACGCGAGTGTCGTAACAGTTGCGATCATCTGCCCACCAGCAGCAGCTCCAGAGAGCCGGCTCCGTAGAGCGCGCAACCAATGCGACGGCTCCGGCCAGCAACTCACCGTCAGTGGCCACCGAGATGCTGCAGACGGACAGGCTCCATCAGAGCGGTCTTGGCGCTCTCGAAGTCCGCAAGCCGGATGGCGACGGTCGCCACCGCCAGCCGTTCGGGGAGCACGGTCGCGAATTTGAG
>NZ_JBFANV010000219.1:0-1878 GCF_040674955.1 Nonomuraea sp. NPDC049695 | reverse complement strand
CCTTGTAGATGACCTGGGTGAGCGTCGCGCCCAGCACCGTGAGCCCTTGACGCCGCCACCACAGCCCTAACTGAACGGCGTTGGCTCTAGAAGTCGGACGTGTCGGCCCGGGGTCCGCGCTGGCGAGTCCAGCCTTTGAGCGGATCGCCCACCGGCCGCCACGTCGGGCTTGGTGGCGTCGGTGGGCGCCACGTTCGCGATCAAGACCGGCGGCGCGGTTGGTCGCCCGCGCCTGCCATTCTCACGCTCCACAGCGCGTCCACGGCATACACGGTGTGGCACGGTGCGCTGATGTGGATCCTGTAGCCGTTCCAGAACATCTCATCGCCCCTGGCCGCCCAGCGTGCAGCGGTCTCATACGGAGAGGTCCACACGCACTCTGCCCGGCGGCAGTCCTTCTCCGCCATGGCGGCTGCTGCCGATGTCGATGACCCGCTGCCCGCCGCCAGGATGGGCAATACCGGCGAAATCGGCCCACCGAGGGCCGACGATCCACTAGATATCTGGTCATGACGATCAACGACCCGCGTCTGTCCGCATCGAACGGCATGAGCAGGCGGCGGTTCCTGGCGGCGGGCGCTGCCGCAGCGCCTGCCCTCGCGCTGGGAGCCTCCCGGCCGGCGTTCGCCGCCACGGTTCAGACTGCGGGAGTGGCACCGACTGCGCTCGCAGGCTTCGACAAGGTGCTGAAGACCTATATCGCGGAGCGCGGGATCTCCTGCGCGCAGCTCGCCATCACCAAGAACGGCAAGCTCGTGCTGGCCAGGGCCTACCGCTACAGCGACGACCCCGCCGTGCCGACGCTCACGCCCACCTCCCTGTTCCGCATCGCGAGTCTCAGCAAGCACATCACCGCCGTGGCGATCATGAGGCTGGCGCAGGACGGCAAGCTGAGCCTGGGAACGTCCGTGGCCACGCTGCTCGGGCTGCCGATCACGGCGGACGCCCGGCTGGCGAACGTGACGGTGTGGCGGCTCCTGCAGCACACGGGCGGGTGGGACCGCGACATCTCAGGCGACTACCTGTACCTGGACCACACCATCTCCCGATCGCTCGGTGTCCCCCTGCCGATCGCGCGCGAGCACATCATCCAGTACGCCGGCGGCCGCCCGCTCGACTTCGCCCCCGGCAGCAGGTTCGCCTACAGCAACTACGGCTACATGCTGCTCGGCATGATCGTCGAGAAGGTGTCGGGCATGGCTTACGGGTCGTACGTCCAGCAGAAGGTCCTGGCGCCCGTCGGCATCAGCCGCATGCGGCTCGGCCGTACCGTCAAGGCACAGGCCGCGCCCGGCGAGGTCGTCTACGAGTCGACGCAGACGAGCAGGATCGTTACCGACGCGTCCGGTGCGACGGTGCCGGCCCCGTACGGCGGCTTCAGCATGGAGAACCGCGGGCCGGGCGGCGGCTGGCTGGCCTCGGCGGTGGACCTGGTGCGCTTCGCGCGCATCCTCGACGCCCCCGGCGCGGTGCTGAACGCGACATCCATCGGCAGGATGGTGGCCAAGCCGGAGATCGGTGTCACGGACGACGGCTCCTGGTACGGGGCCGGTATGTGGGTCCGCCAGGTGACGGGGCACCTCAACACCTGGCACAGCGGCGGATTGCCGGGGACCTACACCTACACCGCCCGGCTCCAGGGTGGCTTCACCTATGCTGCCCTGTTCAACCGCAACGAGGAGACCGGGTCGCCGGACTTCGACGTGCTCAGCCCGCGCATCAACGCCCAGATCGGCAAGGTGACCACTTGGCCGACGACGGATCTTTTCCCGCGCTATCTCTGAGCTTGTCGTTTAACCTGCCTGCTCGCGGTGCTCGGTGAGTGATGCCGCGCGTTTAGCGGTCTTTCCCACCTCGTGATGACGGGCGAGGGCGCGG
>NZ_JBFANV010000218.1:0-1902 GCF_040674955.1 Nonomuraea sp. NPDC049695 | reverse complement strand
CCTGGACGGTCTCACCGCCCCGGCCGTCCGCGAGCAGCCGCCTCAGCAGGACCGCTGCGGCGGTGGCGAACTCCATCGTGCCGTTCGGACGCCTCAGCCGCGTGGAGAAGGCCAGAAGCTCCCGCAACACCGACAGCCCGGTCTCCTCATTACCGGTCAGGGCGCAGAACTCGATCAGCATGGCCTTGTACTCGTACCGGTAGACGCCCTGCTCCATCTCCCGGCGCGCCCGGCGGAATGCCCGCGCCGCCTCCTGCGAGCGACCGGCGCGGGCCAGCGGCAGCAGCATCAGGCACTGGATCGGGGCGGGCGGCTCGTGGAAAACGACCTGGCCCGCGAGCACCGGCCCGGCGAGGTCCAGCGCCCGCGCGACGGACGCGTCATCACCGCGCAGGACCAGCCGCTCGACCTCGGCTTCGAAACTCCACACCGAGTCGGGATCGAACCCGCCGGCCGCCTTCCATTGCCGGTAGCAGCGCTCCTCCTCAGGCCAGTCGCCGATGAGCTGGGCCACCCACCGGCGGCCGTCGTACACCTGCCGCAGGTTGTGCCCGCCGGCGCGGAACCGGCGCTCCATGTCCTCGAAGGCGCCGCTGATCTGGTCCAGGCCGAGCTCGGGGAATTCGGCCATCGACTGGGCGATGTTGGCGTACCAGCCGCGCAGCGTCCAGTCCTCTTCCGGTCCGAACTCGCCCTGGCGGGCGTCGTACTCGCTCAGGCAACGAGAGAACAGCGGGAACGCCTTGTCCCACTGACCGCCGACGCTGTACGCGTTGGCCAGGCTGCGGCGCGCGGCGAAGGCCAGCCTGTGCAGGCCGCCCGCGTCGGCGTGCCGCACCACGTCCTCCAGCAGCGCGGCCCGGGCCTCGCCGTCCGGCATCCGCCTCGCCTGCTCCAGCAGCGCGGCCACCTCGGGCTCGCTCCGGCTCATCAGGCGCCTCCCCCGCCCATCGCCCAGTCCAGCAGCGACAGGAAGGAACGATTGAGCACCGCGCTGTCCTCAGGGCGGAGCGGATGGTGGCCCGCCAGCAGGGCCTGCCCGTACAGGGCTTGGACACCGAGTGAGGCCAGCGCCGGGTCGGGCGCCTCGGCGAGCCGCCGCACCACGGGATTGCGCAGGTTGAGGATGAATTGCGGCACGTCCGCAGCCTCGGTGGCATCCACGGCACCCAGCACCCCCGACCACAGATCACCCGCCGCCGACCGGGCCTCCCGCATCTCCTCCGCCTGCGCGGCGGCCCGGCTCCGCAGATACAGCGCGGGCAGGACCGGCGGGTCGAAACAGCGCGGCACGACGGCGCAGCCCAGATTCCGGAGGGTGTCGGCGGCGACCGCCAGGAACGGCCGTAACCGAGCCTCCAGCACCGGGTCCAGCGGCTCGAACCGGGTGGCCAGCTCGGCGGGATCCAGGCCGCGGACGGTGATCGACGGGTCCAGCAGCGGCAGCCGCCGCATGATCTCGATGTCGTACGCGTAGCCGCCGTTGACCAGGCCGAGGTTCTGCGCGGCGGCGACCGCCGCCAGCGCGCGGAACTCATCGGAGGTCGCCGTGTGGCGTATGACCGGGTGCCGCCGCCGGAACTCGGCGAGGGTCATCGGCCCGGCGTCCGTCTCCATCGGCCACCAGCGGTCCACCACCCGCAGCATCTCCACGTCGTGCAGCGCCAGCGCCTTGACACCAAGGTGATGGATCATCAGGAACTGCCGCAGCCGCGCGGGATCGGTCGCGGCCAGGCGCACGAGCCAGTCACGCACCTGCGCGCCGAGCTCTGCCCGCGTGTCGGCGAGCAGCTCGTCCTCGTACAGCGCCTCGCGGCTCGCGGTCGGACGCAACTCGCCGGTGTCCACCACGCACCGGACGAAGAACGCCCACTCCGGCAGCAGCGTGTCGACACCATCGGC
>NZ_JBFANV010000217.1:0-1999 GCF_040674955.1 Nonomuraea sp. NPDC049695 | reverse complement strand
CGGCTCTCGGAGAACGGCCCTCTCGCGACGACCGCCTCCGACCTGGCGCTGGCGCTGTCCGTGCTAGGGGTGTCGTAAGCGTGTCCGCTGAACCCACCGACAGCAGGCGGCGCACCGCGCTGTGCGCCCCGTCGCAGCCCACCACGTAGCCGGCCCGCTCGGTGCGCCCGCCGGCGAGAGTCAGCGTAACCCCGGCGTCATCCTGCGCCAGGCCGGCAACCTCCGCCCCGCGGACGATCTGCACGCCGAGGCCTCGGGCCCGCTCTTCCAGCGCGGCCTCCGTGCGGGCCTGGCCCACAATGAGCAGGTAGGGGAAACGGCTGTCCGGATGGCGCACGTTGAAGATGACCCCTTGGCCTTTGACACCTTTGACGCAGGGCCGTACCTCCGCGACCTTGAGTCCTTGGGCGATCAGCTTGTCGGCCACACCGCGCATGTCGAGCAGTTCCAGGGTGCGGGCATGGAGGGCGAAGGCTCTGGTGAAGTTGGACTCCTCGACCCTGCGCTCGAGAACCTTGACGGGTAGGCCGGCGGCGGCCAGATCTCCAGCCAGCATGAGCCCGGTGGGGCCGGCCCCGACGACGATGACGCTCATGACGCCTCCATGAGATACTCACAGTTCCGGTACTACCAGTACCGCTTATTTAATTGGTACTCGGAGTACCGAACCGTTGTCAACCTGTCGGGAGGGTGCCGATGTAGACCAACCGCGGAGGATGCCTGTCCGACCCGAGGTCGACGCGGGCCATCAGAACGGCCATGGCCGAGAGATCTTCGATCGGGGCCTCGACATGTCGTTCGACGACATGGCGGCACGCGCCGGCGGCTTCTTCTCCTGGGACGGGACCGTCACGCCTTGGTAGCGCGGCCTCATGACCTCACATCGCCGAGATCCAGAGCCGGGTGCGGCTGGCGCGGTTCGACCAGGCCCGGGGCCTGCCCCGCGGGTCAGCCGGCCGACAGGGGCGCCCCTGCCTCAGGCTTCAGCTGGACGCGCCGGCCGCGTACGGCATCGCCCTGAAGATGCTTGCCGGGCCGCTGACCGGATCCACGACCCGTTCGACACCAAGCAGGTGCTCTTCGCATTCTTCGCCGCGATGTCGGGACCGAACGCGAGAACCCCCGCGAGGCCCACCCTGGAAGGCATCAGTCCGGACCTGATCATCCCCGCCGACAAGCGCAAGGAAGACGAGTAGCCCAGATCACGCGGTGGGGTTGGGCTCAACCGGTGGAGGCGGTCTGATCGGGGCCGGCGGGGCGTCCGAGTTGGTTGAGGGTGCGGGTGCGGGCATACAGCAGGTCCATCTCGGCCGCCTCGGCTGCGTCACCCACCTGCCGGAAGGCCGCCGCGGCGCGTGCGGCATGATCGGTCGCCTCCTGGAGCCGGCCTGCGGCGGACAGCACGTGAGCGGCGCTGCGGAACACGATGGCGCAGGTCCTGGCGAGGCGGTCCGCCGGCTGCCCGGGCAGCGCACCGGTCGCGGCCTGCGCCTGCGCGAGAACGGCGAGTGCCCGCTGGAGATCACCGGTCCGGTGCAGGGACAACGCCTCGGACGCGCGGCACGTGGCCACGGCGTGCGGGTCGGCCAGAGCGGCCGCGACGTCGCCGGCCTCGCGGTAGCCGGCGGCCGCCTCGGCGTCCCGGTTCAGGACGTGCTGAAGCCTCGCGGACGGCATCAGCGTGTCGAGGAGCAGCCTGAGGTTGTTCCGCTGACGGGCGGAGCCCACGACCTTCTGGTACTCCTTGAGCGCGAGAGTGTGGTCGCCGAGGGCTTCGTGCGCCTCGGCGAGCAGCATGCGATTCCAGTCGGGGATCTCCGCCCTGGACAGCTCTCCGAGGTCGCGCAGGTGGTCCAGCCAATCGGCCACATCGTCGGCGGCCTCGACCACGTCCGCGGCGCGACCCGCCGCGCGGTACGCCACGGCCAGTTCGTAGCCCTGTTCGGCGGTGTCGGCGTCGCGAGAGCGCGCTTCGCCGACTCCGTCGATCAGGTCCTCC
>NZ_JBFANV010000216.1:0-2034 GCF_040674955.1 Nonomuraea sp. NPDC049695 | reverse complement strand
CATCGACCGGACCACCTACAAGGCCACCATCAGCATCAACATGATCCCGGCCAGCCCTTGACGCCGCCACCACAGCCCTAACTGAACGGCGTTGGACCTATCGGGTGGTGCGGGCCGGGCTGGCGGCCAACTCCGCGGTGAGCATCGACGACGCCGGGAAGATCCACGTGGCGAGCGTGAAGGCGATCGAAGAGCCGCCCAGCCTGATCGATCTGCGCAAGCGCGTCGAGGCGATGATGCCGCGGGTGGACATCTCCGAGGCGATCGTGGAGGTGCTCGGCTGGTGTCCAGGCTTCCTGGAGTCCCTCACCTCCCCGGCCGGCGCGCAGTCCCACCTCGATGACCTGGACATCTCGGTGGCCGCCTGCCTGACCACCCAGGCGCTGAACATCACCTACACACCGATCGCGGTCAAGGGGGTGCCGGCGCTGGAGCGGCACCGGCTCGGCTACATCGAGCACACCTACCTGCGGGCCGAAAACCTCACCGCCGCCAACCCGCATCTGATCGAGGAGCAGGCCGGGATCGGCTTCGCCCAGGCTCTGGGGGGCGGCCTGGTCGCGGCGATCGACAGGATGCGGTTCGTGGTCCCGGTGCCGTCGGCTTACGCCCGCCCCAACCGCAAGTACTTCGGCCCGAAACGCGGCGTCACCTGGCTCAACATGATCAATGATCAGGCGTTCGGGATCGCCGCGAAGGTGGTCTCCGGCACCGACCGGGACTGCCTGCACGCGCTGGATGTCATCTTCTCCAGCGGGGAGGGCCGCCGCGCCGACGTGATCGTGACCGACACCGGATCCTACAGCGACCTGGTGTTCGGGCTGGCGCATCTGCTGGGGCGCCAGTACCGGCCGGCGCTGGCCGATCTGCCGGATCAGAAGCTGTGGAAGACCATGGCCGAGGCCGACTACGGCGCGTTGAACTCCCTGGCGCGCGGAGTGCTGGATCTGCGCAAGGTGGTCAAGCATTGGCCGGACATCCTGCGGCTGGTCGCCTCGATCTACGCCAGCGAGGTCAGCCCGTACGACGTGGTGCGGATGCTGCAGCGCGATGGCCACCCCACCGCGCTGGGCGAGGCGATCAACACCTACGGCCGGATCTTCAAATCGCTGCACGTGCTCCAACTGATCGACGATGAGGACCTGAGACGGGACATCAAGGGCATCCGCAACCTGCAGGAAGGCCGCCATTCCCTGGCCGAGAAGGTGTTCCACGGCCGCAAGGGCCAGCTATTCCACCGCTACTACGAGGGCTTGGAAGATCAGCTCGGCGGGCTGGGAATCGTCCTGAATTGCCTGGTTTTGTGGAACACCCGCTACATCGATGATGCGCTCAACCTGCTACGTGAGCAGGGCTATCCGGTGCGGGAGGCCGACGTGGCCCGGCTGTCGCCGTTCATCTCCAAGCACATCAACGTGCACGGCCGGTACTCCTTTTACCGGCACCAACTCGGCATGAGTAGACGCCCGCTCCGCGACCCCGACACCGACGAGGCAGCCGAGGACGGCGATGAGGATGGCCGACCACCGGCAAGTACTGTGGACGTGGTACCTGGCGCCGGTGTTATTCCGCGTCGCCCCCGGCCGCAGGTGCCCGACCATGAACGGCTCGCCTTCAGCGGCAAGAAAGACACTCAAGCCTGGGTGGGGCACCACTTGGCGCCCCACCCAGGTATTGATCACCCCTCCTCGGGAGAAGTTTTACGGCTTGCGTCCTCAGTGGGCGTTTAGGCATGGTTGGTTGGCGTATGCCCAGATCTGTAGTCGCAGCCTTTTGGGCTCTTTTCCCTGTACGCGCAGCTTTGCGTAGTCCTCACTGCCCATGCGAGCGACCATTTGATGATGAGATGGCACTCAAATTCCGTCTGGTCTAGAAAAGTGGTAGAAGCTCCCGAATAGCCGAAGCCTACTATCGATCACATCTTTCGGGTAGAAGCTCTGCCATGAGCGAACGGAAGCCGTACCCCAGCGACATTTCCGACGCCCGCTGGGCCTTAATCGAGCCCACCTTGACCGCCTGGCGGCAGGCCAGACT
>NZ_JBFANV010000215.1:0-2057 GCF_040674955.1 Nonomuraea sp. NPDC049695 | reverse complement strand
GCCGGCTCGCTCCGCACACGATCTGGCACGCCCGAATGATGGGAAGCCGGGACTAGCTGCCAGGACGCCCGCGACCGGAATGACCACGAGGAAGACGAGCATGCCACCCGTCAACACCAACCCGAGCACCCTGGCTTCGCCACTGAACTCGATGATGGCGAAGGCTGACCCCAGGGGCGTGACGGTGGATGGGTTGTTGACCTTCCGCCGAGCATGGTGATGGCGGCAGAGGCCTGTCAGAGCCGGCCGAGGGCTTTGGCCAGCGCGGTCGCGGCGGAGGCGATCACCTTGTCGTCATGCGGGGTGTTGTCGGTGTTGCGGTTGGTGAACACCGAAAGGATCATCGGCGCGTCAGACCCGGGCGACCAGACGATCGCCAGGTCGTTGGCGGTGCCGTAGTTGCTCGCGCCGCCGGTGCCGGTCTTGTCGCCGACCGTCCAGTCCTTGGGGAGTCCAGCCCGGATCCGGTTGGCACCGGTGAGGCTGGCCTTCAGCCAGCCGACCAGCCGCGCCCGGTCGCGGGTGTGGAGGGTCTTACCGGTGGTGAGCTTGGTGAAGGTCTGTGCGGCCGCCGCGGGGGTGGTGGTGTCGCGCTCTTCACCCGGCTCCCACTCGGTCAGGGTGGGCTCCGGTCGGTCCAGACGACTCGTCCGATCACCGGTGGCGCGGAAGAACTCGGTCAGCCCGCGCGGCCCGCCGATCTGCTTCAGCAGCGTGTTACCTGCGAAGCCGTCGGATTTGGTGATCCCGGCTCGGCACAGCTGTGCAGGTGTCATGCCGGTGTCGGTGTATTCGGTGGTCTCTGGGGAGTTCGTGGTCAGCCCGGCCATCTCGGCAGGCGTCCAGCGAACCACCTTGTCCATCAGCCCGGGGTCGCTGGTGCGTGCTTTGTGCAGTACTGCCGCGCAGGCGAACACCTTGAACATGGAGTTGAAGGGGAAGCGCTCATCGGCTCGGTAGCCGACCGTTTTACCAGTTCCCAGGTCGATGCCCACTGCGCCGATACGCCCCTGGTAGGACTTCTCCAGTTCCTGCAGCGTCTTGTCCAGGTCGGAGTCGGAGGGGGCGTTGGTCCCCGTCCGGGAGTCGACGCTGGAGGTGCTGGTCTCGCCGGTGGCGGCATCCGCCGCACTGGCGGGGCCGCTCAGCAGCGCGGAAGCGGTCAACGTCGCGATCCCTAGACGCAGGAGTGGTCGTGTCATGGCGGAGAGCAGATCAGAAACCAGCCAGGGATGTCCAATATTGATATTGATCATTTACTCATATCGATATGGATATCTGCAGGCGTCTCAAGGGCAGACGGCGCCGGTGAGTGCGCAGGGTGACCTGCCCATACCCGCATGACAGGCGGCTGACCGGCTCCCCCCGCACGGACCAGGAAGTGCGGATCAACATCGGGTGCCAGGAGGCTCAGCCTCGGGCGGCCTCCGTCATGACCTTGCGCGCGTCGCGTTCGAACGACGTCCGGGCTCTGAGCGTGAGCAGCCCGCCCGCGATCATCGGGGGCACCAGGATGTACATCCCGGCGAGCAGTGACCCGAACCGGTCCGAGGCGATGCCGACGACCAGGGAGCCGAAGGCGCCGCCACCCGTGGTGAACAGTTGCAGGACGGCGAAGCCGAGCCCGCGCGAGGCGGCCGGGACCACGTCAGCCAGGCACGCGGCCAGGTTGGGCATCGCGATCGCCAGCAGCGAGCAGGCCAGCAGGACCAGCACGGTCATCGCGCCGATCGACTCCATCGACAGCGCCACGGGCAGGACCAGCGAGCCGGTTGTGAGGCCGCTGCCGCCGGCCAGCAGCCGGCCGCCCTTGCGCGTGCCGTGCCACTTGCGGCCGAGCCACGAGCCGACCAGGGTGCCGGTCAGCGTGCCCACGACCGGGATCAATCCCGTCAGCGAGCCTGCCGTGCCCGTGCCGACGCCGAGGCTGCGCACCATGAAGGTGGGCAGCCAGTAGAAGATCCCGGACAGACCGAGCGTGAGGAGGCAGAGGCCGGCGCAGACGAAGACCAGGGTGGGTATGGCGATGACCTGCCGCAACTGCCGCCAGAACGGCA
>NZ_JBFANV010000214.1:0-2127 GCF_040674955.1 Nonomuraea sp. NPDC049695 | reverse complement strand
CGGCCGTCCGGGTCGGAGGCAGGATGCACCGGGCGGGGGTACGGCAGTGCCGGCAGGCGAGGGCGGGCAGGTATCCGCGTCTGGGCACCTGCACCAGCACGGGCCCCCGGTCCAGGCCCTGCCTGAGGGCTCGCCAGGCGATGCTGGGGAGCCTGGCCTGGCGGGCCGCCTGGTCCTTGGCCAGCTCGGCGTCCTCGCCCGCGGGGCGTACCCGGGGGGCGAGGCTCCTGATCGTCGTGCGGGCCGCCACGATGGGCCTGGCCCAGCGGGTGGCCACGAGCTGGGTGGCCTCCGCGGTGCGCGCGTAGCCGCCGATGAGCATCGCCGCGCCCGTCCTGTGGGCGCGCAGGCCGAGGACCTCGCGGGCGTGCGGGTAGGGGGCCAGGCGTTCGGCGTGCAGGTCGTCGCCGTCGTCCCAGATGGCCACCAGGCCGAGATCGGCGACGGGTGCGAACATGGCGGCCCTGGTGCCGACGACGGCCTGTACGTGCCCTCGCAGCGCCTTCAGCCACCGCCGGTAGCGCTCGGCGGGACCCAGGTCGGCGGTGAGCGCCACGTGCCTGCCCGGGCCCAGCACCCTCTCGAGCTCGGCGTCGGCCAGCGCCACGTCCTTCCCGTCGGGCACCACGAGGACCGCGCCCTTGCCGCCGTCCAGCACCGCCCGCACCGCCTCGGCCATCGCGCCCGCCCATCCCCTGGCGCCGGGCACGGCCGACCACACGGCCCGGGGCGCGCGTCCGTGTCGCAGCGCGTCGAGGAAGGAGGGGCCGGTGGGGTAGGCGTCCCAGGCGCTCTCGCCCGTGGGCGGCTCCGCGGCCGGAAGGTCCTGCTTCGGCGGCTCTTCCGACTCGGCCTTGGCGTGACGGGGCGGGACGGCCAGGCGGAGCACGTCGGTCAGGGTGCCCGCGTACCGGTCGGCGACCGCCCTGGCCAGCCCGGCGATCTCGGGCGTGAGCACGCGCTCCGGGGAGATCACGCGTTCGAGCGGCATGAGCTTTCCGTCGTGCTCGCTCTCGTCGGCCCGTTCCAGGAGGAACCCGTCGACCAGCTTCCCCGCGAACCGCACCCGCACGCGCACCCCCGGCTCGGCCGTCTCGTGCATGGAGGCGGGCACCAGGTAGTCGAAGGGGCGGTCGAGGTGCGGGAGCGGGCTGTCCACCACGACCCTCGCCACGGGGCGGTCAGGGGCGGGTACGGTGGCGCCTTTGGTGTCCTTCGACGACGCTGGGGGCCGCACGGCGTCGAGCGGCAGAAGGGCGTCGTCGGAGTCAGTCACGCCTAACGTCTACCAGACCTCACCACCCGGAACCTCCGCCACGCACACGTCCGGACCCGCGCTCCGATGCCACGCGAGGTCCTGGGAGGGCCGTACGCGCACCGAAGTGAGCCACGCCTCCACCGAGCCGAACGACCCGGCCGGCGCACGGCGGGCAGGGTGAGTTGATCATCGCCGCCAACCACACCACTTCATGGCGCGGCAGAGCCGCGTCGGGCTGCGGCAGCACCCCGACGTCCTGGCGCGTTCGGCGCGTCCCGACGTCAGGATGCGGTCAGTACGCCCTGACGACGGGACACGGCCGGTCGGCGTCGATGTCGGGCCAGGCGGCCATCTCAGAGGCGGCGACCTCAGGTGACGACAGCCCGCGGCGACATCAGCTCACGATGACCTCGGCCAGTGGTGGCGGCCTGCGGTCATGTGGTCAGCCCGCGGCGGATCAGATCAGAGGCCGACGGCGGTGCGCAGGGCCTCGGCGCGGTCCGTGGACTCCCAGGAGAAGCCCTCGCGGCCGAAGTGCCCGTAAGCGGCGGTCTCCGAGTAGATCGGGCGCAGCAGGTCAAGGTCGCGGATGATCGCCGCCGGGCGCAGGTCGAACACCTGGAGGACGGCGTCCTGGATCTTCTCCACCGGAAGCTTCTCGGTGCCGAAGCACTCCACGAACAGGCCCACCGGCTGCGCCTTGCCGATCGCGTACGCCACCTGCACCTCGCACCGGTCGGCGAGGCCGGCGGCGACGACGTTCTTGGCGACCCAGCGCATGGCGTAGGCGGCCGAGCGGGTGGCTGGGCTGGCAGGAGACCTTCGGCCAGTACGTCGACCCGACCCAGCAGGACCTGGCCAGGCACCCG
>NZ_JBFANV010000213.1:0-2218 GCF_040674955.1 Nonomuraea sp. NPDC049695 | reverse complement strand
CGTCGCTCCCCCGGCCACGAGGCGGCCTCGCCTTCGGATTCGGCCCGCACCAGTGCCTCGGCCAGAACCTGGCCCGGATGGAGCTGCAGATCGTCTTCGACACGCTGTTCCGCCGCATCCCCACCCTGCGGCTCGCCACACCGGTCGAGGACCTGCCGTTCAAGACGGACGCCGTCATCTACGGCGCCTACGAACTTCCGGTCACCTGGTGAAGGCGAGCTGCTGTCCGAGCCATGCCTGAAAGGTGACGAACGCCACCACCTCTCCTTGAGCGTGGCCATGCCGGCCGGCCCTATCTTTGTACTGACTGGTCAGTTTAAAGATTCAGGGGTTGTGATGATCGTTGCGGAGCGGTTGGCGGTCGAGGGGGTGTACCCGGAGGTCTCGTTGAAGGCCGAGGCCGGCACGCTCACGGTGGTCGCGGGCTCGGCGGGAAGCGGGCGGACGAGCCTCCTGCTGACGCTGGCCGGGCGGATGAAGCCCACCAAAGGCGCCCTGAGCGTCGCCGGGCACGTCAGGCGCCGAGCCATCCGTAAGGCCGTGGCATTGGCGCTGGTCGACGGGGTGACGGACCTGGACCGGTCGCTGACGGTGGGAGAGCACCTGCGGGAGCGGCGGCGTGGGCCGTACCAGGAGGTTCTGGAGCGGGTCGGGCTGGCAGGCCAGGAGCGGACGCTGGTGCGGGAACTGGACAGGGAGCGACAAGTGCGGCTGGGCATCGCCTTGGCCCTGCTGGACGAGCCGAAGGTGATCGTCGCTGACAATGTGGACGCGGGCCTGCCCGCCGACCGGCAGCAGGCGCTGTGGGACCTGCTGCGCGACCTGAACCACACGGTGGTGGCCGCCTGCGTGGCACCGCCCGCCCGCTTCGACCAGCTGGTGGAGCTGTCATGAAGGGCCTGTTGCGGTCGCGGCTGACGAGGGCGGCACTGGCGGCGGTCGTGGTGCTGCCGCTCCTGTACGCGGGACTGTATCTGTGGTCGTTCTGGAACCCACAGGGCAACCTGGACCGCGTGCCAGTGGCGCTGGTCGTCGAGGACCAACCCGCTCAAGCCGCGGGGAAGACCCTGCACGCGGGCAGCGACCTGGCCGACGAGCTGCTGAAGCGCCGCGTGTTCGGCTGGGAGCAGACCACCGCGCGGGAGGCGGCCGACGGGGTGGCGGACGGCACCTTCTATCTGTCGCTGACCGTGCCGGCCGATTTCAGCGCCAAGCTGGCCTCACCCGCCGACGACGATGCCGTCCCGAGCCCGGCGCGGCTCGGGCTGCGCGTGGACACGGGCCGAAGCTACGTCATGGGCAGCATCTCGGACGCGGTGTTCAACGAGGTGCGGGCGGCGGCCGAGCGCACGGCGATCCGCGACTACTTCGACAACGTCTTCGTCTCGATCGGCGACATCCACGACAAGACCGTGGAGGCTGCCGAGGGCGCGGACCAGCTGCACGACGGCGCCGTGCGACTCGACGACGGCGTGTCCCGGCTCAGCGACGGCCTGGGCACGGCCGAGAGCGGCGCCCGGCGGCTGTCCGCCGGGCTGAACAGCGCCAGCACCGCCACGGGCACGCTACGTGACGGCTCGGCTCAGGTCACCCAGGGCCTCGCGCAGGCTCAGCAGGCGATCGGGCAACTGCGCGACGGCCTCGACAAGCTCCACACCAAAGGGACTTCTCCGCTCAGCTCCGGTGCGAGGGAGGCGTACCAGCAGGTTCACGCTCAGACCCGCATGGTCGACCAGCTCGCCGATACGTACGCGCCCGTGCTGGACGAATGGGGCCCCAAGCTCTCCAAGACCGCCGAGGCGGTCGCCGACGCCGCCGACAAGGTCGCCGACAGCGGCGGCTCGGCAACCGGCGCGGCATTGACGAGCGCGGCGGCGGACGGCGCTCGCGCGGCGAACGCCCAGGCGGGAAGGGCCGCCGACAGCGCCAGGGAGGCGAGCTCGCAGGCGCAGGCCGCGATCGACCGCCTGGGCGCGGATGCCGACCCCGAGGTACGCGGCCTGCTGCGGAACGCGGCAGCCGCCGCGCGACGGGCCGCCACTCAGGCGGACGCAGCCCAGAACGCCGCCCGGACCAGCGCGGGCAGCGGCACCGGAAGCGGCGGCGGCGACGCCGGCCCGGACCTGCGTCTGCGCAAGAGACATCCGGTCTTCCGCCGCAGGCGCTTCTTCTACGGCAAGCCGGTACGCGGCCTGAACGACATCGCGTGGCTCACCCC
>NZ_JBFANV010000212.1:0-2333 GCF_040674955.1 Nonomuraea sp. NPDC049695 | reverse complement strand
CGACGAAAGCGTTGGCGGCCGCGTAGTTCCCCTGCCCGGCCCCGTCCACCACCCCGGCCAGCGAGGAGAACACCACAAACCGGGCCAGATCGCCATCACGGGTCAGCTCATGCAGATACCAGGCCGCATCCACCTTCGGCCGCAGCACCGCCTCCACCTGCTCAGCCGACAACGACGTGATCACCCCGTCGTCCACCACGCCCGCCGCATGCACCACCGCACGAAGGGGATGGGCGTCGGGGATCTGCTCCAGCAGCCCCGCGAGCGCGTCCCGATCCGCCACGTCACAAGCGGCCACCGTGACCTCGGCGCCCTGTCCGGCCAGCTCATCGCGCAGCTCGGCCGCCCCAGGGGCGTCCAGGCCCCGCCGGGAGACCAGCAGCAGCTGCCGCACGCCGTGCTCGGCCACCAGATGCCGCGCCACCAAAGCACCCAGACCACCGCTGCCCCCGGTGATCAACGTGGTCCCATCGACCGGCCAGGCAGCTGCGGACTCCTCGCCGGCCTCCTCACCACCAACCCCGCCTGGCGATGAGGAGGCTCCACCGTCGGGGTCGACAGATTCCACATGCGACAACCGCGGCACCCACAACCCGCCGCCGCGCAGGGCGACCTCCGGCTCACCAGAAGCCAGCGCGGCACGCACACCATCTGCAAGGCCGTCCCCGCCACCGTCGACACCCGCCGGTACAGAACTCGCCGATGCCCCCTCCGAACCGGGGGCGACCTGCGCGTCGTCTTCCAGCACACTGTCGTTCGGGTCGAGGTCGATCAGGGTGATCCGGCCGGGTTCCTCCGACTGAGCCGCCCGCACCAGCCCCCACACCGCCGCCTGCGCCGGATCCGGAACCTCACCGTCGGCCACGGCCACCGCGCCCCGGGTCACCACCGCTACCGGCCGCGTGTCCCCCTCGGTCAACCAGCCATGCAAGTCGGCCAGGACCGTACGCAGAGCGTTCCGTACTCGATCGAGCACGTCGCCAGCGTCCTGGGCTCCGTCAGCACCGTTCGTGGAATCGATGATGAGGGTATCGCCGGTGGCGACCGCATCAGGGCGCGCCGACGCCGGCCCCAACTGCCGCCACGCCACTTCGAACACGGAAGGACGGCCGGTGACGGCGGCTCCACCCGATTGCGTGCGGCCCGGGGGGAGCAGCCAGTAATGCCGCCGCTGGAAGGGGTAGGTGGGCAGGTCCAGATGGCGGATGCGGGCGCCGGCCGGTCCGGCCCCGGTGGTCCAGGCCGGCCAGGCGGTCCAGTCCACGCCGGTGCCACACGTCCAGGCCTGACCCAGCCCGGCGACCAGTTGGGCGGCCTCGTCCCGGTCGCGGCGCAGCAACGCCACCACCGAGGCCGGCTCTGCGTCTCCAAGGCCGTCGTCGGCACTGAGGGCGTCAGCGTGATCGTGGTGGGTGAGGGTCTGTTCGACCATGGGGGTGAGCTGGGCGTCCGGGCCGGCCTCGATGAAGCAGCCGACCCCGTTCCCGCGCAGGGTGGTGACGACGTCGGAGAACCTGACCGGCCGGTGCACGTGCTCGACCCAGTAGCCGGGCTCGGTGATCTGCGACCCGGCCAGCCGCCCACTGACCCCCGACACCAGCGGCAGGGTCGGCGGGTGGAACGCGAGCGAGCCCGCCACCGCGGCGAACTCCTCCAGCATGGGCTCCATCAACGGGGAGTGGAACGCGTGTGACACGCGCAGCTGCCGGATGCGGTGCCCGTGCTGCCGCGCCCAGTCGATAACCTGCTCCACCTGGTCGGCGGCACCCGAAACCACCACCGAACCGGGCGCGTTCACCGCGGCTACCGAGATGTCGCTACGCCCGGCCAGTACCGGGACGATCTCCTCTTCACCGCAGCCGACCGCCGCCATCGCGCCCCCAGCGGGCAACGCCTGCATCAACCGGCCACGAGCAGCCACCAACCGACACGCATCCGCCAGCTCCAGCACCCCGGCCACATGCGCCGCCGTGATCTCACCCAGCGAATGCCCCGCCACAAAATCAGGCCGGACACCCAGCGACTCCAGCAGCCGGTACAACGCCGTCTCCACCGCGAACAGCCCCGCTTGCGCGAACACCGTCTGATCCAGCACCCCACCGGCCTCGCCGAGGATGATCTCTCGCAGGCTCAACCCACCGGCCAGGCCACTCACCACGCCCGCGGTGAGTTCGGCTTCCAGCAGCGCGCAGGTCTCGTCGAAGGCGCGGGCGAACACCGGGAAGGCCTTGTACAACTCACGGCCCATCCCAGGCCGTTGGGCGCCCTGACCGGAGAACAGCACCGCCACCCGGCCCGGCCGCACCCGACCTTGCACCGAGGACGGCTCCAGC
>NZ_JBFANV010000211.1:0-2525 GCF_040674955.1 Nonomuraea sp. NPDC049695 | reverse complement strand
GCCCCTGTCACGCCGGTCGGCCTGCTCCGCGCGGAGCTTGTCGTAGCCGAACAGCGCCAGCGCCCCCGCCGCCCTCCACCCAGATCTCGCGGCGCCGGATCGCCTTGCGCAGCGCCACCAGCACGCACAGCTCGTACGGGATGCGCTCCACCAGGCCGCTGTCGGGGTCGAGGACCGCGTCGCGCCAGTCGTCGGGCACCACGTGCTCCAGCGGCACCGCCTCGGCGGCGGCGTAGAAGTCGGCGTCGGAGCCGTCGTAGCGCTTCAGCAGGTCCAGGGCGTCCATGACCGGCTTGAAGGTGTCGTTGCTGGAGCGGAACCTCACCGCTTTGAGCAGCTTGGGCAGGCCGCGCCGGTAGTGGTGGGAGTAGGAGCCGCGCAGCTTGGTCCGCACCCGGGTACGCAGTTCCTTCTCGTTCGCCTTGGCCTCGGCGATGATGTCTTCCAGCGTCCGCTCGCCGACCACCGGATACAGGGCCTTGCGGACGATCTCCTCCGGCAGCTCCAGCGCCGCCGTGGCGAGCTTCACCAAGATGCCGTTCTTGCCCTATACCCGCCGGAACTCGGCGTTGAGCTCGCCCTCGACCTTCTTCTCCGCCCGCACGCTGATCTTATGCACGAGCTGGATCAGCAGCTCCACCAGCCCGTCGATCAGCTCCGCCTGCCGCACCTGGCACAACGCGGCCAGCAGGGTGAGGCGCACCGGCGGCGCCGCCGCCTCGAAATCGGACGGGTACATCTTCATCGACCGAGACCGACAGGCCAGAGGATCACTGACAGCTACTTTTCCCCTGGGGGCAGAGGTAGGAGTCCGGGGCCACCTATGAGCGGATCGACGTCCTGGCCAACAACGTCGGCACTGTGTTCGTCGGCCGCAAGACCAGCGTCGACGGGCGTGAGATGGCCTTCCAGGTCACCTACCTGGCACCGTGTCTTTTGACCAATCTGCTCCTGGAGTCGTTGGCGGCATTCCGGACGGGGCACGGGTGATCAATACGGGAAGCTCGCAGTACCGCATGGGGCGTCTGGACCTGGACGGTCTGGACGGCACCCGGATTCGCTCCCGCGAGCACATCGCGTGGGGCAGCTCCAGCCTGGGCACGGTGGGGGAGCTGGCCTGGCTCAGAACGGCTGGAAAGAAGACAGGGGCGCCTGATGCGCCACTGGGTGGGACCGTCTGCATGGTTCAGATTCGCGACGACGCCCCGGTCGGTCGTGAGCGTCAATCGTGAGGGCCACTGCGTTCCTCGATATGATCTACAATGTAAAGGCGATCGCTTAATAAAATTTACACATCTTCACTAACACCAAGGCATGGGCTTCGCCCATACAGCACCAATAAGCACCCGCCGGATGACAGCATCCAGTGGATGCGGTCGTACATGCCCTCGGTAGCGCAGGCGGCGCTGGAGAATGTCCGATACGCACACGATCGGCGGGATGCCGAGAAAGATCACCGGGGTCAGCGCTGGCCAGCCGGATGTGCAGGGTGGAGGCGAAGTTGTCGTCGATCACCCATTGGGGCTCGGCAACGAGCTTCTCGATGAGGGTTGCGAGCCAGCGTCCCTGAGGTTCTGGTGACCGACACCGGATCTTACAGCGATGTCGTGTTCGGCCTGGTCCACCTGCTGGCATGCAGTACCGGCCCGCGCCGGCTGACATCCCCGACAAGAAGGGCTGGCGCATCCGGAACGCCGACTACGGCAGCCTGTCCCGGTTCGCGCGCGGGAAGATCGACCTCGAAAAAATCCAGCGGCACTGGAGCGACATCCTGCGTGTCGTGGTGTCGATCTACACCGGTGAGATCCGCGCCTACGACGTGATGCGCATGATCCAGCGGGACGGCAACCCGACTCGCTCTGGGAACCGATCGCCCACTACGGGCTTATCTTCGAAACCCTCCACATCTTCACCTAGGCCGTGGAGGAGCCCTATCGGCGCGACATCAAGGGCGTGCGCAACCTGCAAGAACCCCGCCATGCACTGGTTCAGCGTGATCGGCGCCTACTCCTTCGCCCAACCCGACCTCGGCCCCGCTGGTGTCCGGCAACTCCGCAAACCCCGATGAGTCAGATTGAAGAGAGACATTCTCTAGATCTTGAGGCAGGGCGCGGGGTAAATGACCCCAGACTTCCAGACCGCTGGCTTCACCCCACACGATTTCCGCCGGCTGCTGGCCACCGAGCTGGTCAACAGAGGGATGGCTCGGGGAGATCGAAGGCATCGATCTCACCCTCACCTTCCTCCGCCAGAAGCGAGACCAGGCCCGCAGAGTCGCCAATGTCGCCCCGATCCACCTCGGCATGCCGGGCCTACCCCCGCCCAGGGCGCAGACGTGATTTGTGATCAATACGGCACCGCGCTGAGCTTGCGGAGCCGGGCGAGCGCTTTAGCCCCTGATCACCAGGCTGCGCGCGGCGAGTCGCCCTCACCCGGACGCTCGTCGACTGTGATCGGCGCCGAGGTGTCGGCATAGACGTTCCGGCGCAAGGTGATCTCCAGTACGCAGACGACGGCCAGCGCGG
>NZ_JBFANV010000210.1:0-2570 GCF_040674955.1 Nonomuraea sp. NPDC049695 | reverse complement strand
GCCGCAGCCGTACTCGCAGCGCGGTGGCGCCGGCGGCGTGCAGGGTGACGCCGTTCCAGTTGAACGGGATCAGCGGACCGCTCTCCTCGGCCTCCTGCCCGGCCAGCATGCCCACGTGCAACGCCGCGTCGAGCAGCGCGGGGTGCACGCCGTAACCCGTTGGGTCGGCGGCATCGGTCGGCAGCGACACCTCGGCGTAGAGGTCGTCACCGTGTTTCCAGGCGCGGGTGAGACCGTGGAAGGCCGGCCCGTAGCCGTAGCCGTGATCGACCAGGCGGTCGTACAGGCCGGTGGTGTCTAGCGGCTCAGCACCGGGCGGCGGCCAGGCGTGGCGCAGGTCCGCCGCCGCGTCGGCGGGGATGACGGGGGTGAGGGCTCCGGTGGCGTGCTTGGTCCAGTGTCCGTGGGCGTCTTTGGAGTGGATGCCGATCTGGTGTCGGCCGTCCTCGTCGGGTGGGCTCAGGATGATCTGGAGAGTGATGCCATCGGTGATGGTGTCGGGGATGGGCAGGGGGGTGTGCAGGGTGAGTTCGTCGATGGCCGGGCAGCCGACCTGGTCACCGGCACGCAGGGCCAGCTCGACGAAGGCGGTGCCGGGCAGGATCGGAGTGGCGTTGATGGCATGATCGGCCAGCCAGGACTGCGCGGCGACCGACAACCGGCCGGTCAGAATAGCGCCGCCGTCAGGCTGCTCCACCACCGCACCCAAGATCGGATGGTCAGCGGCACCCAGACCGAGCGCGACCGGGTCACCGGCCGGAGCCGACTGCAGCCAGTAGCGGCGATGCTGGAAGGCATAGGTAGGCAGATCCAGGTCACCGGCGCGAGCACCGGTCGGCCAGGCGGTCCAATCCACAGCCATGCCACACGTCCAGGCCCGGCCCAGCCCGGCCGCCAGCTGAGCGGTCTCACCCCGATCGCGGCGCAGCAAGGCCACCGCCGAGGGCGGCTCTGCGTCTGCGCGGCCGCTGTCGGCACTGCGGGCGTCAGCGTGTTCGTGGTTGGCGTCGTCGTGGTGGGCGAGGGTTTGCTCGATCATGGGGGTCAGCTGGGCATCCGGACCGACCTCGACGAAACAGCCGACCTGATGCCGGGACAACGTGGTGACGACGTCGGCGAACCGGACCGGCTGCCGTACGTGCTCGACCCAGTACCCAGGGTCGGTGATCTCCTCACCGGCCTGCAGCCCGCTCACCCCCGACACCAGCGCCACGGTCGGCGGATGGAACGCGAGCGAGCCCGCCACCGCGGCGAACTCCTGCAGCATGGGCTCCATCAACGGCGAGTGGAACGCGTGCGACACCCGCAGCTGCCGGGTCCGATGTCCCTGTTCCCGCGCCCACTCGACGACCTCGGCTACCTGGTCGGACGCACCCGAAACCACCACCGAACCAGGCGCGTTCACCGCGGCCACGGCCACCTGGTCGTATCCGGCCAGCACCGGAGCGAGGACCTCTTCGCTGCAGCCGATCGCCGCCATCGCACCCCCGGCCGGCAACGCCTGCATCAACCGGCCACGCGCCGCCACCAACCGGCACGCATCGGCCAGCTCCAGCACCCCGGCCACATGCGCCGCCGTGATCTCACCCAGCGAATGCCCCGCCACAAAATCAGGCCGCACGCCCAACGATTCCAGCAGCCGGTACAACGCCGTCTCCACCGCGAACAGCCCGGCCTGCGCGAACACCGTCTGATCCAGCACCCCATCGGCACCGGATCCACCAGACCCACCAGCCTCAGAGCCACCGGTCCCGCCAGTGCCGCTGGCCTCGCTGGCCTCGCTGAGGATGATCTCCCGCAGGCTCAACCCACCAGCCAGACCGGTCACAACCCCCGCAGCGTCGGGGGTGGTCAGTTCAGCCTCCAGCAACGCACACGCCTCATCAAAGGCGCGGGCGAACACCGGGAACGCCTTGTACAACTCACGGCCCATCCCAGGCCGCTGGGCACCCTGACCGGAGAACAGCACCGCCACCCGACCCGGCCGCACCCGGCCCACCACCGCAGCCGCCGACCCTAGTGACCCGGCCGTCAACCCAACGGCCGTCGGCTCGAGAGCGGTCAGTGCCCGCAGCCCGGTCAGCAGACCCTCCCAGTCCACCGCCGGCAGCACCGCCCGATGCTCCAACGCCGCTCGGAGCGCCAGCCCGGCCGCCACCTCCACCGGACCGGCCTCGCTGTGCTCGGTCATGAATTCGGCCAGCCGGCCGGCCTGCGCCCGCAGCGCCGCTTCGCTCTTGGCCGACACCACCACCGGCACCGGCAACACCGCAGGGACCGACGGCACCGGCGTCGTAGCCGCAGGGTCGCCCTCGGCCGCTGTGGCCGTGCTGCTGTCCCGCTCGCCTGACGGCTCCCCGCTGCGCGGCTCGTGCAGCGGCTCTTCCTCAGCCGGAGGTTCTTCCAGGATGACGTGGGCGTTGGTGCCGGAGATGCCGAACGACGAGACTCCCGCCCGGCGCGGCCGGTCCGCGTTCTGGGGCCAGGGCTGGGGTTCGGTCAGCAGCTCCACCGCCCCGCCGGACCAGTCCACCTTCGACGACGGCGCATCCACGTGCAGTGTCTTGGGC
>NZ_JBFANV010000209.1:0-2599 GCF_040674955.1 Nonomuraea sp. NPDC049695 | reverse complement strand
CTCCTCGAACGTCTCGCGCACGGCCGCGCACACCAGCCCTCGCGCGACCTCCTCGGCGGTGACGATGCCGGCGTGCTGGGCCGCGGGCGCAGCGGGATGCGCGCTCACGAGGGGGACCCTTCCGGTCGGATCTGTACAGGTTCAGCGTAGCCCGGGGACGAGCAGGCACGCGATACGTCCCTTCGCAGTCTCGCGAAACTGTCGCTCGCCCACGGCACAATGCGCAAGACGAAGCTGATTTTGCCGGTGAGTAGCAGAAGCGTTTGACGGTCAGTTTGGACAGCGGTCGGGGGTCGCTGGGGCAAGGAATGTCGGTGAGAAGTGGCAGCACGTGAACGCCATCAGGCCAAGCGACATGAGCCTTTGGGCGGGCTTGGTCATGGTCGGTCAACCGCCAGACTGAGGCCGGGCGGCGGACCGGACGACGACTGCAATCAGACGACAGAACACCGAAGGCTCCCCGCGTGCTGCGGAGAGCCTTCGGCGCGGGGCTGAAAGAGGGTTAGAAGTCGAATTCGCCGTCCTTGGCACCGGCAACGAAAGCGCGAAAGGCGCTCCCGCGCACCACCCACGGCTCCAGGTCGGGCCGCTCGGTGTCGCGGACGCCGACACGGTCCCCGCTGAGCGGGGCGACCTCGATGCAGTCTCCGCCGTTGGCGCCGCTGGCCGACGCCTTGCGCCAGGCCGCGTTCTCCAGTTCGGCGGCCAGTTCGTCATTCACTGTGGAACATCTCCATCTTCTCGCGTATCACGTCTGCGGTCTCATTGACCGGCCGGGCATATGACCGGATGGCGTCGAATCTGACATTAACGGTGCGCACGCGGTCCTCGCGATCGGTTACCTCGCCGTCCGCGGCGGAGTCCAGATAGACAGTGTCCGGCCCCTGCGGTTGCTGGGCGATCACGAAACCGCCCAGCAGGCCGATCGTGGGGACGGCGTCCATGGGGACGATCTGCAAGGTGATGCACGGGTGAGTGAGGATCGTGAGCAGGTGGCTTAGCTGCTCGTGCATGACCTTCGCTCCGCCGATGGGGCGGGTCAGGACGCCCTCGTCGATGACCGCCGCGTAGATCGGCGGTTCGGGACGGTCGAACACCGTCTGGCGGGCCAGCCGCGCCTCGGTCGCTTCCTCAACGCGTTCGTCGGTGATGCCCGGCTGGCCGCGCAGGATCGCGCGCGCGTAGCTGCGCGTCTGGAGCAGCCCGGGAACAACCAGAGGCTGCCAGGTGCGCAGGCTGTGCGCGGTGGCCTCGACCTTCGGCCACTGGCGAAACCACGTCGGTCCGGATTTGACCACGAGCGGCATGAGCCGCAGCAGCGGTTCGCCTTTGAGGTCGAGCAGCTTTTCGACCTGCTCGGTGAAGTCCCATTGCGGGGTGCGCTTGGCGTTCTCGATCTGGCTGACCAGGCTCTTGCTGACATGGGTGTAGTCGGCGATCTCTTCCTGGGTGATGCCCTTTTCCTCGCGCAGCCTCCTCAGTTCGGCTCCGAACAGGGCCAGGGGGCTGGCTCCTGGGTCGAGTTCGCTTCCTGCCATAGACCCACCACCCAGCATGTTCACACGTTCACACACATCGGTGAACCGGATGTGTGGAGTAACTGTGTTGCCTGTTAACTACTAAAAGTAGCTGAGGAGTACCACGCTAGGGAAGGTCTTCGGAAAAGCAGGCCAAGCCCAGGTTCACAAGACTTTTAGATCTTGTGGACTGGGAGGTCGATCCCTCATGGTCGGTGATGTCTGTGCCAGCGGAAACCCTCGCCACCCCGATACCGGATGTCGCCAGATGGCAGATCACGACGCTGCGGCGTAGTGCCAAGACACCGAGCCAGTCCCGCAGAGCGATCCGGCTGTGGATGGTCGGCGCCGATGCGGTCCTGCTGTCCAACGCGATGCTGGTCGTCTGCGAGTTGGTGACCAATGTCGTGCGACATGTCCCGGCGGGAGTGCAGCGCGACTGGGTCAAGGTGCGGCTCGGCCTGGCCGGCGACTTCGTCCGGCTGGAAGTCATCGACCCGGGCACGACGGACCCCGAGCCGCAGTTCACGCCGCTGACGCCGGGCTCGATGCAGCAGACGGGCCGCGGCCTGGGCCTCGTGGCCGCCCTAGCAGTCCGTTATGGCACCCACTTCACTGAGCGTGGTCACCGCATCGTGTGGGCCGACCTGGAGCCCGCCGGGGTCTCTGACACCGCCCAGGACGCTGCCGGACGGCCCGCAGCCTGCCGCTCGTAAGCCTCCCTGGCCCGTCGCTGCCGGTGGCGCAGTCGGCGGGCCGGGGATTCCAGGCCAGGCTCTTCCCCGCCTGGCAAGCCAGCCCCCGCCCATACGGGGCTAAGAAGGGAGAACCCCGTGGTCAACGACCATGACAAGAAGATCGTGATCGACCTGTACACGCACCGGCTGGACGAGCAATCGTTCACCGAGATCGAGGGCACCACCGTGGCGTACGCGCCGATCGACGACGCCGAGGACGCCTTCGCGGTGCGCGACCTGAGCAACCTGGACGCCGGCGCGTACCAACATGATGACCGCGGGGTCGACGCGCGGGAAGTGCTGGCTGGCGTCCTGCGGGCAGACCCGGATGTGGCCTCCGGCCTG
>NZ_JBFANV010000208.1:0-2682 GCF_040674955.1 Nonomuraea sp. NPDC049695 | reverse complement strand
GCGCCTGAGGGCCGCTGGGCGGGCATCCAGGGCGGCCAGTGGCGGCGCAGGCAGGTAGGCAGGGTCAGCGGCCGGTCGTGACCCGCCTTGTGGAACGGCCAGCCCGCGTACACCACCACCGGCGCGGCCAGCACCAGCGACAACCACTGCCAGTTGGTGAACTGCAACGGCGGGATCATCGCCATCGCGATCACCGGCACCGCCAGCACCACCGACGTGATGAGGCGGTTGCGTAGCGGCTGGAGCTCGTCCTTCGGCTCCTCCTCCGCCGTTTCCGCCTTGGGCGGAGCGGGCAGCGCGGCCGTGTAGCCGGCGTTCTCCACCTCGGCGATGAGCTGCTGCGCGTCAATGCCGTCCGGGAAGGTGACCTTGGCCTTCTCCGTGGCGTAGTTGACCGTCGCGGTCACGCCGTCCAGCTTGTTGAGCTTGCGTTCGATCCGGTTGGCGCAGGAGGCGCAGGTCATGCCGCCGATCGAGAGCTCGACCGCGTTCTGCCGGTCATCGGTGACAGAAGTCATCACCGTTCTCCTTTCTCAGTGGCTGTGGTCGTCGCCGTGCTCGCTGGGCGCGGGCGCCGGGAGCTCCGGACGCTCCCCCGTGCCGAGGGTGAAGTCGGCGGTGCGGACCTTGCCCTCGTGCTGGAAGTCCAGGAACAGACGGTAGTCGCCGGTGCTGGGCACCTCTGCGTAGAAGACGATCTCGGGTCCGGCCTTGGTCTTCCCATCGCCGGGCGCACCGTCGGGGTGGACGTGCAGGTAGGCCAGGTCCTTGGCGCGCAGAGCCACGAGGTGGCCGTATGCGCCGAGGTAGGGCTGCAGGTCGGTGACCGGCTTGCCGTCCTTGCTGACTTTCAGGGTGAGCTTGCTCGCCTGCCCGGGCGTCAGGTCGCCGTCCAGGGCGACCTCGTATCCGTCGACCTTGGCCGTCCGGCTGACCTGCGGAAGCGCTTTGGGCTCGTAATCGCCCGCGACGAGCACGTCGGTGCCGAGCGTCAGCGCGCTGCCGCCTGTGGGGGCGAAGTCGGCGAAGGCGCGGTACGTCCCCGCGCTGGGGAGGGTGAGCTTGACGGACCAGACGCCGTCGCCCGCCTCCGTAGGGTGCACATGCTGGAAATTGCCCAGGTCGCGGGAGACGACGATGAAGTGCAGCTTCTTGTCGTGCTCGACCTGGTAGTCGGTGACCGGTCTGCCGTCGGGACCCGTCACGGTGAAACGGTAGTCGGTCGGCTCGCCTGGCTTGATCGTCGTGGTGAGCGGGTTGAGGGTGTAACCGTTCTGGGACACTTGCAGCCCCCCGGGGGTATCGCTCTTCGCCTGTTGCATTACGTGCTTCCCGTGTCCCGCGCTCGCGGTGGGCGCCGCCATGGCGCTGTGGTCCTCGGCCGGAGGTGCTCCGACCGGCCCCACCGCCTTGCCCGCGCCCAGGGCGCCGCCGAAGACGACGGCGAGGCCCAAGACGTACGAGCCGAGCTTCGCTGCGGTGTTCACGGGTTCGCCACTTCGTATCCGGCCTCCTCGACCGCGGCGACGATCTTCGCCGTGTCGATGGAGTCCTCGCTTTCCACGGTCAGCAGCCCGGTGGCCAGATCGACCTCGACGTTCGTGACGCCGGCCACCTCGCTGACCTCTTCCTTGACCGAACTGACGCAGTGGCCGCAGGTCATGCCCTTGACGGTGTAGGTGGCGGTGCTCATATCGATCTCTCCTTCAGTCCGATCAGGAACGAACAAGTCTGGCGATGGCGTCCGAGGCTTCTTTGACCTTCGCCTCCGCCTCGGGACCGCCCTTGAGGGTGGCCTCGGCCACACAGTGGGCCAGGTGCTCCTCGAGCAGCGACAGGGAGAACGACCTCAACGCGCTGGTGGCCGCGGACACCTGCGTGAGGATGTCGATGCAGTACTTGTCGTCTTCCACCATCCGCTGCAGGCCACGGACCTGCCCCTCGATACGGCGCAGCCGCATCGCATGGTCGTGTTTGCTCTCGCCGTATCCGGTCATGTCCAGCCCTCCCTTGGGTCGCTGCCCACAACAACACTATACCCCCCTATGGTATTTCCTCCGTCAAGGGGTTCTGAGGAGAGAAATTCGGGTGGCACGACGCACGGCGCAAGATCCGCAGGTCAGACCCACTGAAAGTGATATCCGACGGCGATCTGCTGTCGACGGTGCGATCAGCGCGATGCCGGCGCCCCATGGAAGGCTCGTCAGCCTTGGCCGCCGCGACGTAGAGCCGAGCACGAGTGATCGCTGGGTTTGCCCAGGTCATCGGGGTCACGCTGGTCGCCCCAGCGATACTCCGGCGAAACCTAGGGGGCCGGAAGCAGTTGACACATACCCCCCAGTGGTATTTATTGATCCTCGTTCAGATACCCCCAGTAGGTATATGAGTCGAACTTGGAGACCCTCATGTCCGCACCATCCCCACGGCGATGGACCGCTCTGGCCCTGATCGCCCTGGCCCAGTTCATCGTCATCATGGACACGTCGATCATCGGCGTGGCCCTCCCCCGCATCCAGGAGGACCTCGGCTTCACCCAGGAGAGCCTGTCCTGGGTCTTCAACGCCTACGTCGTCGCCTTCGGCGGGCTGCTGCTGCTCGGCGGACGCCTGTCAGACCTGTTCGGCGCCCGCCGGCTGTTCGCGGCCGGATGGCTGATCCTGCTGGCCGGCTCCCTGGTCGCGG
>NZ_JBFANV010000207.1:0-2706 GCF_040674955.1 Nonomuraea sp. NPDC049695 | reverse complement strand
CAGGCTCGGGTGGGTGGCTCGGGTACGGCGGGTCGCGTTTCGCGGCGAAACGGTCCGCTCAGGCTCGGGTGGGAGCGACCAGTTCAACTTCAAGGCTGCCAGACACAGCTGGTGGTTGTCTGGCGTCGCCGAAGATGACAGTGGCTAGTGGCCCTGACCTGTGTACTGTCAGTTTGATCCGTATCGAAGCAGGGACTCGAACATCATTCAAAGTGACAGTAGGAGGCTGGAGGAAGGTCCAACCGTTCTCAGCTCGATCGTCTCACCTGCGGACTCTCAGTCCTACGAGCGAGCTGCCACATCTACTGCCATGTTGCGTGCGGGACTGCCAACCTCGATGGGTCTAGACAGTGGTTGTCTGGACGCAGCGAAGATGACAGTGAGCTTTGCCCCTGACCTGGACACTGTCATTTCGACAGAGATCGAAGTAGCAGCGCTTGCGTCATCGAAGTTGACAGTACGGAGCCGAAGATCAGCTGATTGCGGGCTCGTCGGAAGTAGCTTCACAAGCGCTGAAGAAGGAGCCGCACTGCCATCGATGTGAGACAACCAGGCCGGTGGAAGCGTATGAACGTTGGCTGTACCGTGGCTGGGAACCAGCTTCATCGCTGGGTGGACGTCGCCCGCCGAGGGGGAATGTGGTGCTCGAACTTCTTGGATCTGAGTGGGTCGGTACTGCTGCGTCGGCCATAACCGTCGTTGCCAGCAGCATCATGGTCGTGCTCCAGATCCGGATGCTGAGGAAGATCAAGCGTGCGGGTGCGCAACTACGCGACGGACAGCAGGCGTCGGATAAGAACTGATGTCTGGACATCGGCTACCAGTGCCAGGCGTCGAGGGACGCCAACTGTCATTTCGAGGTCTTCCTATCAGGTCAACTGTCAAGAACCGTGCCGGACTGTCAGGTTGAGGGACGCTAGACAGTGGTGGTGGTCACAAGCCTCTCGCGACTAGCTCATGATCACAAACGTCCATACTATATGGACATGCCGAAGAGAGCTTCTGCAAAAATCGACGTTTCCGCAGGTCACACAGCTATCAAAGAGATCGTGGACCGACGTCAGAGAGAAGGTGATCTCGACATCGACGAACTGGTACGTGATGACCCGATCGAAAATCCGATCCACGTCGTCCGGCACGTCGTCTCCCATCACCGCGTGCCGGCTTGGGTAGTTGAGCACGACGTCATCGCTGCGCTCTGGGTACTCGCCTACGTGCGGAAGCACTGCAGTCACCGGCCCGAAGAAGTCGATCGCCTTGAAGCCACCCTGCTCGAAATGGGAGTCCAACGGAAAATCGCGATGGCACGCATGGCGCCTCCTCTCGGCGTTGCGGGCAGGCGAGGTGTGGAGGCTCGCATCCTCCGAGCGCGCGCGGAGAGGCAAGGTCTTCCTCGCAGCGAGCAAGCCGAGCGCGCACATCGCCTCCAGAAGGCGAAACTTGCACACGGATCCGCGAAGGCAGAAGCAGCCTGGTACGACCGCAACGCACTGAAGCTGTGGGAGTGCGCTAAGCATCTCGCCGCTGCTCGGGTCGAGATCGAGGACCTCATCGACGATGATCTGGCGGAGAGCTTCATCGGGCTTCGTCGGTGTGTCCGCGCTATCGATGAGATGCGGTGGCCCTTGAAGCCTGAAATGTTCCCCGAGTTGCGGGAGATCGCCTGGTGGGGCGGAGAAATCCTTGAAGCTCTGGACGCGCCGGGGTTCGGCCTGGCCAGAAGCAAGGTGGAGGACAAGCTTGCGCCGGTTGCCGAGATGCTTCGTCGCTACCGAGCTGTGATCGACAGGTGAACCCTCGGTTCACGTGCGCCTATGGGGCGTTTCGCAGCGAACCGCCAAGTGGGCACTGGTTCATCATCCTAAGGGTCGGGGTGGCGCCTCTCCTGGAATACGGCGGAACCTCTGCGAGGGTCAAGGCCGCCAACCCCGGGCGGCCTTGACCCTCTCCGCGGTATCCGCCGTTCTGCATTCCCAGGCGCCACCCCGACCCCTGAGGCCGTCAAGCTTGCCGGTCTCAGGGGTGCCCACCCGGTGAAGCATCGAGTGATCCCGCCGGAGCAGTAGCCGCTCTGCGACACCCCGTCTGATGCGGTCATCATGCTTGCGGCTTCAGTCTCGCTGCATGCGAAGGCGCCAGCCAGTCAGACGTAGGCACGCTGGGCCATCGGGCCATATCAGCGAGCGGATCGAAGGAGGCGATGGCCAGTGATCATTGACGTGAACGAGCCTCTGGGCGTTCAGGGACAGCGGGGCCGAAGCCTACGCGAGCTACTCAGAGAGTGGGCTGAGCTTCACGAGAAGCAATACCACCTAGAAGAGCTGCACTCCTCGAAAGAGATCAAGATCGGCGCGCGAGAGGTGAACGACGCGGCCGGTGAACTCTGTGCGGAGTTGGCTGCCCATGGTGTGCTCGACTACGAGGTTGCGGATTACGTGTGCGAGCACGGCTGCGCCGAGGAAGCCTGACGTTTGCCCGCGGGGCCGGAAATGGGGCCGGCCGAGTACGGCACGTGCGCGGGGACGGCCCCACACGCGCGGCTAGGGGATCAGATCGATCTCGATCTCTGACCACAGCGCGGTCAGCGGGAACGGGTTCGACGTGACTACCGGTACGCGCCGCAGGCGGGCCGCATGGACGACCGTCGCCGCCCACACCGCCGGCCTGCCCACCTGGGACGAACCTATGGCGGTCGAGGACCTCTAC
>NZ_JBFANV010000206.1:0-2721 GCF_040674955.1 Nonomuraea sp. NPDC049695 | reverse complement strand
CCAAGGACGACACCGGCCAGGCCATCGCGGCCAAGCTGCCCGAGGTGAGCAAGGGCGGCGAGAAGTGCAAGAGCTTCAAGGAGTGCGTCGACCTGCTCAAGGCCGGCAAGGACATCGACTACGACGGCCTCAGCGGCCCGGTGGAGTTCGACGACGCCGGTGACCCCTCGGTGGCGACGATCGGCGTCTACCAGTACGGCGACGACAACAAGTACCCCGGCAAGGCGCTGGAGTACCGCACCGGCAAGATCGAAGGGTAAACCTTATCGGTCCAGGCCGCACGTCCTCAGCGCGTACGTGATGAGGCGGTCCTGCAGCGGCTTGGGCGGCACCACGATGACCACGCGTTCCTGGCCCCCGTCGATGCTGGCCCGCACGGGGAACAGGAACGCCTTCTTGGCCTCGGCGAACGCGTGCGGGTCGCAGCGGCCGGGGGTGAGCGCGATCGGCACCTCGATCCGCTGCTGCCCGGCCGCCAGCACGCCCAGGGGCCGGTGGCCGGGCGTGACGATGAAGTGGGTGGTCCCGCCCATGTCGTTCAGCGTGACAGCGCCCTCGCCGCGCCGGGTGAGCACCAGGTCGCCCCGCATGGCCTTGCCCGACTCCTTCCACTCCGGGCCGAACTCGATGTCCACCGCCTCCTTGATCAGGAACTCGGAGCACTCGTCCCGCAGCAGCCTGGCCAGCAGCGGGTCGGGGTGCGGCACGTCGAACACCACCTTGCGCGGCGGCTCCGAGCCGGTGCTGAGGTGCGCCACGACCGTGGCGGGCCGCACCTCGGGCAGGCCCTTGGGGGTGCAGTTGGCGGGGCCGTACGTGATGCGCAGGTCCGTGCGCTCGGTCTTCTTGATGGCGCTGTCGATCCGTTGCGGCGGGAGCGTTCTGAACGAGGGCGTGACAAGCTGGACATCGGCGAAATAGACGGGTGTGTCGGTGGTATTGCGGACGGCCACCTCGATCGCGTGCACGGGCTCGTCCGAACGCCATTGCGCCAGTGAGACGGATACACCGCCGGGGGGCTTCGCGGAAGGCGGAGGAGGCGGCTCGGAGGAGCCGCAACCGGTGAGGAGCACCGCCGTCACGAGGAGAACCGTAAAGCGCTTCACTCAGTGCAGATTAAGCGTCCTTGCGCAGGTCCCGTAAGTTGAGGAGTGATTACGACTCCGCATCCAAGTGCCGACAGTTCTTCAGTGCATCTGTTGGGAGCACGCTGCGGTTTTGTACGTTTCCAGCATTCGTTCGGGAACGCTCGGCGCAGCTGGCGGCTCCCGGCCTCTGGAAATGAAGGAGACACTTCATGGTCCGCATTGCTCCCGTGGGTCGGGCGCTGGCTGTCGTGGCTGCCACCAGCCTCGCCCTGACAGCCTGCGGCGGTGGCGGAGGCAACACCGCCACGCAGACGTCCACGTCTGCCGCGCCATCCTCGTCGGCGCCCGCCGCGGCCAAGGGCGACGGCACGCTGACCCTCGGCACGCTGCTGCCGCAGACGGGTTCGCTGGCCTTCCTCGGCCCGCCCGAGATCGCGGGAGTCAACCTCGCCGTCAAGGAGATCAACGAGGCCGGTGGCGTGCTGGGCAAGCCGGTCACCAAGTACGACACGGACTCGGGCGACACGACCACCAACATCGCCTCGCAGTCGGTGGACAAGCTGCTGGCGCAGAAGGCCGACGCCATCATCGGCGCCGCGTCGTCGTCGGTGTCGGAGTCGGTGATCGACAAGATCACGGGTGCGGGCGTGATCCAGTTCTCGCCGGCCAACACCTCCGACAAGTTCACCACGATCAACGACAAGGGCCTGTACTTCCGTACCTCGCCGCCCGACAAGCTGCAGGGTCGCGTGCTGGGCGACCTCGTGGTCTCCGACGGCAACGACACGGTCGGCATCCTCGCGATGCAGGACTCGTACGGCACCGGCCTGGCCGACCAGGTGCAGAAGACCGTCACCGACGGTGGCGCCGAGGTCGTCGAGCGCGTCGACTACGACCCGAAGGCGGCCGACTTCTCCGCCGACGTGGCGAAGATCAAGGCGAAGAACCCGAAGGGCATCGTGCTGATCGGGTTCGAGGAGACGGCGAAGGTCATCGCCGAGCTGGTCAAGCAGGGCCTGCCCGCGGACAAGCACAAGTGGTACATGGTGGACGGCAACACGTCCAACACGAACTACGTGAAGATGCCCAAGGGCACGCTCGACGGCGTCAAGGGCACGATCCCCGGCGCCGCGGCTCCCGAGGAGTTCCAGAGCAAGCTGAAGGAGATCGACCCCAAGCTGCAGGACTTCAGCTACGCCCCCGAGTCGTACGACGCGGCGAACCTGCTCGCGCTGGCCGCCGAGGCCGCCAAGAGCGACGCCGGCGTGGACATCGCGGCCAAGCTGGCCGAGGTGAGCAAGGGCGGCGAGAAGTGCAAGAGCTTCAAGGAGTGCGTCGACCTGCTGAAGGCCGGCAAGGACATCGACTACGAGGGCGTCAGCGGCCCGGTCGAGTTCAACGAGGCCGGTGACCCGGCCGTCGCCACCATCGGCATCTACCAGTACGGCGCCAACAACAAGTACGCCACCAAGGCGCTCGAGTACCGCACCGGCAACATCGCCGGCTAGTACCGCCGCCTACGCAGAAGGGCCCGGCCCGCTTAGGTTCCAATGATCGTTGCAACACCTGATCTATCCAGGGGTTGCAGTGTTCGAGATCCGGCAGGATCGGTCGCCACAGGGCCGGAAGAAGC
>NZ_JBFANV010000205.1:0-2843 GCF_040674955.1 Nonomuraea sp. NPDC049695 | reverse complement strand
GTGGTGTTCTCCTCGCTGGCCGGGGTGGTGGACGGGGCCGGGCAGGGGAACTACGCGGCCGCCAACGCTTTCGTCGATGCGCTGGCGGTGGCGCGGGCCGCGGCCGGTCTGCCGGCGCTGTCGCTGGCGTGGGGGCCGTGGGCCGAGGAGCGCGGCATGGCCGGCCGGATCAGTGCCCGCGATGAGGCGCGGATGCGCGCCGCGGGGCTGGTGTCGTTGACCGCGGGTCAGGGCCTGGCGCTGTTGGATGCCGGTCTGCAGGCGGGGCGGGCGCATGTGGTGGCGGCCCGGTTCGATCCGGCCGGGCTGGGCCGGCGTGGGGCCGATCTGCCGGTCCTGCTGCTTGAGCTGGCCGGGCCGGCCGCGCGCCCTGCCGCCGACCCCTCCCGCGCGGCTGACCCCACCGCGGATGCTGGTGCGGTGCGGCCGCTGGTGGCCGAGCTGGCTCACCTGTCGGCCCCGCAGCGGCAGCGGCGGTTGCTGGATGTGGTCTGTGGCCAGGCGGCGGCCATCTTGGGCCATGACAGCGCTGCGGCCATCGAAACGGATCGGCCGTTCCAGGATTTCGGGTTCGATTCGCTGACCGCGGTGGAGCTGCGCAATCGGCTGCACGCGGTGACCGGGCTGCGGCTCACCCCGACGCTGGTGTTCGATCATCCCACTCCCCGCGCGCTGGCGGTGCATCTGGATGCTGCCCTGTCCGGTGCCACGGCGCGCCGTCCGGTCCCGGCCGTCCCGTCCGGCGGCCCGGCTGGTGATCTGATCGCGGTGGTGGGGATGGCCTGTCGTTTCCCTGGTCAGGTCACCAGTCCCGAGGATCTGTGGCAGCTTCTGATCGACGATCGTGATGGCATCACCGGCTTCCCCACCGACCGAGACTGGAACCTGGGATCGCTGTTCCATCCGGATCCCGACCACCCGGGAACGTCATACGCCCGCGCTGGCGGATTCCTGTCCAATGCCGCCGACTTCGACCCGGAGTTCTTCGCGCTGAGCCCGCGCGAAGCGGTGGCCATGGATCCCCAGCAGCGGCTCATCCTGGAAACCGCTTGGGAGGCCTTGGAGCACGCCGGCATCGATCCGTCCGGGCTGCGCGGCACCCCGACCGGGGTGTTCGCCGGGGTAATGGCCAATGACTACGGCTCCGGCGCGGTCGCCACACCGGAGGCCGAGGGCCTGGTGGCCACCGGAACACAGGGCAGCGTGGTGTCCGGCCGGGTGTCGTACGCGTTCGGCCTGGAAGGGCCGGCGGTGTCGGTGGACACGGCGTGTTCGTCGTCGCTGGTGGCATTGCATCTGGCGGCACAGGCGTTGCGTACGGGAGAGTGCGACCTGGCACTGGCCGGCGGAGTGACGGTGATGGCCACGCCGGATGCGTTCGTGGAGTTCTCGCGGCAGCGGGGCCTGGCCGCCGACGGCCGGTGCAAAGCGTTCGCCGAGGCGGCCGATGGGGTCGGCTGGGGCGAGGGTGTCGGCGTGCTGGTGGTGGAGCGGCTGTCGGACGCCCGGCGTCGTGGGCACCGGGTGCTCGCGGTGCTGCGCGGCAGCGCGATCAACCAGGACGGCGCCTCCAACGGCCTGACCGCACCCAACGGCCCTTCGCAGGAGCGGGTGATCGCCCAGGCCCTGGCGGCCGCTGGGCTCACGCCCGGCGATGTGGACGCGGTCGAAGCGCACGGCACCGGCACCGCGCTGGGGGATCCGATCGAGGCGCAGGCGCTGCTGGCCGCCTACGGCCAGGACCGCCCATCACCGCTGTGGCTGGGCTCGGTGAAGTCGAATCTGGGGCATACCCAGGCGGCGGCCGGGGTGGCCGGTGTGATCAAGATGATCTTGGCGATGCGGCACGGGTTGTTGCCCAAGACGTTGCACGTGGATGCGCCGTCGTCGAAGGTGGACTGGTCCGGCGGGGCGGTGGAGCTGCTGACCGAGCCCCAGCCCTGGCCCCAGGACGTGGACCGGCCGCGCCGGGCTGGGGTGTCGTCGTTCGGCATCTCCGGTACCAACGCTCACGTGATCCTGGAAGAACCGCCCGCTGAGGAGCCGTCGGCCGCCAGCACTGTTGTGCCACCGTCGGAGCTCGAGGCCGGCGCGGTGCGGAACGATGGGGAGCCCACCCAAGGGCAAGCTGCCCTCCCCGCCGCAGCCTCCACCGGAACGGAAGACACCGCCGCGCTTCCGGCACCTCCGGTGCTGGTGTCGGCCAAGAGCGAAGCGGCGCTGCGGGCGCAGGCCGGCCGACTGGCCAGATTCATGACCAAGCACGACGAGGCCAGTCCGCTGGAGATGGCGACCAGGCTGGCACGCCGGACCGCCCTGGAGCATCGGGCGGTGCTGCCGGCGGCAGACCGGGAGGGTCTGCTGGCCGGACTGCGAGCACTGGCCGCCGACGAGCCGACGGCCGAAGGGTTGACGGCCGGAGTGCTGGAGCCGTCCTCGGTTATGGTGGGCCGGGCGCGGCCAGGTCGGGTGGCGGTGCTGTTCTCCGGTCAGGGTGCGCAGCGCTCTGGGATGGGCCGGGAGTTGTATGCGGCCTTCCCGGTGTTCGCCCGCGCCTTTGACGAGGCGTGTGCGCTGCTGGAAGCCGAACTCACTGCGGGCGTGGTGAGCGGCCTGGCCGGTGGGTTGAGCCTGCGGGAGATCATTCTCGGCGAGGCCGGTGGGGTGCTGGATCAGACAGTGTTCGCTCAAGCGGGGCTGTTCGCGGTGGAGACGGCGTTGTACCGGCTGCTGGAATCGCTGGGCGTGCGGCCTGATTTTGTGGCCGGGCATTCGCTGGGTGAGATCACCGCGGCGCATGTGGCCGGGGTGCTGGAGCTGGCCGATGCGTGCCGGTTGGTGGC
>NZ_JBFANV010000204.1:0-3116 GCF_040674955.1 Nonomuraea sp. NPDC049695 | reverse complement strand
CAGGTCGCTGAGCTTCTCGCAGACGGTTGGGATGTCGCGCCGGGGGGTGAAACGCCGTGGGAGCAGCCTGACGATGTCGTCGAGAGGCACCACCCGATCGTCGAACACGATGCGCTTTCCCCCTCACCGAAACGATTCGCTGGCGGACTGAGACGACGACGAGGTTGGGCCGTCCCTCAAGGACCCAGAACGGGTCATGGGTTACGTTGTCGGCGGATTCGAGCGTTTGCCTTGGGCATGGGCGGCCTTGGCGCTTTCCAGCACGGTGACCAGCGAATCCAGTGCGGCCAGGTTTGCCGCCGCGATGTTGGGTGCTTCATCGTCGTCGCTCTGAACAAGTCCCACCACTCGATGCAGGAGTGCATCCGTCGCAGGGGCCAGTCGGAAGTTGGCCGACACAACACCCAGATCATCAAGTCGTTGTCCGACGTCAACAGCCCTGGCCAGCTGCTGCAGCTCGCGGCGCAGTACGGCGCCCACATCCGGGTCGGTGAAATAGGTGATCGGCACTCCGAAGCTGTCAGCCAGGGCAGCGAGAGTCTGTGTGGTGGGTACGGTGACCCTCCCGAGCACGATCTTGTTGATGACGCGCCGGTCTACCTTCGACCTCTTCGCCAGGCTCGGCTGGTTGTACAGCTCGCTCGTCGCGGGATCGGGAACGAACCTGATCAGGAGCTTGAGCCGCTCGGCAATCGAGAGTGGGCCGATGGCCGACAGGTCAGCCACCTTCTGCAGCAGGCTCCTGAGGTGGTCCGCTCGCACGTCATGCGACGGTGGCGGACGGTCAGGTGAGTCGGACACGAAACGTCTCCCTAGACGAGAGTGATGTCTGCGATCAAGGTTACAGAATGTCGCATCGATGCGACAAGTGCGCCCTTGGGCGACATTGACCGTTGACAGAACCCCTGTGAAGCAGTGATCGTGTTTGTCGCATCCAAGCGCTCCTTCGAGCTCCATAGGGCGCTTTGATGCGACAACGCGAGGTAGGGCGCCAGCACAAGGATCCGGACCTCCGGTTCGGGTCATCACATCACCAGTACAGGGGGCTGAACGTGTCACACCAACCTCCACTCCACAGTGAGCATGTCGGCGATGGCTGGCGTTATCGCGATGACCCCCGCACCCCGGTCTGGCGCCCGGGGGGTGCGGGAGGAGGTCCCGGATCCAAGGGGGGGCCGGGACCTTCTGATCTTCCGGCGGGCGGCGTGTACCGGCCGGCGCACGGCCGTAACCGTCCGATGCACGGCCTCTACCAGGGCGTGGCGGTGCAGGGCCGCATCCCGTTCGTCGCGATGGTCAATGACCGGTGCGTGACGGGTTGGGAGGAGTTGCCCATGCCGGCCGTGCGGATGTGCAGCGCGTGGAACCGGATCCTGGCCGAGCCGCCGGGCAGTGACATCTACGACGGCAACGAGGTCTACGCCGGGCTGAAGAACGCCTTCCCGGAGGGGGCGCGCTGGCAGGCCTGGCCGGTGTACGCGGTGCTGAAGGGCTGGCTCGCCTACGCCGAGGTCATGCTCACCCGGGCTGACCTCGCTGATCTGCTCGGCCCCGGCGTCGAACCCAGCGTGCAGCAGCTCAAGGCGTTGATCACGCGCCTTGGTCTGCCGGTGGCCGTGGTGGAAGAGGAGGCCCGGCTGGATCGGACCGGCGTCATGTCCGGCAAGATCCGCGTCGGCCGCACGGAGAAGATGGGCGAGCTGTGGAAGATCGCCGAGCTGCAGCACGCCTACCGGCAGGCGCTGGGCACGCTGTACGCGGACGTCAAAGCAGGCGACAAGACCGACGATGAGGCCGGTGATGAGGTGTCGGCCTACCGGCAGGCCCTTTTGCCGGCGCTGGCCGAGCGGCAGTGCGCCGCTCTGTACCGCTGCCGGGACGTGCCGGTCGCGGCTTTCGCCGAGCAGCCCGCGATGCTGGCCGAGGTGGAGACCGCGGTGATGGGGCTGGTGATCGGTTACCCGCCCGGCCTGACCGCCATGATGATCGCCTCCACCCTCATGACACCCGAAAGCTGGGCCTATTACGAGCAGCCTGTCGTCCAGCCAGCTGTCGTCCTGTGATCCCCCGTGGGAGCAGGCTTCCTCCGTCTCCCGCGCCGTGCTGCTCCTGCCACCGCACGCCGCAGGCCTCAGCGGCCCCGGCCACGCGGTGAGCGGGCCTGCGCCAAACGGCGCGCCAGTCATTCGACACCAACAGGGAGAATTCATGACTGCTCATCAGGACACCGCAGCATGGCCGGAGTTGCCGCCAGGCCCGCACGGAACCCCCTCGCCCGCACTGGCTGAGCGCTACCGATCGCGTCCCGTTGCTCCGACCACGGTGCCCAGCGGCGACAGCATCGACACGGCGGTCGGCTACGACGACGTGCGTGCTCTGCTGACCTGCCCGCACAGCAGTCGCGACTTGTCGGAGCCCGGTCTCCCGCGGCTTGTTGAAGGCATGTCCGTCGACGACGTGCCCGACGTGTTGATCAACATGGACGGTCCCGAGCATGCGAGGCAACGCCGGATCCTGGCCAGAGCCTTCACAGTGGCATCCGCCGAGCGCTGGCGAGTCTCGTGCCGCGAGATTGCTCATGATCTCCTGGACCAAGCCGACCACTCCGGCGTCGATCTGGTGGCCGATTACGCGCTGCCGTTGTCCTCTCGGGTGATCTGTCAGGTGCTGGGGGTGCCCACGCAGGACTACCCACGTTTCCGAAGCTGGAGCTCAGCCTTCTTGTCGGCATCCAGCTCGTCGATGGCGGCGCGCATGGCCGCTTTCAGCGATTTCATGAGCTACAGCGCGCAGCTGGTGGCTGCCCGCCGCGCCAATCCCGGCCGTGATCTTGTGGACGACCTCATTCATGCCCGGGATGGGGAGGACCGGCTCAGCGAAGACGAACTGATCACCCTGCTGTTCGCGTTGATCACGGCCGGGCTCGAGACCACGACCATGATGATCTCGCGGGGAGCGTATCGGCTGCTGTTACACCCGGAGCGGTATCGGGAACTCGTTGCCACGCCTTCGTTGCTGCACTCAACGGTGGAGGAGATCCTGCGCTACGACGGGCCGGGCACGCCCGGCCTGCTGCGACGCCTGACCGCGGACCTCGAGCTCCCATCAGGCGCGGT
>NZ_JBFANV010000203.1:0-3270 GCF_040674955.1 Nonomuraea sp. NPDC049695 | reverse complement strand
CTGACATGAATCCGCGCACGTAGTGGCGCTGCAACACGATGAAGAGGATGAGACAGGGGATGGCCATGACCATGACACCGGCCTTGGCCGGTGCGCCCACGGAGAGACAAAGTCGCTGCTGATGATCGGATCCCTTCGCGGTTACATGCCAATACGTCGGAGCCTAGTCTCGTTACCCGGTCGATGCCCGAGCGGTGGGAGTCGCGGCGCGCACGACCCAGGCGGATTGCTGCGACTCGACCGCCCGTTTCGGATGTGGCGTCGATGCACTCGTGCAGCAACTCGGCGGCCGAGCGCGGATCGCCGAGGCGGATGTGGGCAAGTGCCTGATCAGTCGACACGATCGCCCGCTGCACACGCTCGCGCGGAGCGACGAGCGACCGGGCTGACTGGGCTGACTGGGCGAAGTTGTCATGCGCCTCGGCGGGATCACCGCTATACAGTGAGGTGACGCCCTCGAACCACGCAGGCGGGCGGGCGAAAAGGGAACTCGTCGCCGGATCTCCGTCGCGGTCGATCGGTTGCAGTGCAGGACGTGCCGCAAGACGCGCCCCGCCCTCTCAGCAGCGCTCGCCATCTCGCACTTCCAGGAGCGGCAGGCCCGCCGCGTACCGCCGGAAGAAACCGGCGGTCGGGGTGTTCGCGGTCGCGACGGCGTCCGGGGTGCCCTCCGCGATCACCGCGCCCCCGTCCGGACCGGCTCCCGGCCCCAGGTCGATCACCCAGTCCGCGGACGCGGCGACGGGGATGTCATGTTCGGCCACGACGACGGTGTTGCCCGAGTCGAGCAGCACATCGAGCGCATCCACCACACGCTGGACATCAGACGGGTGCAGGCCCGAGACGGGTTCGTCGAGAACGACAAGACCGGCCTTGCGGCCCGCGGCACCGCGCTGGATCGCGGACGCCAGCTTCAGCCGCTGCGCCTCGCCGCCGGACAACTCTGTGGCGCTCTGGCCGAGCTGGAGATAGCCGAGCCCGACCTGGTTCAAGGCTCCCAGGGTTTCCGCGAGTTGCCGGGGTTCGGAGAACTGCTCCACTGCCTCGGCGACGGTGAGCTCCAGCACCTGATCGATGGCCAATCCCTGGTACCTGATCTCCAAAGCCTCCGGCTGGTAGCGCCGCCCCTCGCACGCGTCGCAGACCACCCACACATCCGGCAGGAAGTGCATGTCGACCAGCTTGCGGCCATAACCGGTGCAGGTTTCGCAGCGGCCACCACCCGCGGTGTTGAAGCTGAACCAGGAGGCATTGACCCCGCGTCCGCGCGCCACGTCGGTTTCGGCGAACAGCTTGCGGACAATGTCGAACGCCTTGCTGTAGGTGGCCGGGTTGGACCGCGGCGTGCGCCCGAGCGGTTCCTGATCGACGACGGCGACCCAGTCGAACCCCTCCAGGCCAGTCACCTGTCGCACCGTGTCGATCGTCGTCCCGTTCAGGGCGGCCTCCACGCTCGCCGCGAGCGCGCCGAGCAGGCTGCTCTTGCCGCTGCCGCTCACCCCGGTCAGGCAGGTGAGCCGACCGGCGGGGAAACGCACCAGGTCTGCGGTCACGTTGCGCGCACGAAGGCCGTGCAACTCCACCCAGCCGGTGTCATCCCCGGCCGGACGGCGGGTCCGGCGCAGCCGCGGCCCCTCACCGGCCAGATAGCGTCCGGTCAGCGACGTCGGGTGGGCGGCCGCGTCGGCGGGAAGCCCCGACACCAGGATCTCACCGCCGAGGCGGCCCGCGCCGGGCCCCATGTCGATCACCCAGTCGGCCCGGGCGATCAGTTCAGGGTCGTGCTCGACCAGGAGCACCGTGTTGCCGGCCTTGCGTAGCTCCAGGGCGATGTCGAGCAGGTGCGCCTTATCCGCCGGATGCAGCCCGGTCCCGGGCTCGTCCAGGACGAAGACGATGCCGCTCAGCTCGGTGCTGAGCTGCGCGGCGAGCCGGGTTCGCTGCAACTCACCCCCGGACAGTGTCGCCGCGCTCCGGGACAGCTGGAGATGGGCCAGGCCGAGCCGGTCGAGGATCCCGAGTCTGCGACCCAGGTCCTGCAGCAGCGGCTCACCCACCTCGCGCTGCCGGGCGCCCAGGTCGCCGGCCACACGCTCCGCCCAGCTGCGCACCTCCCGTACGTCCACCTCGAGCAGGTCGGGATAGGTCAGCCCGCCGAGCCGCACGGACCGGGCCACCTGGTCGTACCCGCTGCCGCCGCAGGTGCCGCACGGCTGCTTGCGCATGTACGGCAGGTAGCGCTGCTTGGCGCTGGAGGTCTGGGCGTTCACGAACACCCGCTCCACCTCGGCCAGCGCCCCCCGCAGCGGCTGGCTCGAGGTGTAGGTCACCGAGACCGTCTCCTTTCTGCTGGTCATGTCGACGGTCGCCTCGACCTTCTCCTCACCTGTGCCGTACAGCACGCAGTGGCGGAACTCCTCCGGCAGCGACTGCCATGGCCGGCCGAGGTCCACGCCGCGCTTGTCGGCGAGCGCCGGCACGAACGCGTGCTCCCCCGACCGCCACTTGGCGTACCAAGGCGAGGCCCCCTCGAAGAGCGGAAGCTCCGGATGGGTGATGACCAGGTCCTCCTGCGCCTGCCAGCGCCCGCCCACCCCATGACAGTCCGCGCAGCTGCCTTCCGGGGTGTTGCGGTCGAAATGAGCGGTCGTCAGATGCCCGGTGACGCTCTCCGCCGCCGGGTCCGCGCCGATCCCCGGAAGGCGGGAGTACAGCAGCCCCAGATGCCCGTCGATGCCGGTGATCGTCGCGACCGTGGACCGGGGGTTGCGGTTCAGGCGGCGCTGGTCGACCGCGAGCGTCGCGCCGAGTCCCAGGATGCGGTCGACCTTCGGCCGATTGCGCTGGGTGATGTACTGCCGCACGAACGGCGAAAGCCCCTCCAGATACCGTAGCTGGGCCTCGTTGTGCAGGGTGTCGATGGCCAGCGAGGTCTTGCCGCTGCCGCTCACCCCGGTGAAGGCGGTGAGCCACCCCTTGGGGATGCTCACCGACACGTCCCGCAGATTGTTGGTACGAGCCCCCACCACCTCGATGGCCTCGCGCCCCATACTCGCGACGTCCCGTACGAACGCAGTCAACCTTGATCCACCCTCTCGCAACACAGCAGAACACAGGCGGACGGACCCCCACCCATGTCGAACAGATTGATTCCGCCACTACGCGGCGGCCGCTCGGCCACGGCCATCACCACGGCCGCGCCGATCACGATCCCGGCCAGCCACGGATCGACGTACGGAGGGATCAGCGGAGAGGAGGCGTAAACGACCC
>NZ_JBFANV010000202.1:0-3344 GCF_040674955.1 Nonomuraea sp. NPDC049695 | reverse complement strand
TCGAACGTCACATGATCGAGAAGAGACAAGCCTCATCGGCCCTGCTGAGGACCGCTGTGGCATAGAACCGTCTCCACGTTTTCAGGGGATTGACACCCGCCGTCGTCCCCCTTTTTCGGGCTCCGGCGGCGTGCTGGTTGTCGGCGTACAGATGAACGTGCAAAACCGCGTACAGGTAGATATGCAGATGCCGGTGTCGGTGAGGTGAGTTCAAGGGCTTGCCGACGTACCACTGGTCTGGAGCGTCATCCCTTTGGGCCGTAGGTCGTCATGAGGATGTGCACGACGATGAGGACGACGACCCAGACCATGGCGCGTCTGGTCGGCGGGGGACCGCTGCGCAGCAGGGAGATGCCCAGGGGGATGAAGGCGACGCAGAGGCCGCCCACGGCGATGAAAGACTGCGGGATTTGGGTGCCTTTGAGCGGCCCGAGCGCGAGCACCGACATCAGGCCGAGGGCGACCGAGCGGCCCAGCCCCAGGGCGCCGGAGCGATGGGCGCCGATGGCCAGCACGACCCAGCCGAAGAACGCCGGTCCGGATATGGCCTTGAACGGATGCCAGCGCGTATCTCTCCATGCTGTGTAGTAGTCGTCGATGCCGTTGAGCATTGTCTGCAGGCCAAGGCTGTCCGTCAGGTGGAAGGCCAGGTGATCAGTGCCGAACTGGAAGGTCCGGGTGAACAGGCCGACGATCACCAAACAACCGCCCCACAGTCCCCACAGCGGGTTGGTGGCAGCGATCCGTTGCGCCAGCGTCACGACCGCCGGCCACAGCAGGACGAACCCGGCGGCGAAGCAGGTATAGGCGGCAGTGATGAGGGCGGGGTGCCGGCTGTAGGCGGCGAGTTGGTGAGGGATGAAGAAGTGGAACTGGGAGCGCAGGAGAGTTCCAGTCATGATCAGTATGGGGCCGCCGATCAGCGAGATGGCGCTCATCCATCGTCCGGGAAACGGGTGTTGCCGGCCCAGGTTGGCCGTAGCGTTGGCGGCGCGCCGGTCCGCGTCGGCCTGTCGCCATCGTGTGATTCGCCCCTGAAGATCAAACTTCATGAGTTCCTGCCCGTCTTGTCGATGTCGGCGCGTCTCGGCTTGGTATGCCGGGCGCACCAGCATGGTGATGGGCGCTGCGATGGGGGCGCGTCTGGCTCAGGTCGCATCTTTGGTCGGCGTGCACGAGCCGGTGGTACGACCCCAGACGGATGCGGGATGTCCGACCGTGGGCAGATGCCGGGCGATCTGGTAGGGCGATAACGTCCCGTCATGGAGTGGGCTGGGCGGCGGTTCGACGGGCGGGGTGTCGCCGACGCGGCGACGGCGGTCATCGTGGCGCTGATCATCAGATATGCCATCGTCGATCCGCCGGGGCCGTCGTCGTGGTGGCCCGCCTGGTCGGCTTGGCCGGTCGCGGCGGTCGTGAGCTTGCCGGTCGCCGTCCGGCGGCGCCGGCCGCGTGCCATGCTCGCCCTCGCGTGCGCCGCGGGCGTGCTGGCGACCGTGATCGGCGCCGTCGCGGCGGGCGCGATCTGGGTGACGTTCGTGCCGACCGTGCTCGTGCTGTACCTGGTGGCCTCCACCACCTCGGTCGCATGGTCGGCTGCGGGCTTGGCGGCGTGCGCGTCCGGTGCGGTCACCGCGATCCTGATCTTCTACGAGCGGGTGTTCCCCGGCCTCGACCCCGCGGCGGGGCCCAGCGAGGTGCCGCCGGCCTGGCCGATCGAGATCGGCGTGATCGGTGTCCTGCTGGCTGCCGGATGGGCCATCGGGGCTGTCGCCCGCTGGAAACGGGACACGACCGCCCGCCTCGTCCGGCACCTCGCCGAGGCGGCCGTTGCCGACGAGCGCAGGCGCATAGCCCGCGAACTGCACGACGTCATCGGCCACAGCATGAGCCTGATCGCCGTCAAGGCCACCGTGGCCAACCACGTCGCCGACGCCCGGCCGCACGAGGTACGCGCCGCGCTGACCGTCATCGAACAGACCAGCCGAAGCACCCTCACCGAAATCCACCGAGTGCTCGGCCTCCTGCGCTCCGACAGCGACCCCCAGCAGGCCCATCTGCCCGTTCCCGGTATGGCGGACCTGCCCGAGCTAGCCGCCCACGCCCGCTCCGCCGGGGTCGAGGTGGACCTGACCGTCCGCCAAGAGGCCGAGCTGCCTCCCACGGTCGCGATGTCGGTGTACCGAATCGTGCAACAGGCACTGACCAACGTCATCACCCACGCGGCGCCCACCCGCTGCTCGGTCAGCGTGGACATCGACGGGCGGGAGGCCACGATCGAGGTCGTCGACGACGGCCCCCGCCATGGACGGCCGCTGCGAGCGGGCCACGGCGGACACGGCCTGATCGGCATGCGCGAACGGGCCAAGATGTACGGAGGCACCTTCAGCGCAGGGCACCGGCCCGAGGGAGGTTTTCGCGTGGCGGCTCGACTGCCTTACGACCAGAGCGGCACCATGACATGACCGTCGACGCCGCTCCGCACGACCCGTCCCCGCCCATCCGGGTCCTGCTGGCCGAGGACCAGGTGCTGGTACGCGACAGCCTCAAAGTCCTCATCGACACCACACCAGGGCTGGCCACCGTGGGAGAGGCGGGCACCGGCGCCGAAGCCGTGCTCCTGGCCCGCCAGCGGCGACCCGACGTCGTCCTCATGGACGTGCGCATGCCGGACATGGACGGCATCGAGGCAACCAGGCGCATCTGCGCGCACCCGGACAGCGCCGGCGTCCGCGTGCTGATCCTCACCACCTTCGACCTGGACGAATACGTATACGCGTCGCTGCGGGCCGGCGCAAGCGGCTTCCTCGTCAAGAACGCCACGGCGGCCGAGCTCCTGGCCGCCATCCGCGTCGTCGCCGTCGGCGAAGCGCTGCTCGCCCCTTCCGCGACCCGTCGGCTCATCGCCGAGTTCCTGCGGGGCGCTCACCCCGCCCCGGTCGTGCGAGACCTCGGCGACATCACGCAACGCGAGCGCGAGGTGCTCACCCTCATCGGCAACGGCATGTCCAACTCCGAGATTGCCGAGCACCTCCACCTCACCGTCGGCACGGTCAAGACGCACGTCGGCCGCCTCCTGGCCAAACTGCACGCCCGCGACCGGGCCCAACTCGTCATCGCGGCCTACGAAGGCGGGCTCGTCACTATCCCGGATGGCCGCCGATAACCAGGGCAGCCCCTCGTCAAGCGGCGGCCTACCTCTGCACCTTTGTCCGTACCGATCTCTGTAGTCATGGGTGTACGCCGACACTGGTGGGCGCGGGCGATGGTGGAGTCGATGCTGACGGTGAACTCGACCTGGCCGATGAAGTCGTCCTTGACCTGAATCTCCTCCAGCAGCCGGG
>NZ_JBFANV010000201.1:0-3346 GCF_040674955.1 Nonomuraea sp. NPDC049695 | reverse complement strand
TATTCCGATTTTTATGATCGGCCGGCGGGGGGGGCAGACCGCCAACCCGCGCTCCAGCCGCCGCGGCGTGCCGGCGGGTCACGCCGCCCGTCACTGGTCAGGAGAGGAAGCTGCCGTAGGAGCCGCGGAGCATGCTGTCCTTCTGCGACTGGCTGAAGTGGCAGTTCGGGTAGTCGTAGAGGGATGCCGACATGCACGTGCCGTCGGTGGACGTGGCGTCGGGCAGGCCGAACGCGTGTCCCAGCTCGTGCACCATGCCGCCGTACCAGCGATTCATCGGGCCGTTGATGCCTGCGGCGCCGTCGGCGTCGTGGCCGCTGAGGATCACCCATCCGTTGCCGCCGCCACCACCGGCGCCGTCGCCCTCGGCGCTGACCTCGCCGACGTTGAGCCAGCGGCTGTCCGGTGCGCCAAGGCCGAACTTCCTGCGCAGCTCTTCCTGCATGTTGCAGACCGCCCACCAGTACTTCTCACCGCAGTTCGGCGTGTTCTCGTACCAGCTTCGCGGGTGGTCACCGTTGACGACCTCGACGACCGGGCTGTTCAAGGTGAACGTCTTGCCCAGCTCCTGCTTGAAGAAGCGCTGGGCCTCCTGCATGACCTTGGTGATGCCGTCCGGGTACCGCTGGTCGTACGCAACGTCCGACGGCTTGAGCCAGTAGACCCGCACCGTACGCGACGGCGGCGGGGTGCCCGGGGTCGGCGTCGGTGACGTGGGCGGGGTGGGGGTCACGGTTGGGGTCGGGGTCACGCTGCCCGTGCAGGTGACGCCGTTGACCGTGAAGCTGGTCGGCACGGGGTTGCTGGAGTTGTTCCAGGTGCCGTTGAATCCGAACGAGGTGCTGGCGCCCGTCGCCAGGGAGCCGTTCCAGCTCACGTTGGAGGCGGTCACCGCACTGCCGCTCTGCGTCACGCCGGCGTTCCATGCCTGGCTGACCGTCTGCCCGGCGCCGAAGGTCCAGCGCAGGGCCCAATTCGCGAGTGGATCGCCGAGGTTCTTGATCGCCACGTTGGCGCTGAAGCCGCCGCCCCACTGCGAGCCGACGGTGTACGTGACCTGACATCCGGCCGAGGCAGCCTGCGCCGTGACCGTGGTCGCCACCGCGACGCTGGCCAGACAGACGGCTAAGACCCAGGCGACAAGGCTCCCGCGTACTCCTCGTTGGTGCATCTGATTCCTCCATTGCGGCTCGAACCCCGCCGTCGCGGCCGCCGGCGCCGCAGTCGGTCCCGCGCCATCGCGAGGTACGGCGAGAGATGGCGCGAGGAGAGAGCGGAGATCACCATGACCGCCCTCGATGACGAGGACCCGAAGAACGTGAGCGCTAACAAGGGGGTAGGGTCCCCAACCGCCGCAGGTATGTCAACGAGCGAGGATGGAAGCCACCGCGGGCGTGGGAAAACGCTCTCCAGAACGCGAAAGTTTCATCAACGACCGTCGGAAGGCACGTGAGCCGGCCGTCATGAACTACAGTCAGCCGCCATGGCCGAATCCTCCCCCTACCTGACGGCGACGGCGGACGCTTACGATGCCGTCGCCGCTCTTTATGCCGAGTTCGTCCGAGACAGTCTCGACCGCCTGGCCCTGGATCGCGCGCTGATCGCCGCGTTCGCCGAGCTCGTACGGGCCGCCGGTCCCCGACCCGTGGCCGAGGCCGGATGTGGTCCCGGATACATGACGGCGCACCTGCGGGACCTCGGGCTGGACGCCTTCGGCGTCGACCTGTCCGCTGTGATGATCGACCTCGCCCGTGAGGCCTATCCCGATCTGCGCTTCGAGGTCGGTTCGATGGACGCCCTCGACCTGGCGGACGGCGAGCTGGGCGGCCTCGTGTCCTGGTACTCCGTGATCCACATCCCGCCACAGGAACTGCCGCCATATTTCGCCGAGTTCCACCGGGTGCTGGCCCCAGGCGGTTACCTCCTGCTCGGCTTCTTCGAGTCCGAGGGTGGGCCGGTACTGCAGTTCGATCACAAGGTGACGCCGGCCTACCGATGGCCGATCGACGACCTCGCCGAACTGGCGCGCAAGGCGGGGTTCGTCGAAGTGGGGCGAATGCTGCGCGAGCCTCATGAGGATGAGCGGTTCCGCAGGGGCCATCTGCTGATGCGACGAAAGTATTGAGCTACAACTGACGCAGCACCTGCATGGCGTCCTTCTCGATGCGCGAAAGATCATGGAGGAGAACGCCGGCCTGCTCGAGGTACCCCGTGTCGCCGCTCTCGCCAGCCTTCGCGATCAAGGCGGACACGTCCGTCCACAGGACGGCGGCTTCGGCGTACAGCCGGTGACCGGTACGAAGGTTGCCGTCGTCGATCAGCCGGGTGCACTCGTCGAGGAAGTCGCGATAGAGGGCGCGGAACAGGGCACCTCCGGTGCCGCCCTTCTCCATGAGGAGGGCGGCCTGCGGCAGGTCCTGCTGCGGCTCACCGGCGCGTAGCAGCCATCCGGGCACCTGTTTGCCGGCTTTCTCGATGCCGCGGTGGCCCAGGTTCGCGATGGGAGCGGCGAGGAAGGCATCGGCGCAGTCCTTGATGGCGGGGATGATCTGGTCCTGCCAGGAAAGCGGGTGGGCCGGCAGGGTGATGGTGAACGAACGGTTCCTGGCGGTCATCGGGCCGCGTTCGGCCCGTGCCATGGCGAGGCCGGCCCGGCTGGTGCGCACCGCTCCTCCCTGCTGGTCGGTGTCCACCAGGTAGACGTCGTGCTCGTCGTAGCCGTACATGGCGACGACATGACCGCCGAAGTGCACCTTGGACCGGAAATAGTCCAGGTGGTAGCAGTCGAGCTGGAGACCGACCGGCCGACCGGCGTCGATGGGGGTGGCCACGTTCTCCCACGCCTTGCGCGGTGAGGTGGTCTCCAGGGTCATCAACGTCAGCCCCAGCCTGGCGGCCAGGTTCCTGGTGAGGTCGAAAGGCTTGACGCGGCCCCCGAGAAAGGGGAACGCCATGCCCTTGCTGTCCCAATAGATGAAGGACAGACCCGAGCCCAGCCCGAACAGCATGGGCTCGGACAGATCAAGCCCCTCGTGCCGCAGCAGCACGCCCAGCGCCGTCGTCTCGCAGTGCTGCGTGCCGCGGGCCTCGATGTCCTTCACGATGGTCATACGTCGCTCTCCTCCGGTGACGGCTGGGAGGAGCATGGAGCCTCCCACAGTGGGAGAGTCCAACCTTGACCTGCTCCTCGTCCTGAAGGGACGGGGATTCCCGTGCCGCTATGCGGCAGCTCGTGCCGCTTGCGCGGCCCCTGCTGTGGAACGGGGTGCTTGACGTTTCGCGGACCCGGGTGGGTCTCCACGCCCTGAGACGACCAGCCCGGCCGCCTGTCCTTTGGTCTTGATGT
>NZ_JBFANV010000200.1:0-3917 GCF_040674955.1 Nonomuraea sp. NPDC049695 | reverse complement strand
GACGATGACGAGCCGACTCAGCACCTGATACAGGCTAGTGGCTCACCACCCGGCATGCCGACGCGATAGCCTGGTCGCGTCGCAACGGAATATCACCTGGCCGGCGAAGAGGCCCGGCTGCGCTCCAACGTCAACGCGATGTTCGTCAACCTCTCGCGCCGCAGCCAAACCCTTGTCGAGCGGCAGATCACCCTCATTGACGGGCTGGAGCAAGGCGAGCAGGACGAGCAACGACTGGGAAACCTGTTCAAACTTGACCACCTGGCCACCCGCATGCGGCGCAACAGCGAAAACCTGCTCGTCTTGGCCGGGCAAGACCCTCCACGCCTGTGGAGCCGGCCGGTCCCCCTCGTCGATGTCGTCCGGGCCGCGTTGTCGGAGGTTGAGAACTACCACAGGATCCAGATCCTCATCCCCGGCGACAACCCGATCGCCGGCCAAGCCGTCAACGATGTCGTCCATCTGCTGGCCGAACTGCTCGAAAATGCTCTGTCGTTCTCCCCCCGCGAGACTCCAGTCATCGTCTCCTGCAACACGATCGACAGCGGCGGCGTTCTGCTGTCGATCAGCGACACCGGCATCGGCATGACATACGAGGAACTCAGTCAGGCCAACGAGCGACTGACCAGCCCCGCCACCGTGAATGTGGAGGTCTCGCGCCGCATGGGGTTGTTCGTAGTCGCCCGACTGGCACACCGCCACGGCATCCGCGTCCAGCTGCGCCCACACGCCCCCGCCGGGCTCACCGCCACCGTTCTGCTCCCCCTCGCCCTGCTCGCCCAACCGACCGGCACCTACCCGAAGCCCATCGGCACCCCGTTCCTCACCGGGACGTCCGCCGCAGCACATCCCGCGCCCGTCGACTACCGGTACGCCGACACCTCACGGCCCTTGGCGCCGCAACCGGGTAGCCCCCAGCCATCAATCCCTGGCGGACAGCCCGCCCACCCCGTCAGCATGTGGCAGTCATCGCTGGAACCGGTCACGGACGAGCAGCAACGCCCCACAAGAGCCCAACCGTATCGGCCGCAAGAGTGGGCAGAGCGAGGACCCCACCTCGCCTCACCCCCTACGCCGGGATACAGCGGCCGCGACACGGAGGCCGCGGCCACCGGCCCGATCCCGACCGTCACACCCGCCTCCATCGGGGACGACTACCTGCCGATCTTTGCCTCCGTCGAATCGGCCTGGTTCCAGCGCGGCAACAGCGACAACAGCCGTTGGGGTTCTCCCCAAACCGATGCGGGGTGGAGCGCAGCCGAGGCCGTGGCCAGATCTGTCGGAGCCGGAACAACAACGTCCGGCCTGCCCAAGCGGGTGCCGAAGGCCAACCTCGTGCCAGGCGCGGCCAAGACCACCGTCATTCCGGAAGTCGAATCCCCGCCGCCGGTCTCGCCAGAGGCAGTACGCAACCGCCTGTCCACGTTCCAGCAGGGCTGCCGAGCGGCACGCAACGACATCAGCACAGGCAAGATCAACGCCGCCGATTCCGAGGACGGACACAAGGACACATGGACAACCTGAAACGGGGGGCACTCGGAATCGACTTGATGATCTCTGAGCTCGTCGACGCTGACCCAGGAATCACTCACGCGGCCGTCATCTCCACCGACGGGCGGCCACTCGCGACCACCTTGCACCTTGCCCCTGGGCGGGCCGAACTATTGGCGTCGTACGCCTGTGAACTCTTGAAACTCGCCTGGGGCGCGGCCACAGGGTTCAACGCCGGTTCAGCACACCAGGTCATGATCGAAATGGGCGGGGGAGTCCTGCTCACCCAGACGATCAACGACCACTTGGGCCTAGCCGTCCTCGCCGACCCCGAATGCGACCTCGGCAACGTGGCGTGGCACATCACACACGTGGCAAACGAGGTCCGCAAGACAGTGACACCAGAAGTGCAGAAGGCACTCCATGACACCCGATTTCGGTAACGCCGCGATCCTCGCAGGCTGCCTTACCGCTGCTGGCCCGACGTCCGCTACGGCCCACGACGGCCAGCCTCCACCCCCTCGGAACGCCATGACCTCGTACAGCATCACGCGGGCCGACCATCTGCGGCCGCACCAGATCGAAGCGGTCGAGCAAGCCCTCAAGGCCTTCGCCGACGGCGACCGCGCGACCCAGGTGCTGTCGTGCGGCACCGGCAAGACCCGCATCGGCGCCGTCGTCGCGGCCACACTCGCCCCGACCGGGCTTCGCCTGGTGCTGGCTCCGACCGTCATGCTGCTCGCCCAACTACTGCGCGAATACCGCCTCACCCTCGGCGATGCCGCCCTGGGCACCATCCTGGTGATCTGCTCCGCCCTCGACGCCGCCGAACGAGCCGGCGTCGAGGAACTGCAGGCACTGCACGTCCGCGTCACCACCGATCCCACCGTGATCGCGGCAACGGCATCCCGGCCCGGCCCGGCGACGATGCTGTCCACCTACGCCAGCGTGGCAACGCTGAGCCGAGCCCACCATGAGCACGCCATGCCGCCAGTGGACATCCTGATCGCCGACGAAGCCCACCGGACGGTGTCCGGGCCGCAATGGCGACGGGTCCACGACAACACCCACCTGCCGGCCAGGAAACGCCTGTACATGACCGCCACCCCGCGCAAGCTCGTCGGTGCCCGCCGGGACGCCGACGTGGTGGGCATGGACGACGAGACGATGTACGGGCCGACGGTCTACCGGCTGGGATACGGAACCGCCCGAGACCTCGGCCTGGCCGCCCCGTACCGCCTGGTGGTCTCGCTGGTGAGCAACGCCCAGATCCGCGCGATCACCGACCAGACCCACGGACGCGCCGCCGTGCACGTACGCGGCAAGAAGATCGCGGCCCGGATGCTCGCCGCGCAGATCGCGATGCTGCGCGCCGCAGCCACATACGGCGTGGCGCGGGCGATCACCTTCCACACCACCAACAACGACGCCCAGCACTTCGCCACGACGCTGCCCGAAGTCGCCGACCTGGTGGCCGCCGACGCGCGGCCCTCCGCGCTGCGCGCTGGCCACATCCGCTACGAGCACAGCGCCGCGGTGCGCCGCCAGCGGCTGCAGCAACTCGCCGACGGAGTCGAGGACGGGCTGGCGGTGCTGTCGTCGGCGAGGATGCTGTCCGAAGGCGTTGATGTGCCTGCCGTGGACGCGGTGCTGTTCGCGGACCCGCGCCGCTCCACCGTTGACATCGTCCAGGCCATCGGGCGAGCCCTGCGTCCCGATGGCCGGCTGGAAAAGGTGGCCACCATCATCGTGCCGCTCCTGGCGGATCCGGGCGCCGACCTGGCAACGGCCATGGACAGCTCCGACTACGCCCCCGTGTGGGAGGTGGTCCGCGCGCTGCGCAGCCACGACGATGAAGTGGCCGCCGACGTCGATCAGCGACGCCGCGAACGCGGCCGGGGCGCCAGCCGGCCGCGGCCGATCCGCTGGCTGACCATCGACGGCGCCGCCGACACGCCGCGAGCGTTCGCTGAAGAGATCATGGTCGGCATCGTCGAGGCCGCGACCGCCTCGTGGGAGGAGTACTACGGGGCGGCCTGCGCCTACGCCGAGGCCCACGGTGACCTCCTGATTCCCGAGGAGTGGGTGAGCCCGACCGGGCTTCGCGTGGGCAAGTGGCTGATCACCCAGCGCGCCCAGCGCACGCGCGGCCAGCTTCGGCCCGACCGGATCACGCTTCTGAACGCGATCGGCATGGCCTGGAGCTCGCGCGAGGCCGAGTGGGAACGCCAGTACGCCGCGCTCGCCGGCTACCACTGCGAGCACGGCCACACGGACGTCCCCTACGCGTACGTCACCGCAGACGGATTCCGCCTCGGCGTGTGGGCCAGCCGCCTACGCAGCGGACGCAAGACCCTGACGCCACGCTCTCCACGCGCGCCAGGCGCCGCAAGGCGCTGTGGATCGGGGTGCCCGCCGCCGTGGCC
>NZ_JBFANV010000199.1:0-3929 GCF_040674955.1 Nonomuraea sp. NPDC049695 | reverse complement strand
CCGCGTACCACCGCCAGGACCCGATGCCCGTGGCGGCGGGCGTCCGACAGCCGCTCCACCACCAGCACGCCCACGCCTTCGCCCCAGCCGACCCCGTCAGCCGCCTCGGCGAACGACTTACACCGCCCATCAGCGGCCAGCCCTCGCTGGAGGCCGAAGTCAGTGAAGGTGTCCGGTGTGGACATCACCGTCACCCCGCCGGCCAGCGCCAGATCACACTCACCGCTACGCAGCGCCTGCGCCGCCAGATGCAACGCCACCAGCGACGACGAACACGCCGTGTCCACCGACACCGCCGGCCCCTCCAGGCCGAACGCGTACGCCACTCGCCCGGACACCACGCTGGCCAGGCTGCCGTTGCCCAAGTAGCCGGCGTACTCCTCCGGCACCCGGCCCGGCCGAGTGCCCCAGTCGTGGTACATCACTCCGGCGAACACTCCGGTCGGGGTGCCGCGCAGTCCGGATGGGTCGATGCCGGCGCGCTCCAGGGCCTCCCAGGAGGTTTCCAGGAGGAGCCGCTGCTGCGGGTCCATGGCGGTGGCCTCACGCGGGCCGATATCGAACGGAGCGGGATCGAAGTACGCCGCGTCGTGCAGGAACCCGCCCTGCCGGGTGTAGGTGCGACCCATCTTGCCGGGCTCCGGGTCGTAGATGCCGGTGATGTCCCAGCCTCGGTCGGTGGGGAAGCCGGTGATGCCATCACGGTCGTCGATCAGGAGTTGCCAGAGGTCTTCCGGGCTGGTGACCTGGCCGGGGAAACGGCAGGCCATCCCCACCACCGCGATCAGATCATCAGCGGAATCACCAGCCGAACCGCCGGACGGGACGGCCGGGGCCGGGCGGTGGGCCGTGGTACCGGACAGGGCGGCGTCCAGATGCACCGCCAGCGCGCGGGGAGTGGGATGATCGAATACCAGGGTGGGAGTGAGCCGTAGCCCGGTCACCGTGTGCAGCCGGTTACGCAGCTCCACCGCGGTCAGCGAGTCGAACCCGAAATCCTGGAACGGCCGATCGGCATCGATGGCCGCAGCGCTGTCGTGGCCCAAGGTGGCCGCCGCCTGGCCACAGACCACATCCAGCAACCGCCGCTGCCGCTGCTGGGCCGACAGGTGAGCCAGCTCCGCCACCAGCGGCCGCACCGCACCAGCCGCACCAGCGGTAGCGGGGGCTGCCAGGGCTGCGGTGGGGTCGGCTGGGCCGGCTGCTCGGCTGGGGTCGGCGGTGGGGCGCGCTGCGGGAGCGGCCAGCTCGCGCAGCAGGGCCGGCAGGTCGGCCCCACGTCGGCCCAGCGCGGCCGGATCGAACCGGGCCGGCACCAGATGAGGCCGGCCGGCCTCCAGACCGGCGTCCAGCAAGGCCAGGCCCTGACCCGCAGTCAAAGCGATCAGCCCGGTAGCGCGCATCCGCGCCTCATCCCGCGGACCGATCCGGCCGACCATGCCGCGCTCCTCGGCCCACGGTCCCCACGCCAGCGAGAGCGCCGGCAGACCGGCGGCGGCCCGCGCCATCGCCAAGGCATCGACGAAGGCGTTGGCGGCCGCGTAGTTCCCCTGCCCGGCCCCGTCCACCACCCCGGCCAGCGAGGAGAACACCACAAACCGGGCCAGATCCCCATCGCGGGTCAGCTCGTGCAGATGCCAGGCCGCATCCACCTTCGGCCGCAGCACCGTCTCCACCTGCTCGGCCGACAACGACGTGATCACCCCGTCATCCACCACCCCCGCCGCATGCACCACCGCGCGCAGAGGATGAGTGCCGGGGATCTGCTCCAGCAGTACGGTCAGGGCGTCCCGATCAGCCACGTCGCAGGCGGCGACGGTGACCTCGGCGCCCTGCTCGGTCAGCTCGTCGCGGAGTTCGGCGGCGCCGGGGGCGTCCAGGCCCCGGCGGGAGACCAGCAGCAGCTGCCGTACGCCGTGCTCGGCCACCAGATGCCGGGCCACCAGCGCACCCAACCCGCCGGTGCCGCCGGTGACCAGCGTGGTCCCATCGACCGGCCAGGCCGCCACGGGCTCCTCGCCGGCATCCTCACCACCCATCCGACCAGCCCCGCCAGGCGCCAACCCGGAAGAGGCCGCATCTTCCCGACCGGGCGACGCCACGCGCCTTAGACGCGGCACCCACAACCGGCCGCCGCGCAGCGCCACCTCCGGCTCACCACAAGCCAGCGCCGCCGCCACCGCGTCGGCCACCCCGTCGCCGCTTCGGCCCGGTGAGGCGCCGGCAAGCGCCACCTCACCGGGTGCCGTCTCGGCGTCGGTTTCCAGATCGACCAGTGTGATCCGGCCCGGATGCTCCGCCTGCGCCGCCCGTACCAACCCGAACACTGCGGCCTGAAGCGGATCCACCTGCCCGCCGTCGGCGGCGACCCCACCCCGGGTCACCACCACCAATCGGGCGTCATCTCCCGGTTCACGAGTCAGCCACTCCTGCAAGCGGGCCAACACCGAACCCACGCCACGGCGCAGGAGATCCAGCAGCCCACTGTCGGCAGATCCGACGCTGGCCCACCCGGTGGCATCGATCACCAGATCTGCGCCGATGCCACCCGACGGCACCGTCACGTCCACCGGCCGCCACACCATCTCGTGCAGCCACTGGTGCGCCGCAGAGCGCGAACTCGACCACTGCGCGGGCACCGAGCGGTAAGCCAGTGACGTCACCGTGGCCACCGGCTGGCCCACAGGGTCGGCGAGGTCGAGCCGAACCCCGGCTTCGTCGTCCGGGCGCAGCCTGACCCGCGCCGCACGCGCCCCGTCGGCATGCAGTGACACCCCGCGCCAGGCGAACGGCAACGCCGTGTCCTGGCCGTGGCCGGGCAGCAGGTCGGTGGCGTGCAGGGCCGCGTCGAGCAGCGCCGGGTGCACGCCGAAGCCCGTTGCCTCCACCCCGTCGGCCAACGCCACCTCGACGAACACCTCCTCGCCGCGGCGCCAGGCTCGGGTGAGGCCACGGAAAGCGGGGCCGTAGTCGTAGCCGCGGTTGGCCATCGCCGGGTAGAGGCCGGTGACGTCGAGCGGCTCCGCGCCCGGCGGTGGCCAGTCGGCGAACTCGTGTGCCGCCGTCGGGACGAGAGCCGGGTCGGGGGAGAGGAAGCCGGTGGCGTGCCGTAGCCAGACACCGTCTTCGCCGATGGAGTGGATCTCCACGGGCCGCCGCCCGTCCACGGCGGATCGGCCGGCGACCACCTGGATCGTCACGTGGCCCCGACTCGGTAGCTCCAGGGGGGTGTGCAGGGTGAGTTCGTCGATGGCTGAGCAGCCGACCTGGTCGCCGGCGCGCAGGGCGAGCTCGACGAAGGCGGTGCCGGGCAGGATCGGGGTGGCGTTGATGGCGTGATCGGCCAGCCAGGGCTGGGCGGTGACCGACAACCGGCCGGTCAAGATGGTGCCGCCGTCAGGCTGCTCCACCACCGCACCCAAGATCGGATGGCCAGCGGCACTCAGACCGAGCGCGGCCGGGTCACCGGCCGAGGCGGGTTGCAGCCAGTAGCGGCGATGCTGGAAGGGATAAGTGGGCAGGTCCAGGTGGCCGGTGCGGGCACCCGCCGGCCCGGCCCCGGTGGTCCAGGTCGGCCAGGCGGTCCAGTCCACGCCGATACCACACGCCCAGGCCAGGCCCAGCCCGGCGACCAGTTGGGCGGTCTCGTCCCGGTCGCGGCGCAGCAGGGCTACCACCGAGGCAGGCTCTGCGTCTGCGCGGCTGCCGTCGGCACCGCCGGTTTTGTCGGTGTGGTGGGTGAGGGTTTGTTCGATCATGGGGGCGAGTTGCGCGTCCGGGCCGACCTCCAGGAAGTGGGTGACCCCGCGTCGCCGCATGACGTGGACGCCGTCTGCGAACCGGACCGGCTGCCGTACGTGCTCGACCCAGTAGCCGGGCTGGGTGATCTCCTCGCCGGCCAGCTCTCCCGAGACGTTGGACACCAGCGC
>NZ_JBFANV010000198.1:0-4210 GCF_040674955.1 Nonomuraea sp. NPDC049695 | reverse complement strand
GGGGACGCGCTCAGGCTCGACGTGGCCGGTGCCCTCGGGGGTGGTGTGCTCGGCGTCCATACGACAAGCCTACCCATGACGCCTCGGCCGTAGCCAGCCAAACGCCCGAACCTTCGGATCAGCGCAGCTCCAGGGCGAGCCGGTACCGGTCGCCTGGGTACAGAGCCTCCCGCACCACGTGCACCGTGCCCTCGGCATCGGCCAGGACCACCAGCTCCTCCAGCAGCGGCGTGCTCGGGGTCAGCCCAAGCCGTCCGCTCTCGCGCCGGGTGGGCATGCGGGCAATCACCTCGGCCCGGCGGCTCGTGATCGTGACCCCGGCCCGGGCCAGCAGCGTCTCGTCCCGTTCGGTGAGCGGCACCGGCTCCCCCAGCTCCGGCACCAGGTCGACCAGGCGCCGGGGGTAGAAGGAGGTCACGCCGGCGTCGGCGCCCGAGCGGCGCCGCACCAGCGACGTCACGCCGGGCATCAGCTCGGCCAGGCGCTGCCCCGGCTGGACGATGGACACCAGGACGGGCGCCCCGGCCTCCAGGACGCCGCCGGCGGCGGTGCCGCCGTCGACTTCGGCGCGCTCGTAGAAGCGGACGTACACGCCGCGGCCTCGTTCCCCGCGGGTCAGGCCGGCGATTTCCAGGACCTGCAGAGCGCGCCGGATGGTGGTCGGGGTGGCACCGTACTGCTGCCGGAGATCGGCTTCCGACGGGAGCGGTGAACCGGGCGGGTATTTGCCGCTCTCGATTCCTTCCATGAGGGCGGTCGCGATGACCTCATACAGGTTCTCGTCCGCCATCCCGCCGCCCACTCTCATTCGAACGCCTATTCGGCCCGTGCCGATATTTCGGCCCACCGGCGCCGCTATTGATGTATCGGCAACGACGCTCAACGTCAACAACGCTCTTCATATTGCGCTACTTCTACGTAGAGGCTAGCTTCTACGTAGAAGAGAGGAGAGGTAGAGATGGTTCGGTTTTGGAAGGCAGCCCGCGATGAGCAGGCGACCAACCCGCCCGCCGCCGCGCGGGTGCACGTCGACGACCAGCACGGCACCGTGCAGGCGCGCGACGGCGGCTGGGTGACCGTCCAGCTCGACAACGGCGCCATCACCAACGTGCTCGCCGACCGCGCCGTCTCCTGCAACTGCGCCGAAGCAAGCCGGGAGGGCTGACCATGTTCTGGCTGATCTCCGCCGCCGTGCTGTTGGCCCTGTCGGTCGTCGTCCCGGCCCGCCGCGACACGCGCCAGGAGCAGGAGACCGTCGGCCAGTTCTGGGCCCGCACCCTCCCCCGGCCCCGCCGCCACTCGCCGCGCAAGGTCGCGCTCTCCGCGCTGGCCGCGCACGGCAACACCACCTGGTGGCTGATCGTCCTGGCCTGGCCCTACGCCACCGGACTGGCCATCGCCTTGTGGTGGCTGGTCCGCCTGGGGGCCCTGCTCGTCGCCGGGCTCGCCCACATGACGCTCACGCTCGCCCCCCACGCGATCAAGGCAGCGATCTGCGTCCTGGCCTGTCTGTGGCTGGCCGCCCAGTGGCTGGTCTGGCACATCGACCAGCTGACCGCCAACCCGCACCCCAGCAACGCCCCACCGCTCGCCACCGCGTGAAAGGACACCCGCTCGTGGACATCATCTCCAGCCCGCTCGGGCCCGCGCTCGACGCCGGCCCCCTGCTCCTGCCGCTGATCCCCATCCTCGCCGGGCTCGGCGTGCTCGCCCTGGTGGTCTTCGCCGCCGTGCGCGACGGCCGCGCCCTCCAGCGGCAGCTCGACCGGATCGACCCTGCCCCCGCACCGGCGGACGACGAGGCCGACGCCCAGACCGACCCCGCCTAGCCCCACCGCGCCACATCAGGAAGGACAACCTCGTGTTCGGCACATCGCGCACCGCGCTCCCGGCGCCCGAGCAGGCGCCCGCCGCGCCCGCCAAGCCGCGTCGCGGACTGCTGGCGCGCGCCGTCCGAGGAGCCCTCTACTACGGCGTGTGGACGCCGATCCGCTGGGCCGCCACCAAGGAGGCCCAGCGGATGTGGCGGCACCGCGACCTCCACACCCCCTGGTGGACCGCCGCCGGCACCTACCTGACGACCACCATCGGCCACCTGCTCGACGTGCCCTGGTGGGCGACAGCTCCCGTGTTCGCCGCCGCCGTCGCCGGTATCCACCGCTACCTGTCCAAGCACGACCTCCTGCCCATCGCCACCACCACCGCCACCAGCGCCGCCGCCACGCTCGCCATCTGGGCCACCACCACCATCGAGACCGGCACCACCAACGGGCCGGGCACGATCGCGTGGAGCGTGCTCACTCTGGCCACCACCTGCGCCTGGTGGGTCAACCGCCGCGCCCGCCACTGGCGCAAGGTCCGCGAACGCGTCCGCGTCAACGCCCGCACCCTGCCCACGGTTCTCGCCGAGCTCGGGTTTCCCGGCGTCCAGGTGGTCGGTCGGCCCCGCGTCTCCGGGACCGGCCGCGTCGAGTACGCGCTCCGCCTGCCCGTCAAGGTCACCCGCGCCAAGCTGCAGAAGGCCATGACGGACATCGAGTCCGGCATGCACTGGGCCGAGCACAGCCTGCGCGAGATCATCCAGGACCCCGACCACAACGACTCGGCCCGCGTCGTACTCGTCCAGCACGAGGGCCGCGTCAAGGCCCGCACCGTCAAGTTCGCGCCCCCCGAGATCCCCACGTCGATCATGGACGTGGCCTGGCAGGGCGTCGACGAAGACGGCCGCGACGTGTTCGTCGCCAACTACGTGCCCGACCAGGGCATGACCCGCGGCGTGTACGTCGGCGAGTCCGGCAGCGCCAAGAGCAACCTGATGCGACTGCTGGCGTGGATGCGCGCCCACTGCGATGACGTCCTCATCTGGATCATCGACCTGAAGAACGACGGCATGACCTACGCGGCGCTGCTGCCGCGCCTGGACCGGCCCATCGCCACCACATGGGAGGCCGCCACCCGCATGCTCCAGGACGCCGACGCCGCCATCCCCCTGCGCGGCCGCCTCCTGCGCCCGGAAGACAACCAGGTCCTGCCCGTCAATCGCCGCCGGCCCGCCATCCTGATCATCGGGGACGAGGTGTCCACCCTGCTCGGCAAGGCCCGCGCCAACGCCGCGCCCATCCACGCCGCCAAGCAGGTCGGCAACAAGGGCCGCTCCTCCGGCATCGGCATGGAGGCCACCGGTCAGTACATGTCCCAGGGCAGCATGCACCCCGAGCTGCTGCCGGTGTTCAACCGCCGCTACGCCGGCCGCACCGCCTCCAAGACCGACGCCCTGCAGGTGCTGAAGAACTGGAACAAGCTGGAAACCCCTCTCCTGCCGACCGGCGTCTTCTACTGCCAGCAGTCCGGCAAGGGCGGCACCACCCTGCTCTACACCCCCGAGATCACAGACACCATGCTCGCCGAGGCCGCCACCAAGACCGCGCACCTCGCGCCGAGCCTGGAGGACTCCACCGCCGAGCAACTGCCGCACTACCCCACCCGCTGGGCCGACCTGCCCGACCACCTCCTGCCCTACTGCACGCAGGAGCAGCAGCAGCTCGTCCACCAGCACCGCGCCGAGCGCAAGGCCGCGGAGCTGCGCAAGGCGGGCGGCACCAAGGCCCGGATGGCGACCGCGGCCGCCGGCGACGAGCAGCCGCACCGCCTGACCGTGACCGAGGAGATCGACGTCCCGGCCGAGGTGCTGGTCTCCGAGATCGCCGACCTGTCCCTGCGCGCCATGGTGCTCGCCCACCTCTCCCCCGGCCTGGTCACCACCGCCGACTCCAACGCGGCCGCCGCGCCGCGCAAACGCGCGTGGGCGAGCGAGCGCCGCGCCGCGTGGGTGCGGCTCGGGCTCGTCACGTCGCCGGCGAAAGGGCAGTGGCTCCGAATCGTGGGGGAGAAGGCGATGGTTCGAGGCGCGCTCCGGGCCGAGGAAGAAATTCGGGCCCGGCGCCTGGCGGCAGGGGACAGCGAAGAAACAGAACTGGGGGAGAGCGGCGAAAACAGCGGCGGAGACACCCCGTTGAACTGCGCAAACACCCCCACGACTACAACGCCCACCGGGGCGGATCCCGGCGATTCCCCCGGTGGGGGAGTGGCCGCCCTAACGACCCCGGGGGAGGGGCCCGGCGAGGCCCCGCCGCCCGGACACGGATCGTGACGTATCCCGGCGGCCCCGCCCCGCCCCCCCCCCCCCCCGGCGGACGGCGGGCGCGGGCGC
>NZ_JBFANV010000197.1:0-4508 GCF_040674955.1 Nonomuraea sp. NPDC049695 | reverse complement strand
GCTTCCGCTCTGGGTGTACGAGGTCATCCAGGGCTACGTCTTCCCGCTGGAGGACACCCCGCGCTTCATCGCCGGGCGCATCGCCTACGCGGCCGCCCCCGCCTCCTACACGCGCGCACGCGCACGCGCGTAGGGGGGTGGATGTCCAAACCAGCGGATTTGGACATCGCCGCAGACATCCCGTTGGACATCCCGCGGACATCCGAAGGTGACTCACCGTGATCGACATATGGAACTTTGACCCGCTGCGTGACATCGCGCCGCCGTATTGGGCTGCCGCCGGCGCGTTCGCGCTCGCCCTGATGCTGGCGGCATTGCGGCGGCTCAAGCGCCTGTTCTTCCCCAAGGCGCAGGCGCCGGACCGGCCGCCGCGCTCTCTTGCCAACGCTGTGACCTGGGCCTGCGCTGCGGCTGCCCTCGTTTTCGCCGGCGAGGGCATGTTCGAGGTGATCACCCGGGCCGCACCCGAGGTGTGGTGGCTGCCGTGGCTCGGCATCGGCCTGCTCGAAGGGCCGCTGCTCGCGTTCGCGCTGCGCGCCAAGGAACTGCTCCGCGGGCTGAAGTACGCCCAGCCTGACCAGGCCGAACGCCTGATCCGGCAGGCCGGCCAGGCAACCCGCATGACCTGGCTCCTGGCCTCCGCGTCCGCGGTTATCTCCGCCTCGGCCAACTTCGACACCGGCACGCCGAGCATCCCGCTGCTGCGCGCGGCCGCGCCGATCGTCGGCGTCATCCTGTGGCACCACGCCCTACGGATCGAGCAGGACGCTCACACCGGCCGCCAGCGCGAGTCACGCTGGAAGTGGACGCCCGAGTACGTGCTGACCCGTCTCGGCCTGGTCACCGCACGCGCCACTGAGACGGCCGACGCCGAGGTGCGCATGCGTCTCACCAAGGTCGCCGACTGGGTGCTCCGGTACGCCCGTCTCGTGCGACGGGATGCCGCCCGGGACACCGGCCAGCGCACGTGGTGGGACACCAGGTGGGACACTTTCGTCCGCTGGCGGATGGAACGCATCTACCGTGCCGCCGACCGCGACCTGGACCTCACACGGGACGCCTCCCGGCGCGCGTTGTTGGAGGAGATGATCGCGTCCCGGGACGCCGTCGTCCTCCTTACGACCCGCGCCGGTGTCACGCACGCTGACCTGGGCCGTCCCGAAACGGGACAGCCGACGGGACAGCCCACGCCGAGCGTCCGCATCATCTATCCGAAGCCCGCGGAACGCGTGGTGCGGGACACCCGCCTCGTGTTCCACGACAAGATCGTGGAACGTCTCGTTGAACGCCCCGCGCGTCCCATCCGCATCACGTTCCCGTCGTCGGCGGGACGCCCCTCACGAGACACCCGGGACACCCGCGAGACGCGGCACCGGGACACCCGTGGGACGGCACATCGGGACGGCCGGGACGGCACGAACGGGACGGCTAACCGAGACGGTGGGACACCCAACCGGAACGGCGGCGGGACGAGCCGTACAAGCCACCAGAGCGGCGCTGGCAAGCCCACAGAGAAGGAGATCATCGCAGCCATCGCCGACGCCATCACGCCGAGCGGCGACGTGCCCATCCGGCCCCTCGCACTGGAGCTCGGCATCCCGAGGGCGACGTTGCACCGCCACGTCGCCAAGTACCGCGAGACGCACGGGATCACCCCGCCGTCCAAGGGGGTGATCCCCGCTCCCCGCACCAACAGCCAGCACGCCGACTCCAACGGCCCGAACCTGGCCCCCGTGGGGGGCGGCACAACCTGACCGAACGCCGCACACCCGCCCGCCACGAGAAGAACGGAGGCCCTCAGCCCAGACAAGCCCACGAGGAAGGGAGACCGTGAACACCCCGAAGGGGGCGGTAGCCACACCGCCTGCCGCCCCCTTCGTCACCGCTCACCCCGCCGCCGCAGCGCCGACCGACTCACCCAGCTCGCCTCGCTGACGGTTTCTGCCGCCTCCACCTCGCGCCGGATCGCCCGCACCTGCGTGTAGGAGCCGCCCACGAGGATCGCGATCGTGTCCGCTGGCCAGTCCTGCCCGTCCAGCATCTGTGCGGCGCCGGACCCCCATCTCACTCCTCCGCTGTATCGACGGACCTGGCGCTGAACGCGCCTGGTTCAGCAGCTTCGTCAACCGCGACGACATCCCTTCCTTCGTCGCGCGATCTCGCGCCATCGCGCTGGAGATCAACTCAACCGCCCAGCTGAAATCGGACGAACCGAGGTAGCGACCCGCCATGAAGACTGCGCACTCTGCCCTGAACGAGATTGACAAGGCCACCATGCTCCAGGCCATGCGCGCCGCGGTCGCGGCCGGCTGGCGCGGGGAGCCCTACCCCCTCGTCTTCATCGAGGACTTCTTGAAGGAGCACGGCCTCCTGCCCGCTCCCGAGGCGAGCCCGGCCGAGCTGCTCGCCGAAGCCGTGCTCCCGCCGAAGGGCGGCGCATCACTGCGCGCGGAGTGGGTCCTTGCTCCTCAATCGGCCGACGTCGAAGTCCCCGTCGACGAGCGGCGCGTCCGCGTGCTGCGCGGCCACGCCTGCTCGCACGCGCGGCGCGTGGGCTTACCCGAATCGTTCCTGGCGGAGCTCCGCCTAGCGGTCTCGGAGCTGGCGACCAACGCCGCCGAGACCCACGCCCGCGGCAAGGTGGAGATGCTGCTGCAGATCGACCCTGGCACCCGGGTCAGCGTGCACATCGTCGACCAGGGCGACCCGGAGAACAAGCCCCGGCCGCAGACTGCCGCCGACGACGCCGAAAGCGGCCGCGGGCTGTCCATCTGCGCGCAGGAGTTCAACCTGACGGTCAGCCTGGCCAGTGAGTGCCCGGCGGGCCACAGCATGCCTGACGGCGTGTGGTGCTGCTCGGTCTGGCTGCCCTGGCCGAACCAGCGCAACGGCCAGCCGCATGCGTGACCTCCTCAGGGTCAACCTGCGCCTGACGTGTGGCGGCCACAGGACGTTCAGTACGTCATCGTCTGCTCCGTTCTGCCGGAGGATCGGTCCAACCCCATCCCCGGTGTACACGCTGCGGCGCCTGGAACTCGAGAGCGTGGCCGACTACCCCCGGCACCCACGGCCACCTCCGGATCGAGAGCCGCGACCTGGCCGGTGCCCAGCTCGAAGCTGTCCACGACGCTCGCCATCGCTCCAGAGCAGGTGAGTTCGACGTGCCCGAAATCTGGCCGGCGCTGCGGCTGGCCGGTTCTGCTGGCCGACCTTCGAAGGGATCGCTCGAGCCGCCCTCGTCCCGGCGCGCCAGGACGAGCGCCTGCTCGTCCGCGTCATCGGCATGGCGCTCGGCGACGGCGACCACATCGCCGCTGTCACCTTGGCCGAGCTCGACCTCACCGATCTGCTCGGGATCGCCCAGCCGCCCGCGGTACCTGGCCGGGCCGAGAGTCCGTGAACAGGAGGAGGTGAGCCCACATGCCGCTGCTGTTCATCTCGGGCCTGGCGCTGCTGCCGTTCTGCCTGGGGCTGAGCCTTGGAGGTCTGACCTTGGGCCTGCTGCTCCTGGGAGTCTTCCTGTGCCCGGCCGCCGGCGGGAAGCAGGGCCTGCGAGCCGAGGACGGCATCGGCCGCGGGGCATGCTGCGCCTGTGGCCCGGAGCCAACCGCTCGCGGCGACCGTCACCGTCATCGCCAAGGTGTGCGGCACCGTGAGGCTGCACGCGCTGGCCGGCGGGCTGGCCGTGCCGGTCTTCGCCGGTATGCGCGCGGTCTATCACCTGTTCGGATTCGCCGACCACCTCTCCCGTGACCTGACGACAACCCCCGAGGTAACCGCGTGATCAATGCCCGCCACTTCGCTTGAGATGCCGTTGCGTGACTCCGAGGACTTTCGCCAGATGTGCGATCAGGCCCGGCGAACGTGCAACGAGCTGGCGGACGCCCTGTACTTCACCGCCAAGGTGACCAGGGCCCAGCTGAAGGAGTCCGAGAGGAGGCGGGCCAAGGCCGAGGCCGCGCGTCTTCGATGGTCGCCGAACTCATCGGATCCTCCGTGACACCGGTCGCCCGATACCGCACGGAAATCCGCGACGAAGCCGGCTGGGCGGCCGAAGCGGGCGACAGCTCAGCCGAGCCGCAAGACACCGACGAGACCCCCGACCGAACCACCCTGCGAGGGTCTAACCCCCCGGGCCGAGCTCTCGAGGACCCTGTCCTGCCGCGGCCGGCGTCCCCCGACATGTCCCCCCGGATGTCCCCGGAAGGTCCTGAGCCGACGGCCCGGATGTCCCTGCGCTCGTCCCCGGCACGTCCCCCCGGCGATCACCTCCTTCTCGCATCCTCGCCGCCCTCGTATGTCCCCACCCACCGCCACGATCATCAGGAGACCCCATGCCCCGCATCGACGACGCGCGGCCCATCCCCCAGACCTTTTCGCCCATCGTCATCGGGCACCTGCACAACCGGTCCGCGCACAGCTCGACCGCGTCCCAGCCGTCGAACCAGCCCTGCGCCTGCCACTCCTCGGCCTGCGCGGCCCGCATGGGGATGAGCTCACGGGCCAGG
>NZ_JBFANV010000196.1:0-4691 GCF_040674955.1 Nonomuraea sp. NPDC049695 | reverse complement strand
GCCGCCTGGTCGCGCAGCCGCTGCAGCATGGCGGCGGTGGTCTGCGGGTCGAGCAGCGACTGCCCGGAGGCGACCGTGCGTACCGCGCCCACCAGGTCGGAGCCGTGGATCTGCTTGAGCACGTAGCCGGAGGCGCCCGCCATCACCGCGTCGAACAGCGCGTCGTCGTCGGCGAACGAGGTCAGCATCAGGCAGGCGAGTCCTGGCATCCGGGAGCGGACCTCCCGGCACACGTCCACGCCGCTGCCGTCCGGCAGTCGCACGTCCAGCACCGCCACATCCGGTTCCAAGGCAGGGATACGGGCGATGGCCGACTCCGCGGTGCCCGCCTCGCCGATCACCTCGATGTCGTCCTCGGACTCCAGTAAGGCGGCCACACCCCGCCGCACGACCTCGTGATCGTCCAGGAGAAACACACGAATCATGCCCTTGACGCTAGCTCCTCGCGCCGCGCGCCCCTAGGGTCCAAAGTCCCCAAGATCCAGTCGTTCTAGGCCGAGGCCGCGACGGGAACCAGCATGAAGCCGGTGACGATCTCAGGCTGGATGCGGATCACCTGGTCCATCTCGCCTTCCACCCAAGGGCGGAGCATGGCCTTGTACCAGGCCGCCTCCCGCGAGTCGGTCACGGGCCGTGCCATTCCGGTGACGATCACACTCCAGCCCAGGCGCTGATGACTGTCCAGCTCATCGGCTTCGAAAGCCACCACGGCCTCCGCCGGCTCCACGTGGGTGCTGAGGATCGTGCCGGGAGTGGAGCGGATGACGATCTGCCCGTCGACGACGAGGTGGTTCACCGGCCGAACCGCGGGAAGCGCGTGACGGGTGAAGACAATCCGGCCGAACGGCACGCCGGCCAGCAGGCGCAGCGCCTCGGCCTCGGGAAGCTCCTGGAGATGCCGTGCACTCATCTCGTCCGGCCACTCGTCGTACTGGTACATCACCCTGACAGCCTGCCGTTCCCGCCGCGCCGGAAACAGGGACCAAAGTCCTTTCTTTCCCCAACAAGGTCCCCGTGCCTACGGCGAGAGAATCCGACAGGATCTGCGAGGAGGGCGGTTACCTGCCGCACCCGTGCTGGAGATGGCCCTGACCGGGGGAGGAGCGTCATGACGTGGTGGTCGGCGGTGCGGTTCCTGCACGTGCTCGGGGCCGCGCTGTGGGTCGGCGGGCAGCTCACGGTGTCGCTGGTGGTGCTGCCTCTCGCCCGTCGCCTGCTGGACGAGCGGCGGCGCGGGCAGGTCCTGACCGCTGTCGGCCGCCGCTTCGGCCTGCTCACCGTCGCGGCGTTCCTGCCCGTGCAGGTCGTCACCGGCGTGGCCGTCGCCTGGCACAAAGGCGTCACCTGGGCCTCGCTGGCCGAGCCGGGCTACGGGCGGATCCTGGCCGCCAAACTGCTGCTGTTCTGTGCCGTCATGGCCGCGGCGGGAGCGCACGGCTGGGCCTCGGGGGCGGGCCGTCCCAGGCTGGCGCGGGCCATGGCGGTGGCGTCGCTGGTGGGTTCGCTCGGCGTGGTGCTGCTGGCCACCGCGCTGCCCGTCACCTGAACGCGTCATCGTCTGCCATGACCTGGACGGGGGTAATCATCGGCAGGCGCAGTGCCAGCACGACCGAACCACCTCACAACGGCACGTTCGCGCCCTCCAGCACGCGCATGAACGCACGCGACCATTCAGGCAGGTCCGGCCAGCCACGACAGGAGACCATCGCGCCGTCCACCACGTCGGGGGCGTCCACGAAGGTCGCACCCGCCATCTCCATGTCGGCCCTCAACGGCGGGAACGCCGCCGTGGTACGGCCGCGCAGCAGGCCAAGCGCCGCCGGCACCTGCGGGCCGTGGCAGATCGTGCCCACCGGCAGGCCGCGCTCGAAGAAGTAGTGCACGACACGGGCGACGTCGGGATCGGTGCGGATGTACTCGGGCGCGCGGCCGCCCGGGATCACCAGCGCCTGGTAGTCCTCAGGGCGCACGTCGGCGAATGCGAGATCCACCGGCAGTTGATGGCCGGGCCTCTCGGTGTAGGCGTCCCAGCCGGGCTCGAAGTCGTGGACCACCAGCTTCACCGCACGCGTGGTGGGGGCGGCCACGATCGCCTCATGACCCCCTTCCCGGAGCCGGAAGACGGGGTACATGGAGTCCAGCTCTTCCGCCGCATCGCCGGTCAGAACAAGCACTCGGGCCATGACTCGCTCCTATTCTCCCACGGTGGATCTTAATCCGCATGGGCCAGAAATGGCAGACCCCGCCGGAAGCCTCACCCGCGGACCGCTGTGTACGCCGAGCAGCGTCCGGACCACGCGCACGCTGCGGTGCGTTCGGCGCTCGAGCCCGGCCCTCGAGCCCGGCCCTCGGGTGCTCGACCTCGGTGCCGGAATGGCGAACTGCTCACCATCCTGGTCACGGTGGGCGCCGACGTCGTCGCGGTCGAGCCGACCCGGCGATGCCGGCGATCTGCGCCGCGCGCTGCGGGGTAGCCGGCCGCGCCAGGGGCCGGAGCGAGGTCGCTCAGCCCACCTTTCCGGCCCGGGCGAGGTCCTGGTCGGTTGCCCTCTCCTGTTGTATTCGCCAATCCCCGGCCGGCCGAATTCAGCGCCGGACGCCCATGCGATGCCGCCAGGCGAAGGCGATCCAGGCCGCGAGGGCGACGAGCGCCACGAGGACGATGATGCCGATCTTGAGGGGAGTCCCCATCGCGCCTTGGTCGTCCATCACGGTCGCCGGCGCGGCGGCCTTGTTCCGCGCGGCCGCTGTCGCCTGGCCCGTTGCGGGGGCGGTCGCCGTTACGGGTGCGGCGGCGACAACGCCCGCCTTCACCTTCACCGTCGCTTTCGCCTTGGAGGGCTCGGTCGCGGTCACGGTGACCCGCCACTCGCCGCTCGGCAGCGGCTCGGCGGAGCGGTAGAGGTTCTGGCCTTCGGGCGCCGACCTGAGCGGCACCGGCCCGAAGGAACGGCCGTCTGCCGAGGTCGCCTTCAGCGTGGCCTCGACGATCTCCGTGACGGGATGGCCGTCTTTTCTGTACGTGACCAGCACGTTGACGTTGTCGGCGCCGTCTCCCGTCACCTCCAGCTTGATCGGCCCGCCGTGGGCGGAGGCCGCCGGTGCGCCGAGCACCAGCGTCAGCCCGGCCAGCAGGACGGTGAGCAGCACGGTGAGGACGTGTGCCGGTGCCTTGTTCACGAGTCGTGACTCCTCTCGGGTTCGGTGTCGGGGGTGAGCGCCCCCTCGCCGGGTGATGTCGGTAGGAACACGTGCTGGTGGCCGTAGCCCGCGTCGATGTTCACGGCGTCGAGAGCGGTGGCTCCGATCGACCAGGTGAAGAGCGCGTCGGCGCGTCGCCGTACCGCGGGGTCCATTGCGGCGGCGCGGGTTGCCTGCTGCCACGTCTCGACGTCGGCGGCGGTCACCGCGGCAGGCCCCGCGGTGTCGTCGGCCGGCATGGCCCGGCTCAGCCCGTCGAGCACGGGGAGAAGCCGGCCCCACGTCGCACCCTGTGCGGGGGCCGGTCGCCTGGGTCGGTTGATGGTCGCCACCTCCTGGAGGCGGATGTCGATGGCGCTCACGCCTCCTGAGGCGTGCCTTTGCGGTGAAGCATGATCAGCTTCTCGATGCGCCTGCGGCGCCAGGCGGCGAACAGCCGGATGGCGAAGGGGGCGAGGACGAGGAGGACGAGGAGGGCGAGCTGCGGCCACGGCAGGGCCCAGATCGTGGTGTTGATCGCCATCCGCTGGGCGGTGACGCCCGGGATCGGCTTGCCCGCGGGCGAGGGGATCGCCGTGACCGTCGTGCCGATGGGACCCAACGGCCAGGCGCCGGGCACCCGTGCCACGAATGTGCGGCTGCCGCCCGGCATGAGCTCCCTGGTCTTGGCCGCGGACGGGTCACTCCAGGTGTTCTCGCCCACGAGCGTGGACGTCAGGACCCGGTTCTCCGTGACCAGCCTGACGTTGCCGACGTTGGCCACGGTGTAGGTCACCTCGACGGATCCGGCGGCGAAGGGATTCCACGATCCCGTGTACTCGGCCTGCACGTCGGTTACCGCCACCTTGGCCACATAGTCGCCGGTGACGCGGATGTTGAGGCGGACGCCCACCCGGTTCTGGACCCGTACCTGACCGGAGACGGTCTCCAGGGACGCGGTCACGCCTGCGGGGTGATCGCCCGGCGTCGCGTTCTGGGGGATCGACACCGTCACCGGCACGACGGAGGTGGCCCCGGCGGCGATGGTCACCTTCTCGGGAACCGCTATCCAGGAGCCGCCGTCGGTCGGTTTCACGTCCGAGGGTCGCATGTCGAAGTAGCCCTTGGAGGTCAGGTAGCCGTCGTTGGCGTCGATGGCGAAGTCGACCGGCTGAGTGGAGCGGTTGATGACCGCCACATGCTCGACCACCTGCTGTCCGCCGGCGAGTTCGAGGTCGATGGCGCTGCGGCCGTCAGGACCGTCGGCGTTGGCCGGAACGACCGACCAGGTGGTGTCGGCGTCCGACGGGGTCGCGAACGCGACCGTGGTGACCAGGACGGCGACCAGCAGGGTAACGCCGACAGCGGGTAGGACGGCGAGGTGGGCCAGGGCGCCTCGCGAACGGCTTGTGGTCAACAGAGGTGTCTCCAGTCTCATCGTGGTCGTCCGGGACCTGTGAAGGTTTCGCCCTGCAGCCCGGCGCTCATGGCCCAAGCCCGTCCGGCGTTCC
>NZ_JBFANV010000195.1:0-4848 GCF_040674955.1 Nonomuraea sp. NPDC049695 | reverse complement strand
CTCGACCGACTCCGGTGAGCTGCGGGTCTACGGCGGCAAGTGCCTGGACGTGAACGGGGCCGGGACGGCGGACGGCACCGCCGTGATCATCTGGGACTGCAACGGCCAGAGCAACCAGAAATGGCGCATCAACGCCGACGGCAGCATCACCGCGGTCGGAGCCAACAAGTGCCTGGACGTCTCCGGGTACGGCACCGCCAACGGCACCAAGGTGCAGATCTGGACCTGCCACGGCGGCACCAACCAGCAATGGACCCGCGTCTGACAGCCCCATAACCGCTGATCACGTGCCATCGCCGGGGCGAGTCATCGCCCCGGCGATGGCCACAAGCGCGTACACGCTGCAGTGCTCGTGCTCGTACGCGACGGAGGCCGTCCGCCCGCAACCCCCATGGGTTTGGAGAATCGAAATGGCTGATTTATCGCGAAGACAAGTGCTGAGATTCGGCGCGGCTGGAGCTGGAGCCGCGCTGTTGCCGTTGCCATGGACGGCCGCGGCCCGCGCCGCCTCGATAGCGCCTCCGGAGGTGCGCGCCGCGAACGACCTGGCCTTGTGGTACGACGAGAGCGCCGGCACGGAGTGGCTGCGCGCTCTTCCGATCGGCAACGGCCGCCTGGGCGCCATGGTGTTCGGCAACGTCGACACCGAACGGCTGCAGCTCAACGAGGACACCATCTGGGCCGGCGGGCCGTACGACCAGAGCAATCCGAAGGGTGCGGCGGCGCTGGGGCAGATCCGGCAGCTGGTCTTCCAGAACCAGTGGAGCCAGGCCCAGACCCTGGTCGACCAGAACATGCTGGGCAACCCTTCGGCCCAGCTGGCGTACCAGCCCGTGGGCGATCTACGGCTCACTTTCGGCAGCGCCGCCGGGGTGTCGGAGTACAACCGTCTCCTGGACCTGACCACGGCCTCCACGACGGTGACGTACCTGCAGAACGGCGTGCGGTACCGGCGCGAGGTGCTCGCGAGCGCGCCGGATCAGGTGATCGCCGTCCGCCTGACCGCCGACAAGCCCGGCTCGATCACGTTCTCCGCGACGTTCGACAGCCCGCAGCGGACGACACGCTCCAGCCCGGACGGCACGACGGTCGCGCTCGACGGCATCTCCGGCGACCAGAGGGGCCTGGCGGGCAAGGTCAGGTTCCTGGCACTGGCCCGGGCCGTCGCCGAAGGCGGCAGTGTCAGCAGCTCCGGCGGCACCCTGCAGGTGCGGTCCGCCAACAGCGTGACGGTGCTGATCTCCATCGGCTCCGGCTACGTGAACTACAAGGACGTCAGCGGCGACTATCAGGGCATCGCGCGACGCCATCTCGACGCCGCCGTCACCAGGACCTACGACGACCTGCGCGGCCGGCACGTCGCCGACTACCAGCGGCTGTTCGGGCGCACGACGCTCGACCTCGGCCGCACCGCGGCGGCCGACCAGCCGACCGACGTACGGATCGCGCAGCACGCCGGCAGCAACGACCCGCAGTTCTCGGCGCTGCTCTTCCAGTACGGCCGCTACCTGCTGATCTCCTCCTCGCGTCCGGGCACCCAGCCCGCCAACCTGCAGGGCATCTGGAACGACTCCCTGACCCCGTCCTGGGACTCGAAGTACACCCTCAACGCCAACCTGCCCATGAACTACTGGCCGACCGACACGACCAACCTGTCGGAGTGCTACGAGCCGGTGTTCAAGATGATCAACGACCTCACGGTCAGCGGCGCCCGCACGGCCCGGGTGCAGTACAACGCCGGTGGCTGGGTGACCCACCACAACACCGACGGCTGGCGGGGCAGCTCGGTCGTCGACGGCGCCACCTGGGGCATGTGGCAGACCGGCGGCGCATGGCTGGCCACCATGATCTGGGACCACTACCTCTTCACCGGCGACCTCGACTTCCTCCGGCAGTACTACCCGGCCATGAAGGGGGCCGCGCAGTTCTTCCTGGAGACGCTCGTGGAAGAACCGACCCTCAAATATCTGGTCACGAACCCGTCGAACTCGCCGGAACTGACCCACCACGCCGGCGTCAGCGTGTGTGCCGGACCCACGATGGACAACCAGATCCTGCGGGACCTGTTCAACGGCTGCGCCAAGGCGAGCGAGCTGCTGGGCACGGACGCGACCTTCCGGGCGCAGGTCCTGGCCGCCCGCGACCGGCTCCCGCCGATGCGGGTCGGCTCACGCGGCAACATCCAGGAGTGGCTGTACGACTGGGTCGAGACCGAGCAGAACCACCGGCACATCTCCCACCTCTACGGCCTGCACCCCAGCAACCAGATCACCAAGCGCGGCACCCCCGCGCTGTACACCGCCGCGCGGCGGACCCTCGAACTGCGCGGTGACGACGGCACGGGGTGGTCGCTGGCCTGGAAGATCAACTACTGGGCGCGGATGGAAGAGGGCACGCGGGCGCACGACCTGATCCGCGCCCTCGTGACCACGGCCCGGCTCGCGCCGAACATGTTCGACCTGCACCCGCCGTTCCAGATCGACGGCAACTTCGGCGCGACGTCCGGCATCGCCGAGATGCTGCTGCAGAGCCAGAACGGCGAGCTGCACGTGCTGCCGGCGCTGCCGGCGGCCTGGCCGAGCGGGAAGGTGCAGGGTCTTCGGGGGCGCGGCGGCTACACCGTGGATGCCACGTGGAGCTCCGGCGGGGCCACCGAGATCCTCATCAGGTTCGACCGTGACGGGACGGTCAACGTGCGCAGCCGGATCTTCGCCGGAACCTACCAGGTGGTCGACACCACGACCGGCGACACGGTCAGCGTCACCAAACCCGAGAACGACGTCATCGGACTGACCGGCCAGGCCGGTCGTACGTACCGCATGACCGGGTCCGGCCCCGCGCCGGCGAGCTACGTGCGGATCACCAACGCGACCACCGGCCTGGCGCTGGACAGCGGCGGGAATGTCGCCTCCGGGGCGAACCTCAAGCAGTGGAACTGGGACGGCAGCACCAACCTGCAGTGGCAGCTCGTGGACCTCGGCGGCGGGTGGTACCGCATCGTCAACCGCACCAACGGCATGGTCGCCGACAGCTGGGGCAACACCGCCAACGGCGCCGCCGCCAGGCAGGCGGCCTGGACCGGCGGCAACAACCAGCAGTGGCGCCTCAACAGCACGGGCAACGGCCGCTACCAGATCATCAACCGCGGCACCGGCACGGCCCTCGACGGCATGGGCAGCAGCACCGCCGGCTCCACCGTGGCCATGTGGACGCCGAACAGCAGCACCAACAACCAGTGGACTGTTACGGAGGTGTGAAACCCGGTTCGTGAACCCGTTCGGCACCCGGCGGATCTGGTTATGATCACCCGCATGCACGTCAGCGACCGCATCGCGACTCTGCTGGGCGAGGACGCCGTCTGGTCCGACGGGCACGAGGGGATGAGCGGCCACGTCATGCGCGTGACGAGCGCCTCTGGCGTGTTCTACGTCAAGCAGGGCCCGGTCGCGGCCGCGGAACATGAGCGGCTGCGCTGGCTCAAGCGCTGGGCGAGAGTGCCCGACGTCGTCGCCTTCGACGGCGACACGCTGGTGCTCGCCGATGTGGCCGCTCCCAGCCTCGAGAGCGCCGCGCCGCCGAACATCGGCACGATCATGGGCCAGGTCCTGAGCGACCTGCACGCCATCACGATCGGCGAATGCCCGTTCGACGAACGACTCGACGTCCGCCTCGCCCGCGCCGCCGAGCGCGTCCGCGCCGGGCTCGTCGATCCGGACGACTTCGACGACGACCACCGCGGCCTGTCTCCGCGACAGGTCCACGACCGGTTGATCGCCGAGCGCCCCGCCGTCGAGGACCTCGTGGTCGCCCACGGCGACTACACGCCGGGTAATGTGCTGCTCCCCCAGGACGGCGATCCTGTGGTGATTGACGTGGGGGGTCTCGGAGTGGCCGACCGATACCTCGATCTGGCCATCGCCGTACGAGATCTGGGCGACGACTTCGGCCCGGCGGCCGTCGACGACTTCTTCGCCGCCTACGGACTGGACACACTCGACGAGCAGCGGCTCCACTACTTCCGCCTGCTCGACGAGATGTTCTGACTCCACCGGCCAGACCCTCCGGTGCGGCGCAGTACGCCGCACCGGAGGGATCAGGTGGTGAGGCCGGTCAGGGCCGATGGTCTTCTTGCTGTGACAGCGGGTGCGACCTCAGGAACGGGTCCACTTCTGGTTGTCGCCGCCCCAGCAGTCGTACAGCTGGATCTGGGTGCCGTTGGCGGTGGCTGCGCCGACGGCGTCCAGGCACCGTCCGGACTGTACGCCGACGATGGTTCCGTCGGAGTTGACGCGCCATTTCTGGTTGTCGCCACCCCAGCAGCTGTAGATCTGCACCTTCGCGCCGTTCCCGGTGCCAGCGGCGTCCAGGCACTTGTTGCCGTAGACCTGGAGCTCACCCGCGGAGGTCGAGCTCCACTGCTGGTTGGTCTGGCCGTTGCAGTCCCACAGTTGGACGGCGGTGCCGTCGGTGGTGGCGGCGTTCGGCACGTCCAGGCAGCGGCCGGAGGCGGCACCCTTGACCTGCCCGCTGCCGTCGGGCGGGGTCGGGGTCACTGTGGGCGTGGGCGTGGGGTTGGGGTTGGGGTCAGCGGCGTTGAGGGCGTTGAGGACGGAGGTGTAGGCGGGCTTCTTGTTGCCGTTGCCGTCGAACAGCAGCGGAGTGTCGCCCGAGCGCCAGGAGTCGCTGTCGCGTACGCCCCAGGTGGTGATGCCGGCGCAACGGGCCACGGCCAGGCAGTCGTTCACCACGGCGGAGCCCGACTCCAGCGCGTCGGCGTGGAAGTGCCGCACGACCGCCGGGAGCGCGACGTTGAGCGTGCTGCCGGCGATGCCGATGAGGACGAGCCCC
>NZ_JBFANV010000194.1:0-4862 GCF_040674955.1 Nonomuraea sp. NPDC049695 | reverse complement strand
GTGGCCGACGACCCCCTGCTGTCGCCGCTGTTCCCCGGCAGCGTGGAGCGTCAGGCCAATCGCCTGGCACGCCACTACATCCGCATGTACGGCACGCCAGATCTCTCCGAAGGCTGGGACCCTCGCTTTCTGAAGGCCCATCTCCATACCGTGATCGGGACTCGCCACCGCAGGCAGTGGCTGGAACTCATGCGCCGGGCCGGTCACGAAGTGGACGCGCCGGAGCCCTGGTTCTCGGACTTCATGACCACAATGATCAACGGCAGCGGCGCGGTCTCGGCCGCGTCCCGCGGCGCCGCGCTGGCCCGTGGGCTGGGACTCGATCGCACAGGCGAGGTCATCACGCCGACGACGCACGGACAACTCCCCCACCCCGCCTGAAAGGAAACCGTTGATGAGCGTGACCGCTGATGCAAGCGCATCACCCGAGGACATCTTCTGCCTCGACGGCGTGACCGATCCGCATCCGGCCTATGACCGGCTTCGTGAGAAGGGCCCCGTCCACCTCCTCGTGCAACCGGACGGGCTGGAAGTGTGGTTCGTATGCCGTTATGAGGAGGCCAAGGCCGCACTGGCCGACCCTCGGCTCGCGCATCACCTCAGCCACGCCAAGCCGGCGATGTGCCGTGCGGGCCTCGAGCTCGGCGAGGACCGCATCGCCTTCGGAGCCGCGCACATGCTCCACAGCGACCCGCCGGATCACACCAGGCTGCGGGGCATGGTCAATCGCGCCTTCACGCCGGCCCGCATCCAACGGCTGCGTCCTCGTATTCAGCAGATCACCGACGATCTGCTCGCCACCGTCGCGCGGCGGCGGGAGGCGGATCTTGTAGAGTCTCTCTCCTACCCCCTGCCGGTGCTCGTCATCTGCGAACTCCTCGGCGTCCCGGCCGAGGACCGCGCCACGTTCCGTGCGTGGTCAGAGGCGGCGTTGACTCCGGATTATGTGAAGGATCCGATCCTGACCCGTCACGAGGGCAATGTCGCGCTGCGTGGCTACCTAGCGCAGTTGGTCGATCAGACGCGTCAGGAGATGCGCACCCAGTCGCTTGCTCGCGAGGGGAAGCTCGACCTGCTTCATGCGCTGCTGCGTGCCCGTGACGAACAGGGCCACCTCTCCGAAGAGGAGGTGGTCGCCATGCTATACCTGCTGCTAATCGCAGGATATGAGAGCACCGTCAACTTCCTGGGCAACACGCTGCTGCGACTGCTTCTGGCGCCTCAGGACATGGAACGTCTTCGCCGCTCCCCCGAGTTGCTCCGAACCGCGGTGGACGAGGCACTGCGTCTGGAAGGGCCAGTGCAGCGCAGCACCTTGCGTACGGCGGTCGAAGACATCATGATCGGCGGCACCCTCGTCCCTCGCGGAAGCATCGTCAGCATCGGTCTGGCAGCGGCGAACAGGGACGAAGCGCGATTCTCGGGTGCGGACGGGTTCGACCCCGCACGCACGGACAACGCGCACCTGGCATTCGGGTACGGTCCGCATTTCTGCCTGGGCGCACCTCTGGCGCGCCTGGAAGGCGAGATCGTGCTCGGCACGCTGCTGCGTCGCTTCAGCGAACTGCGCCTTGCCGTGCCGCCGGAGCGGCTGCGGTGGCGGCGCACGTTCCAACGTGGCCTGACCTCACTGCCGGTTCTCCTGACCGCGGCATAGTGCGGAACAGCACGCGGGGGTCCGCTCACAATCCGCCTGCCAGGGCACGTCGTCAGGCACGACTGCTCGTGACGATGTTCGGCATGGGAATCTTCCTCGCCGCGCTGGACCAGACCGTTGTCGCAACAGCTCTGCCCACCATCGCCGAGGACGTCCGCGCCACCCGATCGCTGTCCTGGATCGTCACGGCGTACACCTTAGCTGCCACCGTCGCCACGCCGATCGCCGGCCGGCTGTCGGACACATTCGGGCACAAGCCGGTTTTCCTGGCGGCCATGGGCATCTTCGTCGCCGGCTCGCTGGGCATCGCGATGGCGAGTTCCCCGGAGCAGCTCATCGCCTTCAGAGCCGTGCAGGGAATCGGTGGCGGAGCGCTGGGTGTGGCGGCGTTCGTACTGGTGGCCGATGTTGTGCCCGCCGCCTCCCGCGCTCGAACACAGGCTTATCTGGGCTCCGTCTTCGGCGTCGCCTCAATCGTGGGACCGCCTGCCGGAGGAATGCTCACCTCCACTCTCTCATGGCGTTGGATCTTCTTCGTCAATGTCGCGGCGGGGATGGTCATCCTGGCCACCGTGGCAGGTGTCCTGAAGACGGCGCGCTCCAACCGGCCCCCCTCTCTTGACCTGGCCGGCATGATCACGCTCACGGGTCTGCTCACCTGCGTGGTTCTGGTCAGCAGCTGGGCCGGCACCGTGTACGCCTGGGCATCCCGGCCCGTAGTCGGGCTGATGGCGATGTCGTTGCTGTTCGCTGTCGTGCTGGTGCCGGTCGAACGTCGGGCGGCGGCACCAGTCCTGCCATCGGCTGTGTGGCGAAACCGCGTGGTGGCGGCCTACGCCTTCGTGGGCTTCCTGATGTCCCTGACGCTGTTCTGCATGATCACATACATGCCCGTCTTTCTTCAGCTCGTCTTCGGGCACAGCGCGGCCGAGTCCGGGCTGTTGCTCGTGCCCTTCATGGCCGCCGTCATGCTGACCTCGATCGGTGCTGGCCGGGTGATCGAAAGGACCGGAGAGCATGCGATCTTCCCCGTGGCAGGATGCGGCTTGGTTACGCTTGCGTTGCTGCTGATCGCGTCCTTGAACGCCGCCGACCCAGTCGCCGAAACGGTGGCTCTGCTGACCGTTTTCGGGGCGGGTATCGGCATGGTCATGCAGGTCATCGTCGCGGGTGTGCAGGCCGCCGTACCCCAGCCGATGATCGGGACGGCAACGGCCTTCGTGATGCTCGCAAGATCGGTAGGGGGCTTGCTGGGCGTGTCGGCCTTCGGCGGGTTCTTCAGCGAGGTCGTGACCGATCGTCTGCAAGGCGATCTCGCGCGCGCGTTCAGCACGATGTTCCTCATGTCAGCCCTGCCCTCGTTGTTCGCCTTCTGCACCGCGGTCTGGCTGTGGCGAAGAGGCCCAGCGCGGGCCCGTTCGAACCGCCCTGACACAAAGCCGACAGGCCGATCAGGTCAGAGCCGTGAGCAGCAGGTCCATGACGAGTGAGGGGTCGGTCATCATCGCCAAGTGAGTCGCCTCGGCGCGCAGCACCTGGTATCCGGCCTCCTCCGCCTCGTCAGCGGTAGCTCGATACGCCTCGCTGAGCTGTACATACAACGGTCTCTCCGGCAGACGCGACACGCCGGCCGCGGGCATGACCTCCGTGAAGACCTCCCACGGCACCTCGGGCAGGTCCTTGACGAAGTCCTCCCTGGCCCGCTCATCCGGTAGCAGGCTCGCGAACGCCTCTGGCGGAAACCATTCATTCCACCGAGGCATGCGGTCGCCGGCCACTTGCGTACGCAACGCGTCGGCTCGCGGCGGGGGCAACGTGTCCAGCCAGCTCCGACCCGGATGCGGCAGCCGGGCATCCAGATAGACGATCGAGGTGACAGGAGGGTGTGCACAGGCGGCGATTCCCGGCAAGAGCGGCCCTGCAGCGCTGTGCCCCACCAGCACCACTGGCATGCCGGTCGGCACCGCGGCGGCTGCCACTTCGACCATCGACGAATGGTAGGGTGCCGATCCGGCGAGGGAAGGCCGTAGATCAGGAGTCGCGACCATCAGCCCGGTCTCTTCCAGCCGAGGAGCCAGGGCCTGCCACATGCTCGGTGCGAGGACCGGACTGTGGACAAGTATCACTGCCCTTTCGAAGATCACACCGTTGAGCGTACCCCTCAACCAGGGGATCTGGCAGGCTCCATCACCATCGCACGGGGCCGGCATGCGCGCGGGCCGGCGGCGACGGCCTGGGCGGCCCGCAGCGGCCCGAGCACACCGGTGAAACGGACATCAGCTCGAGGGTGTTTGAAAAGGGTCAGGGCGAGCGGCCGCTGTGGCGGTGCAGCAGGATCATGGTCATTGCGAGGTAGATGACGTTCTCACCAAGGCCTGGGCCGACAGCGCCTACCGCACCACCGTCATTGAGGGCGCCGCCGCCCTGGGCATCGACGTCGAAATCGTCCGCCGCGACCCCACCACCAGGGGCTTCACCCCGCTGCCGCGCCGCTGGCACGTCACCTGAACCCGGGACCGAACAGGACCAAACGCCCACTAGGCGCAAAAATCAATACAGCCACTCTCACTCCAGCCAGATAACCCGGTCTCCTGGTCGGGCTGGGTGCGGTTTCTGGCTGACGGCCGCGAGCGCAGCGCGGTTACCTGGACCGATTGTTCCGCTGCGTGATGGTCGGGCCGCCCCTGACGGTGCGGCAAGGTCCACAGCCTAGTGCTGGCACCCGCAGTGCGGCCACCTGCTCGGAGGCCATTTCTGCCAAGGTGTGGGAGGTCTTGCCGCCTCAGCCGGTGAGGCGGCCGCCCTCGTCGAGGTCGAGCCTGGCCAGCTCCGCCCGGGAGGCCACGCCCAGCTTCGGATAAGCCTTGTACAGGTGGTAGCCGATCGTGCGCGGGCTCAGGAAGAGCTGCGCCGCGATGTCCCTGTTGCTCAGCCCCGTCGCCGCCATCCGGATGATCTGCAGCTCCTGCGGGGTGAGCCGGTCCAGCACGCCCTCGGACGGGCGTCCCTCACCGGTCTGGCGCTCCCCCGCCGCGCGCAGCTCCGCGCGGGCCCGGTCGGCCCAGGGACGGGAGCCGAGCCGTTCGAAGATGTCGAGAGCCGAGCGAAGCTGGTGGCGGGCGTCGGCGCGCCGGCGCAGCCGCCGCAGCCACACCCCCGCCAGCCCCACCGAACGGGCCCGCGCGCACAACCGGCCCCCCCGCCG
>NZ_JBFANV010000193.1:0-4988 GCF_040674955.1 Nonomuraea sp. NPDC049695 | reverse complement strand
ACCAGGCAGCCCGGACTCGATCGGCTGCGCATAGTAGGCCGCGACCGCGCGGTCCGGGCAGACGACCAGGACCGTGACGCCGCAGTCCAGCAGCAGCCACAGCGCGGCGGCGTAGCGGGCGAGCTGCCGGGGAGCCTTGGACTTGTCCTGCTGGATCTCCACGATGATGGCGTGCGTGGGTTCTTGCGGTGGCCCCAAGACGAGGACCAGGTCGGCCTCGATGTCGTCGGAGGGCCGGGTGTTGAACGTACTGTCCTCTGTCCGGATGAGCGAGGTGTCGGGCAGGTCCACATCCAAGAGGTCCCGTAGGATCTCCACCGCTAGTTCGGGGCGGTACTTGAACAGTTTGGTGAGGGCGTCATGTCGGGGGGACGGCATGGCACTTATTGTCACACAGCGAGCACCGAGAGTGACGAAAATTCCTCGATGGAGCCGGTTATCCGCAAATTCGTGGCATCAGTCGTCCACTCCACCACCCATCCAAACCAACGGCGCTCGGCAGGAACGTCATAAGCCGTTGACGAACTGCGTCGCTTCGCTCTGTCCCATGCCGGTCTCGCCGATAACGAGGTGGATGGCCTGGTCGGTGCGCCCTTCCTGCTTGAGACGTCGTACGCGGGTGGCGAGATCTTCCTGGGACCGCCAAGGCTGGGCAGCGGGGGGTGCGGCGAACGTGGGCTGCTGCGGCGCTGGTCCGGATGCGAAACCGTTGGGCGGCGGTCCCATGGGGTGGATCGGCCGGGTCGGTCGGGCGGCTTTGACGATGACGATGACGAGTGCTGCGACGCCGCCTACAACGACGGCCAGCACGACAAGGATGACGAGGAGCTCTACGACGCCGAAGTTCGGCGCCTCGGCTAGCCACACGCTCATGTTTGCCACGTTATCGCGGGTCTGATCACAGCCCTCGCGGAAGAGCTGAACCTGTCGGCAGCGAGGGCCCTCCCGCCGACCGACGCAGGTAATCGGCGGTCTCGGCGTCAGCAGGAAAGAGGGCCTCGACGGCGATCTCATCGAGGGTGACGTCGAAAGCCGCGCCGAACGTCGTGATCGTACTGAAGAAGCAGAGTTCGACCCCGTCATGCTGGAGCCGGATGGGCATGGCGATGTCGGTGGGCCCCGCGGCCGGCGGGTGATCCTCAGTGCCGTACGACCGCAGTTCCTCGTACAACTCGCTCAGTTCGGGGTCCCCCGTGCGGGCCGCCTGGCGGGCGAGGCGAGGCAGCAGGTACGCCCGCACCTGCCCCAGATTCCGCAACCGGGGCGCGAACCCGCGCGGGTCCAGGCCCAGTCGCATCATGTTGACCGGCGGCTCCAGCAATGCCGGATCGACGCCGTCCAGGAAGATCTTCATGGCCGAGTTGGCGAGCAGCACGTTCCAGTGGCGGTCCACGGCGACCGCGGGAAACGGCTCGTGCCCGCGCAGCACCCCTTGCACGGCCTCGTACGCCTTGGCCAGGTCCGGATCCTCCAGCGGACGCCGCTCATAGGCCGGGGCGTACCCGGCCGCGACAAGGAGCCGGTTGCGCTCCCGCAGCGGGACGTCGAGGTGCTGGGCCAGGTGCAGGAGCATGGCGCGGCTGGGCATCGTACGCCCCGTCTCCACGAAGCTGATGTGCCGGCTGGAGACGTCCGCCTGTACGGCCAGGTCGAGCTGGCTCAGGCGACGCCGATGCCGCCACTCCCGCAGCAACTCACCGACCGTGCGATCCCGATGCATCCTCCAGTTGTATCCACCCGTCACGCCGGCCGCATGGCGGCCCGTCCATCACACTCGATCCCGCGGCCGGTAGCGCCCGGCTGTCTTCCGGACATGGGCGGCCGGGCTCGTCCGTCCGGAGCCGGGCCGGCCAGCCGGCCGAGCTCATGTGTTAGACCGTCTATCTGAAGCAGTCCTGCGCGGTCAGCATCAGGGTCACGCCGAGGACCATGTTCTTCGACACGAGGAAGACGTAGGACGCCTTGGGGTTGCCCGGCACGGTGGCGTGGGTCCCGTACAGCGCATTCTGCTTCAGGTTAGGGTAAGCAGCCTTCAACTGCGCGGGGGTGGAGCCTATGCCGATGCCCTGAGGCGTTCTGACGTTGCGGCCGGGCGCGGAGATCGTGACCACGCCCTGCTTCTTCGAGATGAACAACCCCGCCCGGTTGCCGCTGTACCGTCGCTCCTTCAGGTCATAGGTTGAGCACTTGGTGGGGACGTTGATGGTCTTGCGGACGATCAAGCCGGTCGCCTTGGCCTGCGCCTCCGTCATCCCGATCTTGATGCTGCCGTACCCGAACGGCCCTAACATCCTCTTCTGGGCCGTGGAGGCGGCGTTCGCGGCGGGCGCGACGCCCGCCAGCACGACGCCTCCGGCCAGCGCCGCCACGAGCGCCGACCGGCCGATCCGCACGGCTATGGTCTGGTTCATAGTGCTTCCTCCATGATCGTGAATTTGCCACCATAGCTCGAATGCCACAGCCGAGTAGGCGGAGATGCACCGGCGGCTGGCCACAGGACCCGGTCCACTCGAGCGGCCGGCACGCACGCACACACACGCTCGGTCCTGCACCCGCCTGGCGTAGTCATCCCACGGCCCTGCGTCAGGCCCCTCACGTGGGCTTGTCCATTACATGGCGTGTAATCGACAGGGCGAGGGCGTTGCCGCGATGGTGATCCGCATGACGGAGAACAGCGTCACCGAACGCAACAAGGAACTCGTCCTGCGCGGCTTCACGGAGTTCGCGGCAGGCAACATCGAGATACTGCGCACCTTGATCCGGGAGGACTTCATCGAGCACAGCCCGGGAAACCCCTCAGGGCGGGACGCGTTCATCGAGTTCATCGCGAGCTCCCCGGTCGCCAAGTCCCGCCTCGATCTCAAGCGAGTGATCGCCGAGGACGACCACGTGGTGCTGCACTACCGCATGATGCCGCCCGGAAGTGAGCGCGGACTCGCGGTCGTGGACGTGTGGCGGCTGGTGGACGGGCAGATCGTCGAGCACTGGGATGTGGTGCAGCCGGTGCCCGAGCCAGCGGAGATCCCGAACGGGATGTTCTGAGCGGCGTTCTGCGATCGACGCCTTCTTCGAACTCCGCGACACGAGCAGTCTGATCCGGCGGGCCTGATCTCACGCCCGTCGGTGCCATCTCTTGTTCAATGCGGGATGGAGCAGTAGCACGAATCCTGGTAACTCGGCGCCATCAGGTCGAGGCGGTCCGCATATTCGGGTCGGCCAAGATCTCGGTACGCGCGCGCCCACAACGGTTGGAGGTCAGGGAAGTAGCAGCTCGGTCCGTTGACGAACGTGTCTTTGAGCGAGAGCAACGCTGTCGCCGGGTACCCGGCATCGAGCCAGCTTGTGGCGGCGATCAGCTCTGGTTCGAGCGGTGGGCGGTCCGCGACTACCGGGCTCCGATCGGCGTACGCGTCGGCTGGGGCGAGCACGCCGATGCCGTCCGCGCCGGGCTCGTGCCGCCACCCCTCCGGTACGTCAAACACGATGTCGTACTCGGTGTCCTCCCGGACGGTCGTGCCTTCCCACCATGAACCGGGAAAGGTCCGGTCCGGGGCTGGGTGGATGCGGAGTTCGGCGGCCAATCGGTCAACAAGTCTCTGATCCTTGGCACGCGCGTCGATGCGCCACTGGTTCTGGGCGAGCCACACATCTGGGTCGCGCCACGCCGGAGGCTTCGGGACCGGGTTCTCGCGCCACTGCCGCAGGGCCCACGACAGCATGAACTCCAGACCGGTACGGGTATCCGCGCCGATCAGGGTCACGCCGTGGTCATGACCGTTGGCCAGGACAACCGGATGGTCCAGCCGCCCGAGTTCCGGAGCGGGTACCAGCCAGCCGACGTCGCCGCCGTCGCCAAGGGAGCCGAAGGGCACGAACTCCGGGGTGGCGAAGTGCGGTACCGATAGCTGCCGATCCAGGTCCTCGAACTCCGGGTAGGCGTCGCAGCCGTCGGGCGGGCGGGGAATCGCGGTCAGGTCGAACATGAAGTCGTAGTGAGACGTCAGCAGGGTGTAATCGTAGGTTTCATTCTCTTTGCAGAAGTCGTACGCGGCCTGCCAAGCGATGTCGATCAGTATGCGGAGCGCGGGCGGAGTGGGGAACGGGAAGAGGTCGTCAACCCATGGCGGCGCTGTCGGATCGATCATGGCCCAGAGGATACTGACCGACATCACCGCCCGATGTGGCTTCCGGGCGGCAGTTTCACCGCTGCCTGGCCGCCACATGTCATCTCACCAAGAGGGGCGTACGGAGTCAGTCAGCCGGCCATGAGAGGGCAGCGGTCACAGGCACTCCCATCGATCAAGAATGACCGTCTTCGAGTCGCGCGCCTCGGGTATCCAGGCACATCTTCCTGGCGCCGACGACGCCTGATCCACTGGACAGCACCTAATGGCGCTGTGCGTCAGGCTCGCTGAAGAGGTCCTGGAGTGCCTGAGCGGTCACGGCGCGGCTGGTCCAGTGTTCGAGTTGCGCGACATCGGCGCAGGCGGTGATCCGGGCGCGCATGTCGTCTGGGACATCAAAATCACGGGCGGCCAGCACCAGTAGGAGCATCTTGGCCGCCTCCTCCGCTTTCCCCTCCGCCTTGCCCTTGGTTTGGCCTTCTTCAAGGCCACGACCGTAGTGTTCGCGGGCCCAAGGCGTGTAGACCGGCCAGTCGGTGGACATCATGATCTCTTCCATGAGGCGCCGGATATCGGGCGCGGCCATGCTGTAGGCGTATTCAGTGTACTTCGTAGCGTGACGATTGCGAGTGTCAGACAGCGCAGTGGCGAATGCTTCGATCACCTTGCGGTTGCGGCCATGGGCCATGACGGACATGGCCCCGAGCGCTGGGCGAGCGGCGGCGTGCTGAGGGTCGGTGATGACCGGGATGCCGTCCGGGCCCAGAACCGGGCCTGCAGACGGTAACCAGGCAGCCCGGACTCGATCGGCTGCGCATAGTAGGCCGCGACCGCGCGGTCCGGGCAGACGACCAGGACCGTGAC
>NZ_JBFANV010000192.1:0-5041 GCF_040674955.1 Nonomuraea sp. NPDC049695 | reverse complement strand
TCAAGTCCCTGTCAAATTGACCCGACTTGCTCGACTTGCTGGAATTAATCCGTGCCCCGCTTCCGGGACAACCCCTCTAACTTACCAGCCCATCCAGAGTGATACGAACACCGAAGGACGAGCCTGAAGGAAGTGGGATCCGCCGGGCATCTCCGGAGGTTCGAGGAACCCCTTGAGCGCCCTGCGCGAAGCAACTCTAGCAGCCCGCAGCGCCCACTTCTGCCTCTTAGGTAATCCCTAGACCCTTCCCTCACCACGCAACGCTCAAACCTCCCCAAGAACCCCCTGGTCGGCACCCGCGACATCAAGCCGACCGCAAGTCATCCGCAATCGTCCCCCGGTACGAAGTAGCTACGAGCAGACTGCGCTCTCGGAGGTGTCCGCTATGACCCGCTCGGAGTTCGACGACATCCGTGCCTTCCTCGCCGATGAGGCGACCCATGCCGGAGACCTGCTGAGAATCGCCAGGACCCTGATCGACGACCTCGAACACGCCCGCCTGCGCGAGGCCGTGCTCCGCACCCACTACCTGCGCCTCCTGACGGCCGCGCGGGCGACGGTGGCGGCGGACAGCGTGGGTGCGCCCGACCCCCTGGCGTTCCTCAAGCACGAGCTGGGCGAGCGTGGCCAGCTGCCGGAGGACGGCGAGGCCGCTCAGCGCATCCTGTCAGACGCCCGGACGGCGGCGGCGCTGCTCGAATGCCTGGAGAACGCCACCCCGCAGCGCCCACGCGGAATGCGTCTGCGCCGCCGCTGCGTCAGCATGAGAAGGACGCTTCCCCGTTAGCCGCTGACCTGATGACGACTCAGGGCATACCCCGCCTTGGCCGCGTGGCTGTAAGACTTCGCATATGTGGCAGCGGGGGTTGAACTGGGCGGCGGTCGCACTGGTCGGGATCTTCGGCCTCATGTGGGTCGGTGTCGTTGTCTACGCCGACCAAGGCTCATCCCTGCCGATGCGGATCGTACAAGTGGTCTTCGGGCTCGTGCTCTTCGGCTGGGCCGGGTACAAGGCGTTCTCGATGGTCAGCAGGACCTACGACGAAGAAGGCTGGAACCGGTAGCCCATCCCGGGCTCGGTCAGCAGGTGGACAGGATGGGACGGATCCCGTTCGAGCTTGCGCCGGAGCTGGGCCATGTACTGGCGCAGGTAGTGGGTCTCCTTCTCATAGACATCGCCCCACACTTCCCGCAGGAGCTGACGCTGGCTGATCAGCTTCCCAGGGTTGCGCAGCAGGATCTCCAGGAAGTGCCATTCCGTGGGCGTCAGCCGTACACCACCTGAGATCGTCTTGTTGGAGAGGTCGATCAGGTGATCGCCCAGCCGCACCGTGGCGGCCTCCTCCTCCGGCTGGCCCGTGCGGCGGGTCACCGCGCGGACGCGTGCGAGCAGCTCGTCGATGCTGAACGGCTTCGTCACGTAGTCGTCGGCGCCCGCGTCGAGCGCGTCCACCTTGTCGGTGCTGTCCGAGCGCCCCGAGAGAACGATGATCGGGATCGCGGTCCAGCCGCGCAGCCCCTGGATGACCTCCACGCCGTCGAGGTCGGGCAGGCCGAGGTCGAGGATGACCAGGTCGGGGTGCCACTCGGCGGCCTGGCGCAGCGCTGTGCCGCCGTCGGGCGCGACCGCCACCTCGTACTGCCTGGCGGCCAGGTTGACGCGCAGAGCACGCAGGATCTGCGGCTCGTCGTCCACCACCAGCACGCGGGTCATGCGTGCCTCCGCAGCGAGATGGCCATGGTCAGTCCCCCTCCGGGCGTGTCCTCCAGCATGAGCGTGCCGCCCATCGCCTCGGTGAGGCCCCTTGAGAGTGCCAGGCCGAGCCCCACGCCCGTGTGGCTGTCGCGGTCGCCGAGCCGCTGGAACGGCATGAACACCCTTTCATGTGCCTCGGGCGGAATGCCGGGACCCCGGTCGATGACGCGGATCTCCACGTTCTCGCCGTGCCAGCTCGCGTTGACGAGGGCGGGCTCGTCGTCGGGGCTGTAGCGGACCGCGTTCGCCATCAGGTTGACGAGCACCCGCTCCAGCAGAGCGGGGTCCGCCGTGATCTCGGGCACCATGGGCGGCAGGTCGCTCCGGATCCGCTCACGCAGGGGGCCGAGGTCGTCGATGGCGCGCGGCAGGACGTCCTCGATCGCCACGGGCTCCAGGTGGACGCCGAGGACGCCGGCCTGGAGGCGGCTCATGTCGAGGAGGTTCGAGACGAGCCGGTCCAGCTTGATCAGCGACTCGTCGGCGGTGGCGAGCAGTTCCGCCCGATCCTCGTCCGACCAGGTGACGTCGGTGCCGCGCAGGCTCTCGACCGCGGCCTTGGCCGAGGCGAGCGGGGTTCGCAGGTCGTGGCTGACGGCGGCGAGCAGGGCGGTGCGCATCCTGTCGGCCTCGGCCAGCGGCTCGGCCTGCTCCGCGGCCTCCCGCAGCCGCTGCTCGCGCAGCGCGACCGCCGCCTGCGCCGCGAACGCCTCCAGCACCCGGCGGTCGCTCGCGTCCAGCAGCCGGCCGTGGGCGGCGAGCACGAGCCCGTCGTCGATCACGACGTCGGTGTCGGCCGTCCCCGGGCTCGTGCACGGCACGCCACCCGAGGTGGCGACGATCTTCCAGCCGTCCGTGCGTTCGAGCAGAGTCACCGAGGTCAGCCCGAACGTCTCCCGCATCCGGGCCAGCAGCGACGGCAGCGCCGCCTCGCCCCGCAGCACGTGCCCCGCCAGCGTGGACAGCACCTCGGCGTCGGCCTGCGAACGCGCCGCCTCCCTGCTGCGCCTGGCCGCCAGGTCGACCACCGCGCTGACCATGGCCGCCACCAGTACGAAGATGACCAGCGCGAGCACGTTCTCGGGCTGGGAGATCGTCAGCGTGTGCAGCGGCGGCGTGAAGAACCAGTTGAGCAGCCCGAACCCGAGCACCGCCGCCGTGAGGGCCGGCCACATGCCGCCCACCAGGGCGACCCCCACGACGAGCAGCAGGAAGAGCAGGATCTCGCTGGGCAGCGACAGCCTCAGGGGCAGGAGCACGGCGGTGAGCAGGGGCATCCCGAGCAGCGCCAGCCCCCAGCCGGACAGCCGGCGCCCGCGGGTGAGCGCGGCCCCCGACCGCGCCGGCTCACGCGCCTTCCTGGTCGCCTCATGCGTGACCATGTGAACGTCGATCGGGCCCGACAGTGCCGTCGTGGTCACGCCCACGCCCCGCGAGAGGATCTGGGCGAAGCGCCCTCGCCTCGACGCTCCCAGCACGAGCTGGGTCGCGTTCACGCCACGGGCGAACTCGAGCAGTGCGCGCGGGATGTCGTCGCCCACCACCTGGTGGTAGGAGCCGCCGAGATCCTCGACGAGAGTGCGCTGGCGGATCAGGCTCGCGGGTTCGCCGCCGAGGGCGAGCCCGTCGGCGCGGGTGACATGCACGGCCAGCAGGTCCGCGCCCTTGCTCCTGGCGGCGATGCGGGCCGCCCGCCGTATGAGCGTGTCGCCCTCCGGGCCTCCGGTGAGGGCGACCACCACTCGCTCCCGGGCCTCCCAGGTGCCCGCTATGCCATGGTTCGCCCGGTAGTGGTCGAGTTCTTCGTCCACCTTGTCGGCCACCCAGATCAGAGCGAGCTCCCGCAAGGCGGTCAGGTTGCCGACGCGGAAGTAGTTGGCCAGCGCGGCGTCGACCCGTTCGGGCGGATAGACGTTCCCATGGGCCATCCTGCGCCGCAGCGCCTCCGGCGCCATGTCGACGAGATGGATCTGGTCCGCGCGCCGCACCACCTCATCCGGTACGGTCTCCCGCTGCGGCACGCCGGTGATCTGCTCGACCACGTCGTTCAGCGATTCGAAGTGCTGGATGTTGACGGTCGAGACCACGTCGATCCCCGCGTCGAGGATCTCGTCGATGTCCTGCCAGCGCTTGACGTTGCGGGAGCCGGGAACGTTCGTGTGGGCGAGCTCGTCGATCAGCGCCACGGCGGGAGCGCGGGCGATGACGGCATCGACGTCGAGCTCGGTGAATGTCGCGCCCCGATGGGTCGTCGTCCGTCGCGGCAGGATGTCCAGCCCTTCGAGGAGGCGGGCGATCTTGGCGCGGCCGTGGGTCTCGACGAAGCCCACGACCACGTCCTTGCCGCGTTCGCGTGCGCGGTGCGCCTCGCTCAGCATGGCGTACGTCTTGCCCACCCCGGGCGCCGCCCCCAGGTAGACGCGGAGCATCCCGCGGGACGTGGCTCCCATTCCTCCAGGTTACGGCTGGTACGGCGGCGCGACCCCCCAGCCCCAGTGCGGCACGGGAGCCTTTAGCGGAGGCTCGGCGTCCGGCTGGGAGTTGTGCCTGGCCAACCTGGTCCCCCACTCGATGTAACTCGCGAACGCCGCCCTGAACTCGGGGTCGTCCGGCAGGCCCACCTCGTCGGCCGCGTCCATGAGCAGACTCACCCACCTGCGGCGCTGCGGCTCAGTGATGGCCTTGCCGAGGTGGTGGCGGAGCATGTTCGGATAACCGCCGCGCTCCTTGGTGTAGCGGTCAGGCCCGCCGAACACCTCGCTGAGCCACATGGCGACGTGCTTCGGATGGTCCGGGTCCATGTGGGCGAAGAGCGGGCCGATCACGTCGTCCTTGACGACAGTGCGGTAGAAAACCTCGGTCAGCCGCTCGAACGCCTCGCTGCCGCCCGCCCACTCGTACAGCGTGGGCACTGGTTTGTCAGTCATGTAATGATGTAATCACCGACGCAGCAGGCGCGGCAAGATCCAGAAACGCCGAAGTCCCGGCTACCGGGTGATCCGGTGGCCGGGACTTCGGCGATCAGTAGCGGGGACAGGATTTGAACCTGCGACCTCTGGGTTATGAGCCCAGCGAGCTACCGAACTGCTCCACCCCGCGTCGGTGTGTCTTCAATAACTATACAGGCTCCCAAACAGTGCTCGGTACGTCGTCCCGTGCCTCTTATCGGGAGACGCACAGAAGCCCGGGTCCGTTTCCGGATCCCGGGCTTCTGGGAGTGGTAGCGGGGGCAGGATTTGAACCTGCGACCTCTGGGTTATGAGCCCAGCGAGCTACCGAACTGCT
>NZ_JBFANV010000191.1:0-5119 GCF_040674955.1 Nonomuraea sp. NPDC049695 | reverse complement strand
GGCCATCGAGTAGTAGCGCCACATGTTGGGCCACTGTTTGACCTCCACGGGCGCCAACTCTTCGGCCAGCGTCACGAAATAGCGCAGCTGACGCAGCTCCATGCCCGCCACCCCTTCCCGATCGGGCGGCGCCGATAATGAGCCTCTTCCGGCACTTTAGATCCTCGCGCGGCTTTGGCGGCCCTGACGTTACTTGCTGGGCTGAGGTGTCTGACAGGCGATCTTCGGGTCCATGCCGAAGTAGTTGAGCGGACCTGCCAAGATCGTCACTGCGATCGTGGCCACCTGATTGCAGTTCTCGACCGGTCCTGTGTAGTAGCCGCGCTGGCCCGCGGCGACGGCGCCGGCGATCAGCCACAGGATCAGCACTATCGAAGCGATGCGCATCGGTTCTACCTCCATCTTCGTCAGTGCCTGGGGAGTGCCGGAGGCGATGGGAGACAAGGAGTCGCACAGGTGCGCGGGTAGTTCGGCGCTATCCGGGGGGCGGGACCAGCTGCGGCCTGGATCCACCGGATGACCTGCCGAAGAGAGTCAGCGCTTGAAGGCGTCCTTGACCTTCCCGCAGGCCTGCTTCAGATTGCCCACGACCCGATCGGTCTTACCCGCGACCTGCTGGTGTTGGTTACCGGTGACGCGGCCCAAACGCTGCCTGGTCCAGGCTTTGACGGCTTGCGCTTTGTCTCTGATCTTTCTACCGAGGCGCATCGTGATGTCCCTTCACCGCTCCGGTCAGTCATCGCCCGGGCAGAGCCCATGGATCCGTCTGCCCGGCAGCCATGACCGCGTGTAGGAGGAATGCACCGCGCTCAGGCGGCTTGGAGTCCCAGTGTCCGCCCTGGCCTGATACGGGGAAACGAGCAATGGCAGCGCCGGTTATCACCGGGACTGATGAGCGTGCGCCGGGGCAGGAAGATGTCGCTCATACGGTCCGTTCGTGGACGTAACACCAGTGCCAGGCCGTCTCCGGCGCGCCGACACCACCACCGAGCAGGACCTGAGCCTGGCCGGCTGGGACAACGAAGGCGGACAGACTCAACAGCTCGCCAGCGGCGACCACGCGTCCTGATCACGCGTTCTGGCCAGCGACTGCACAACCCGTTACGGATCCCTCCGGGCGAGCGCCTGATCGGCCGCCGCGCTGAGCAAACGGGCGGCAGCGGCCACCTCAACAAGCTGACCAGGCGTCATCGCCTCCAGACAGACGGCCAGCCGCTGCCGGTCACCGCGGCAGGCCATGCTCATCGCGTTCTGAAAGGCGAGTGCACGCGAGGCTGTGGCGAGCGCCCTCAAGACGTCGGCCAGGGCCTGATCCATGTCATCGTCCGGATCCGGCCACCGCGGAGGTCGAGCGTTCAACATCATTCACCGTGCCGTCCTTGAGCTCCGAGTGTTGTCCGATCCCGTCCTGCCCACCACAGGCCTGGCCCTTGCGCCAAGTGCCGGGCTGCGGTCAACAGGAGACCAGCCTGTTCCCACAACACACGACGAACGGTGCAGCCGTCAGAACCGCTCTGATCGCGACACCGCTGTCAGGCCGGTGAGCACGGTTGCTGATAAGCCTGGCGCAGATTGCTGCTTTCCGCCTCGTCGAGCCCGCTGGACGATCAAGTCATCGCACCTGACTGCTCCACGCACGCCAACCCCAGCGCGACGTGCTCATGACCGCCTCACACCCGCGGCCACCTTAGCCCGCACTCCCCCGCCCACAGGAGCCAGCATGAACACTGCGGACACGGTCGGCCCCCTCACACCTGTCTCACTGACGCCTGACACGGCAGCCGACCAGCTCCTGCGCATCACCCCACTCGTCGATCTCGCGGGCCTGCGGATCGAGGTGAGCTCGACCGCGCCACTCTGCCCGCCCTGAGGCGAGCGGTGGCCTCGACGGCGAGCAACGGCTTCTGCGTCGATCTGAGCGGCCTGACGTTCATCGACACCGGCTGCCCTGCGCGCCCTGGTCGGCGCCGCAGCCGCTCTGCACGACGGCGACGGCGACCGTGTCCTGACCCTGCGGTCGGTGCCTCCACAGATGCGACGCCTGCTCGAGCTCACCGACTGGCACCAGACGCCCGGTCTCCACCGGCAGGCGCCGGCGCGCCCCGGCTGACCCACGCCTGGCCCAGCTCACTCATGAGTCCTCCGGCCCCGAGGGATCCCCTGGGCGTGGTGCCGCCGGCCACTTGCCCAGGACGTGACAGCAGCCCAGTCACCGACCACATTCGACCTCATCGCGAAGCCCTACCCCCGCGGTGCCGGCATCTCGTGATGCCCTCGATCGGAGCACCTCATGAACACCCTCCACCCCCACCTCGGGGCGGGTCTGTGGCCCATCCCTGCCAGCGCCACCATCGTGCACCTGCGCGGCGAGCTCGACCTCGCCACCCGCGAGACGGTGTGCGAACGCCTGCTGCGCGCCTTGCAACACAGCACCAGCCTGCTCATCCTCGACCTGTCCGAGGTGTCGTTCTGCGACGCAGCCGGACTGGGCGTCCTGATCGCCGTCCAACACCAGGCCAGAACCCTGAACATCACCCTCGGCCTGGCCGCCCCCCGCCCACATGTGGCCAAGGTGCTGCGCCTCACCGACCTCGACCGCAGCTTCCCGATGTACGGCACCATCCCCGGCAAGGGCACCGGCACGGGTACGGGCAGAGGTACGGGCGGCGTTGGGTCCGGCCCCGCGACAGCGCGCTGAGACCCGGTGCGCCCATGTCTGTTCTCCCAGCCGGCAGTGGGACGACCGCCTGGCCTCGCCCTTGTCCTCCCGCCGTGGCAACAGCCGAGCTGGACCGGCAGCGCCATCAGGTGCTGCACCAAGCCCAGATCCAGGCCGCCGCGATCATCTCCCAGGCCCGCTCCGACGCCGAGCAGATCATCACCTCAGCCCAGATCATCGCCTCGGCCACGCTGCAGCGCGCACGGAGCCGGCACCTGCCGCGGCGCAGGAGCCAGGCGGACCAGCGCACGCAGCCGACGCCCGCACCCGCCCACAGCGACGGCCCCGCGCCGATCATGGTGCTCAACGACCGCTGGCGCATCTACGCCCCCTTGAACGCCGACGCCAGCGCCATGGCCACCCTGTACAAGGCCTACGAACTCGCAGCCCCCGCCACCACCGTCGTGGCCAAGGTGTTCCACCAAGCCAACAACGACCCCCAACGGTTCCGCACTTTTCTGCGGGAAGTACGGAGCATGCGACTGCAGCACCCGAGCATCGGGCAGATCATCGACTCCGGCCAGGACCACAGATCCCAGGCGGTCTACCTCATCTCGCCCCTCTACCAGCCGGGCAGCCTCAACCTCCACCTCCAACAGCGGGCAGGCGCCGGCGTCTCGCTGCAGTGGGGCCTGCAGGTCCTGGGCCAGGTGCTGGCCGGGCTGCAGGCCGCCGCCCTGAGCAACATCATCCACCTGGACATCAAGCCGCAGAACATCGTGCTGGACGGCCCCACCAACATCAGGATCATCGACTGGGGAATGTCTCAGCTGCACCGGGCCGGCAAGAGTGTCTCCACGGTGTCCCCCGGCGGCACCAAGTGGTTCGCCAGCCCCGAGCAACTCGGCGTCACCGACGCCGCACCCAGCACGCTGTCCGACCTGTACGGCGTCGGCGCCCTGGCCTACTGGCTGCTGACCGGCCTGGCGCCGCTGCGACGCGAGCTCGAAACCGCCGTCGGCGCCGACGCCGACCTGCTGCAGGTCCGCCACCTGATGCAAGCCGGCACCCGGCCCGAACCCGCCGATCACCTCACCCCGGACGTGCCCGAACACCTGGGCCGGCTCATCGACCAGTGGCTCAGCTACACCCCCACCGACCGCATCCCGCACGGGATGGATCCCGCCGCCGCGCTCGGCTGGGCGCGCACGGCCTTGGGCTGACACGCCGGCCCTCTCCATGACCACTGTCCGATCGCGATCGGTAGGTCAGACGTCGCCGATTCACCGGCGCTCGGCTCGTTGGTCCGCGCCATCTGTTGCCTGCGGTGGGCTGGCCGTTGCTTGGCCGCGCAGGTCGATGATCGGCTGCAGGAGCGCTCGCCTCCGAGCCCGTCAGTCCTTCTGCTCAGGTTCCTTCCCAGGAGGTACGGCCTGCGCCGGTGCTTCTGGGGCCGGTCCTGCCGGGAGGGGAATCGGATCGTCCTTGAAGAGTTCGGGTACGGCCCGATAGAGGATGGCGGTGATCGGCACGGCCACGACCGCGCCCGCGATCCCGGCCAGGATGCCGCCGACGGCCAGCACCATGATGATCGCCAGCGGGTGGAAGTGCAGCACCCGGCCGACGATCATCGGCTGGAGCACATGGTTCTCCAGTTGCTGCTCGACGACCAGGATGCCGATGAAGATCAGCGCGTAGATCGGACCCTTCGCGCCGAGCGTCACCAGCGTCGCGACCGCACCGGCGAACAGGATGCCGACGATCGGGATGAAGCTGGCCAGGAAGATCAGTACGGCGAGCGCCGCCCAGAGCGGGACGCCCATGATGGCCAGCACCACACCCATGAGCACGCCGTGCACTGCGGCCACGGCCACCGTGCCCTGCACGTAGTGCGACAGCGTGGTCCAGGCGGTCCGCCCGGCCCGATCGACCCGCGGCGCCATCCGGCCGAACCCCTTGAGAAACCAGGACCAGATCCGGTCGCCATCCTTGAGCAGGAAGAACGTCACGAACAGCAGGAGCACGATCGAGGCCAGCACCTCCACCACCACCACGGTCCCCGCCAGAACCGTCGAGGTGATCTGCTGCTGCCGCTCGGTGGCCAGCTTGGCGATCTCGTCCACCCAGCCGCTGAGCTGAACGGGCTTCACGTGCAGAGGGCCGGCGTAGAGCCAGCCCTCCACCGTCTTGGCCGTCTGCCTGACCTGTGTCACCAGGCCGGGGAACTCCTCGTTGGCCCGCACTCCGATGATCCAGCCCGTCCCGCTCAGCACGGCGAAGGCGACGAGCATGGTGACCCAGGTGGCGTAGATCGCCCGCAGGCCCGACGCGCGCAGTTGCCGGGTGAGCGGGAACAGCAGCGCGGTCAGCAGCAGGGCGACCGCCACCGGCAGGGCGACTGGAGCGGGGCCTGGCGGTGCAGAAGCAGATCGTCGGGGCCGCCAGGGTCGAGGCGCTCCA
>NZ_JBFANV010000190.1:0-5168 GCF_040674955.1 Nonomuraea sp. NPDC049695 | reverse complement strand
GGTGGACACCCACGGCAACGCCACCACGTACTGGTACGAGCGCGAGACCAACTACTACGGCCGCAACATGAAGCCGGAGCTGGGCACCCAGTACGTGCGCGGCGCGTACCTCACCCGGATCGACTACGGCTACCTGAAGAACGAACTGTTCACCAAGCCGCCGGCCGCTCGCGTGGTGTTCGACGTCGCCGAGCGCTGCCTGCCCAGCGGCACGGTGACCTGCGCCGCCGACCAGCTCAAGAAGGAGACCGCGAGCTCCTGGCCGGATGTGCCGTTCGACCAGATCTGCGACGCGGGGGTGAAGTGCACCGACCGTCTGGCTCCGACGTTCTTCACCCGCAAGCGCCTGGCCAAGGTCACCACGCAGATCCTCAACACCAACACCGCCAAATGCTCGGGCGCGCAGTACTGCGCGGTGGACTCGTGGACGCTGGCGCACCAGTTCCCCGCCTCGGGTGACGGCATGAGTCCGGCGCTGTGGCTGGCCTCGATTCAGCAGACCGGTCACGTGGGCGGCACGATAACGCTTCCCCCGGTCAAGTTCACGGGCGTGCAACTCCCCAACCGGGTGGACGCCCTTGAGGGCCGCGCCCCTCTGGTCAAGTGGCGGGTGCAGGCGATCAACAACGAGTCCGGCGGTGAGCTGCGGATCAACTACTCGCCGGCCGACTGCAAGCCGGGCGACGTCCCCACGGCCGACAAGAACACCAGGCGCTGCTTCCCGCAGCGCTGGGCGCCACCGGGCGAGGCCGAGGTCACCGACTGGTTCCACAAGTACCTGGTCACGCAGACGATCGAGGTCGACCGCGTCGCGGGCTCGCCGAACGTGGTCACCGACTACGAGTACCTGGACGGCGCCGGCTGGCACTACGCCGACAACATCCTCGTCAAGCCCGAGCACCGCACCTGGGCCGACTACCGCGGCTACGGCCGGGTTCGCGTCCGCGAGGGCGACGGGCAGGACGGCAAGCGCACGCTGACGGAGTTCCGGTTCTTCCGCGGTATGCACGGCGACAAGTTGGCGGACGGCTCCAAGCGCAGCGCACAGGTGGAGGACTCCGAGGGCGTCAAGCTGGACGACCTCGACCAACTGGCCGGGTTCGAGCGGGAGGAGATCCTCTTCGACGGTGACGGCGGGGCGGTCCTGACCGCGACCGCGCAGGAGCCGTGGTCGGTCAAGACGGCCGAGTCCACGCAGGGCGGCGTCACCAAGGCCGCGCACGTGGTCCAGCCCAAGTCCATGGTCACCCGCACCGCGCTGGCCGGAGACAAGTGGCGGCGTACCGGTGAGGAGCGCTCGTACGACGCCAAGGGCCTGCTCCTCCAGGTGGACGAAAAGGGCGACCTGGCCAGCGCGGATGACGACGAGTGCACCCGCTACAGCTACGCCCGTAATGACACGTCCTGGATGCTCGACTACCCCAGCAGGGTCCAGAAGGTCGCCGCCGGTTGCGGCACCGCGGTCTCCACGCTGGCCGCCGGTGAGGTGCTCTCCGACGAGAAGATCCAGTACGACGGCCAGGCGAACGGCCAGCCGCCCACCAAGGGCGACGTGACCACGGTCCAGGAGCTCGTCTCGGCGGACGGCCAGACGATCACCGGCATTACCCACACCTACGACGTCTACGGCCGCGAGACCAGTGAGACCGACCCGGTCGGCACCAAGTCCGTCACCACCTACAGCCCGGCCACGGGCGCTCCGGCGACGGAGACCACGGAGACGAACCAGCTCGGTCACGTCGAGCGCACCCAGCTCGAACCGGCCTGGGGGGAGCCCATCGCCGAGATCGACGCCAACAACCGCCGCGTCGACATGGAGTACGACGCGCTCGGCCGCCTGATCAAGGTCTGGCAGGCCGACCGCAGCAAGGCGGCCGGGCAGTCGCCCAGCACCGAGTATTCCTACACGGTGCGTACTGACGGCCCCAGCGTCGTCACCACCAAGACGCTGGGCGCGGACGGCGGCTACACCACCAGCCACGAGCTGTACGACGGCCTGATGCGTGAGCGCCAGACCCAGGAACCCGCGCCCACGGACGATCAGACGACGGACCCCGCGCTACGTGACGGGCGCACGATCACCGACACCTTTCACAACTCCCAGGGCGAGGAGTACAAGGCCAACACCGGCTACTTCGCCACGGGCACGCCGTCCACCGACCTGCTGGCGGTGGCCGACTCCGCCGTCCCCAGCCAGGTCGTGTCGTTGTTCGACGGCGCGGGTGAGGTCAACGCCCAGGTCTTCAAGGTGAAGGGCGTGGAGAAGTACCGGGTGACGACCAAGGAGGAGGGCGACAGGATCCACGTCACACCGCCGCCGGGCGGTACGGCGACGACCCGGATCGGTGACGCGCAGGACCGGCTGATCGAGCTGCGCCAGTACAAGGGCGCGACCCCGACCGGCGAGTACGACTCCACCAAGTACACCTACGACCACGCCGGCCGCCTGTCCACGGTGACCGACCCGGCGGGCAACGTCTGGCGCCACCACTACGACCTGCGCGGCCGGGAGATCAAGACCGAGGACCCGGACAAGGGCGTCACGACCACCACGTACAACGACGCCGACGAGATCGTCACCACCACCGACTCGCGCGGCAAGACCCTGTGGTATGGCTACGACGCCCTGGGTCGCAAGACGCAGATGCGCGAAGGCTCCGCGAGCGGCCCGCTGCTGGCCGAGTGGAAGTACGATGCGCTGGCCAAGGGAGAGCTCAACGCCAGCATCCGGTACGTCGGGGGGCAGGCGTACACGGCCGAGATCAACGCGATCGACGCCGACTACCGCGCCCTGCGCCAGACCATCATCATCCCCGAGCGGGAGGGCAAGCTCGCCGGCTCCTACCAGCTCAACACCCGCTACACCCTCGACGACCAGGTCCAGTCGGTCAGCTTCCCGGCGGGCGGCGGGCTGGCGGAGGAGTCGGTCGTCTACAGCTACGACGGGCTCAGCCAGCCGACCAAGGTCACCGGGCTGTCGGCATACGTCAGCGCGGTCCGCTACTCCAAGATGGGCGAGACCCTCCAGTACGAACTGGGCGAGGGCACCAAGAAGACCTGGCTCACCTACACCCACGACGAGGGCACCCGCAGGCTGACCGGCATGCGGCTGGACCGGGCAGGTGCCGCCGCCAGCGATCTGGACCTCAACTACACCTACGACGGGGCCGGCAACATCACCAAGATCGCCGACAAGGGTGCGGCCGGCCAGGACACGCAGTGCTTCAAATATGACCATCTGCGCCGCATGACCTCGGCGTGGACGGCCACCGACGACTGTGCCGGCGGCACCCCGCAGTCCGACAAGATCGGCGGTGTGGCCCCGTACGCGGTCAGCTATGCGTATGACGTCACCGGCAACCGTACGCAGGAGACCAAGCACGCCTGGGGCGGCGCGGCCGAGACCGTACGCACCTTCACCTATCCCGCGGCGGGCGGCAAGCAGCCGCACGCACTGCAGACCGTCGGAGCCGACCTGTTCGCCTACGACGCGGCAGGCAACACCACCCGGCGCAAGGTCGGCACCGCCGACCAGAGCCTGGTCTGGGACGCCGAAGGGAACCTGGAGTCGGTGACCGAGGCCGGCAAGACGACCTCGTTCATCTACGACGCGGACGGCGACCGCCTGCTCCGCAAGACGCCGACCGACGCCACCCTCTACATCGACGACATGGAACTGCGCCTCGACTACGCCAAGGACGTCGTCGAGCAGACCCGCTACTACACCATCGGTGGCGAGGCCATCGCGGTGCGCATGCCGGACAACCAGGTCTACTTCATGGCCAACGACCACCAGGGCACCGCGCAGGCCATGGTGAACGCCGGCACCGGAGACGCGGCCATCCGCAGGCAGACCCCGTTCGGCGAGGATCGCGGGACACCACCACCCTGGTGGCCGGGACAACGCGGATTCGTCGGCGGTACCAAGGACGCGACCACCGGGCTCGTCCACCTCGGCGCCCGCGAGTACGACCCCAAGAACGGCCGCTTCCTCTCGGTCGACCCCATCATTGACGAAGGCGATCCGCAGCAGCTCAACGCCTACGCCTACGCCAACAACAGCCCCGTCACCATGAGCGACCCCGACGGGCAGCTGTTCTGGATCGCGGTCGGCATCGCGGCCAGGATCGCGGCCCGCATCATCGCCAGGAAGCTCGCCCAGGCCGCCGCGAGACGGGCGGCGGCGGCCGCTGCCAGGCGGGCGGCGCTCGCCGCTGCCAGGCGCAGGGCCGCCGAAGCGGCCAGAAGGCGAGCCCTGGAGGCGGCCAGGCGCAGGGCCGCCGAAGCGGCCAGGAAGAAGGCGGCTGAAGCAGCGAGGAAGAGAGCCGCGGAAGCGGCCAAGAAGAGGGCGGCGCAAGCGGCCAGGAAGAAGGCCGCGCTGGCCAGGCAGCGGGCGGCCGCCGCGGCGGCCAGGCGAAGAGCGGCAGCGGCAGCGCGCCGGGCCGCGGCGGCCAGGCGCCGAGCCGAAGCTGCGCGCAGGGCGGTGACCAGGCGCGCGAGCAGGCCCCGGTCCACGGTCAGGCACCGGCCTGCCGTCCGTCCGACCAGCCGCAGGGCGGTCCAACGGCAGTCGCCGCCCAAGGCACAGCGAAATCCGCCGAACACCGGCCAGACTCAGTCGCGCGGGCTGACCGACGCGCAGAGACGCTCGATCGACGAGCAGTTGGGGAGGACCCAGCCCACCGGGGCGTACACGAGGAGCGCCCGGACAGAGACGGAAGGCATCGCGTGGCAGGGCACCGCGCACGGCCCGGCCTCCAAGCCGTACGTGTCGGAGGCTCCGCGCTCGAAAGGGTGGGCGCGTGTCTATCGCATCTGGGAGATCATCAGGCCGCCGGCGGTCCCGCCCAACTGATACCCATGCCGTGTGATCTAGCGTGATGCGGTGTAGGCGAGGCTAGTCGAAAGAGGAACGGAGCTCCTGCCCGAACGGTATGCCACTGTGCGGGCAGGAGCTCCGTCGAGTCGTGCTGTCTGTCAGGATGCGCCGCTATCGTGCAGCCGTGACCGGTCCCACTCAGGGCCCCTGCTCTTCCTCGATGTCGACGGACCGCTCATTCCCTTCGGCGCGGCCCCGGTGCAACGGCCGACCGATTTCGCGGTACGGCTCCGCCAGGACCTCACCCTGGCTGTATGGAGGGAGGCGAAAGAGAGCGCCGCTGACGGAG
>NZ_JBFANV010000189.1:0-5571 GCF_040674955.1 Nonomuraea sp. NPDC049695 | reverse complement strand
GTCGAGCAGGCAGTAGCCCTCGGACATCCCGTCGAACCCGTGCCACGCGGCGCCCAGTTTTCCAGCCTCGATGCCCTGACGCTCGTGAATGGGAAGATCCACAGCGCTGGCGACGTCCCCCGGTTCCTGGGTTCGAGGTCTGAGCCGGGGCCGGGAACGGACCTGGGAGGGCCCTGCCTCAGGCCTGCGCTCCAGCACGGCGCGCTCCTGGGCCACCGACCTCCAGGACGCGGCGGGCGGTTACCCGCAGACCGGCGCCGGTTGCCCTGGCCCGCATCCATGCCTGCCCGCGCACATATCCAGGAGTCGCCATAGGCGAGTCGGGGCGGCGAACGCGCTGCCCGAAAACCGTCTGACCTGGCGATACGCTCCCCTGCCGTGGGTTGCGGTCTTAACCACGCCACCCAAGTCGGGGGTGAAGTCCATACCGAAGTCGCCCCCGAACGAACCGGCCGCCCGAGGCGTCGGCGCTGCCCCGTCGGTCACCACCCGTCCGTGACCGGGCAGCACCCTGGGCGCTCTCGGCGGCCCGGCGGGGCGGGCTTCCTGCGCGCGGTGTTGTGTGGCCGCCCGGATCCCGGTGTCTAGAGGGGCGTGTCGTTCTCGTCCAGGAAGGCGGCCAGCGCGGCGTCGTCCAGGGCGGAGGCGGTCGTGATGTCCCGGATGGCGATGATGGTCGCTTCGGTGCCGTCGCAGAGTTCGGCGACGGCCCGGGCGCGATCGGCGGTGAAGTCGATCTGCTGCTTGTGCAGCAGCGCCAGCGCTCTGGAGGAGGCCATGCGGATCTCGGCCATGGCGTTGAAGACGTCCATGGACGGATCGCTCGGTGGTTCCTCGTGATCGCCCTGGCCCTGTTCATCGCCTACTGGCTTATTCCTCACCATCCTCGGCAGGGTAGAGATTCCGGGCGGGCGGTGCATGGCGAAACGTCAAGACCTCTTTCGCGCTCCCTCAGGAGGGCGGGGCGCCGAGGTCCGGCGAGACGACGGAGAGCGGTCGACGCCTACCCCACACAATCGAACGAGCGAGCGAAGGTGGCTACCATGTCGAGCTATGAGCGACCCGCCGATGATCTACATCCTTCCTGAGCAGGAAGTCGGTCATCTGCTGGAGTATCGAGTCGACGCGAGCGATGTGCCGATCGAGGCGCGGGTCACGTGGGATGAGCTCACAAGCTACAGGCGCGCCCGCACCGTTCGGCGAACTGCGTGGATGCCGATCCGGCGGATCCAACTCATGGACGGCCAAGACGACGCCGACGTCGAGCGGACCCCGCTCGATCCGCCGAAGGAGCAGTCGCCCCCCGCACCGGTGGGTCCACCGGGCTGGCCTGCGGGAGTACCGGAACCTCAGTCGCCCGACTTCGGCGAGCGCGCGGTGGCGTTCCTTCTTGACCATGTCCCGCCCGGCTACCGGGCCCACGCTCAGTTGTTCGCGAGGTATCCGCTCGCGCTCGCGACCATGGCACTGCACCACCTGACTCACGAGCGTGACGCCTTGAAGGCGGGCTATCGGAGCGTCAGCTACGAGCTGAAGGGGTGGCTGGAGCCCCATACGATCGACGCCCACCTCGAGGTCTATCGAATCGAACTGGAGCGGGTCCGGCGCTCCGGACGTGCCGCCCGCCTGGTCGAACAAACTCTTCGGGCGCGCACCAGATTGCCCGAACAACCCCCGAGAATCCTCCGCACGAAGGGCACGCAAGCCATGGATGAGAAGGTGCTAGACCCGGAGGAGCACGGCTTTCTCCGATCACTCGTGATGTCGATGCCACCCGATGAGCGCTTGGCCTACCTGGGAGCCTTGCCCGAAACCCCGGCACATCTCCAGGGGCTCACGCCCGAAGCGAGAGAGGCCCTGCGCGCGACCGCTCTGGAAGAGGCCGCGCGGATAATGCCGGACGTGGCCAGCAAGCTCCAAGCGGCCGACGACGATCCGTTCCAGTCGGTGCTGATCTTGCAGCAGGCCCAGCGCGAGGCGGAACGGCGTGGGCGACTGCTGCAGAACATCCAGGGCCTGATGGCGAGAATGCTCGCCGCGCACTGGACGCAGGAGGAACTGGTGCATCGCCTTTCCATCGCGCCCGAGGAACTGATTGCCTTGCTGAGGGACACGCCGGCGGAAGCCGACTTCCCGGCCCCCGTGGTTCAGATGATTCGTGAGATGGTCAGCGGCATGGTCGCCACTCCCGACTCTGCCTGAGATCTGCCCTTCCTTCTCCCGGCCTGGAGCGGACGCCATCACCCGACCACCCGGTCGACACCCTGCTCAAGGAGACACGATGGCCCTGCTCAGCTTGTCTTTTAACCTCCGATCTTCGCGTTTCTCGGCAAATGGGATTGGCGAGCGGTTGGTGAGCGTGACAGATCAGGCGGTGCGGCGGGGCTTGGTCCCCTTCTTGTGATGAGTGGGGCGTTGGTGTGCCTCGCCGGTGGCCAGGATGCGTCCGACGTCGTGGCGGGGTGCGCGGTGCCGGTTCGGTGAGCCGGGCGGGCGTCCCGGGCCTGGCCGGGTAGGTTTCGGTGCACCGGCTGGGCAAGGCATCTTCCAGCGCAGGTTGCGAAACCCCCGCCGGACCCGGGCCGGGGTCAACCGTTCGGGCGGGGCGGGCTTCTCCCAGGGGCGGCGCAGGTCGGTGGTCAGCGGCCGGGCCAGGCGCAGTTGAGTGTGCGCGGCCAGGATGAGCCAGGTCCACCGATCGGCGGCCTCAGGGTCGCGGATCTTGGGGGTGGTCCAGCCGAGGGTCTGCTTGAACAGCCGGAAGGTGTGCTCCAGATCGAATCTGCGCAGGAACGCCTGCCAGAGCCGGTCGACGTCCGCCGCGTCGGCGCCGGTGCCCGACCACCACAGCCAGACGGGCTTGGGTTCGCCGCCGCCGGGCAGGTACTCGACGGTCAGCCGGATAACGGTGCCCTCGATGAGCGGCAGTTCCATGTCGTGCTCGATCCAGGCCGCCCGGCGGGTCAGCTTCGGGTGCAGCCGATCCCAGGCCTTCGCGGTCGCGGTGCCGTACCGGGTTGTCGCGGTGGTGGTCTGCTGATCGGGCTCGCCCCAGGTGCCGGGCTGTCCGAAGACGAACTCGCCGCCGTGTTTGGGTGGTCTGCCGCCCTCGGGGTTGTAGACGCGCGGCGGAGTCGGGCGGCGCATCACCCGATCCGAGCGCAGCCTGCCCAGTACCTCGACCGGCAGGTCTGCCAGCAGGAACGTCAGCCGGTGCAGGTCGTAGCCGGCATCGGCCACGATGAGGATCGGCAGGTCGCCGTCCTGCCACTGCCCGACCTCGAGCAGTCGCTCCACGACCTGGCGGAGTTGGACGGCGGTGATCGCCAAGACGTCGGCGCCTGGCTCCAGGCGGATCGCGTCCAGCAGGGCGGTCCAGGAGGTACGGCCGGGCTCCAGCGCTGCCACGATCGAGTACGGCCAGCCCGGGATCATCCGGTGCTCGTTCTTGCCCCGGCCATAGGTGTGGCAGAACGATCGCCTTGGCGCGGTGGCGGCATCGGGGCGCAACCAGGGTGAGACGTCGACCGCCAGCACGAGCCGCCCGTCGGCGGCCCGTGGCAGCGCCAACGTGGCCAGGGCCATGCGCACCCGCGCAATGTTGAGGCGGCCGTGGTTGAGCCCGTCATATAAGGCCCCGTGCCCGCGCCGATGCTCGGGAGCCAGCGCCAGCCCGACCAGCGTCTTGACCGGCCCATCCGCGCACAGCACCGCGTCGGTCAACTCGAACAATTCCTCGGCGCGGCCCGTCAGGCAGGCGAACCACTCAGTACGGAAATTGGCCAGAACGGCCAGCGCGTCAGTGCCGTCACTGTCGCCAGACGGTCCGCTGTCATCGGCCAGCGCGCGTGCCAGCATGGAGGCCACGGCCACCGCCTCTCCTCGAGCTCTTCACACCTCGACGATGAGTCGGTGGCCGCCTCTCGTCTCCCGAATCGACATGGCCTGACCGCCACAGCCCGCTATGCGCGATAGATCACCATCGGTGCCAACCAGGCCAAATGCGAAGTTCAGAGGTTAAAAGACAAGCTCAGAGGTAGTTGCTAAACCGCCCGGGGCCGGATAGATGATCTAGATTCACCGAGGTGCGCCGGCGGGTTGTAGCCGCTGTCGGTTGGCGTGAGGCGCTTTTTGCGGCCTCACGCCCTGCAAGCGGCGTGTCGCCCATCCTGCGTAAACTGCTCACCTCGGATGATGATCAGTATGAGTGAGCTCGATATGACCTGCATCGACGACTGCGACGAGGACGGCCTGGTCCGCCGGTGGGTGCACTTCCAGGTGCCGGTATCGGTTCTGGTCAGCGTCAATGCCTCGGCTGAGGCCAACCCTCGCCCTGGCTGGAATGAGCCTGCCCTGCCCGGGCAGGTCCGCCGGCTGGTGCTGAACCTGGAAAGCGCGGAGTTGGCCGAGCAGCCTGGTAACACGGCATTCGCCTATGACGAGAACCTCAATCCGCTGGAGCCAGACGACTCCACCAGCGAGAGCGCCATCACCATCGCGAGCGCGTTCATGGAGTCCGGGTGGGCACAAGGATCTCAGCCCGAGGTCACGCTCGGAGACTCGCTCCTGCCCGAAGACTGAGCTGCGGGGCCAGCCCGCCGTCAGGTGCGGTAGTGTCGGGGCGCGAGACGCGTCAGCGCTCTGAGCCGCGGAGAGCACAACCATCTTCCGGAGCGATCTCGCTGAGGTCGCTCCGGCGGCCGCCCGTCGCGCCGAGCCTCGTCATCCACTCTCGTCAAGGCCTGGCGACCTTTTTTGCCGCGCTAGTCGCCGAAGTCGACGACGACCTTCTCGTACGGGATGCGCGCTTCGACCAGCGGCAGATGCTCGCGCAGCCCTTGATTGTCGTCGGGGTTGATCCACAGGCTCGTCTTCAGGGCCGTGGCGGCCTTGTCGAAGTCGCCGAGCCGCCACCATGCGAGCGCAAGCCCATGACGGGCACGGTGGAAGGGCCGGTTCTCCGTCGACGACCAGAGCAGGGCACCGGTGAAGCGGCTGGGAAGGCTCAACTCACCGACGGCGACGCCGGTCTGGTAGAAGCCCAACGCCTCCATGATCGCGGCCGATCGCCGGCGTCTGGCCGTCGGCGAGGAGCCGGTGACGGCGTCCGCTCGTGCGAGCGCTTCGTGACCGGAGTGCGCCCAGGCGTCGATGTCGCGGTAGTTCGCGTCGCGGATCTCCTTGAGCGCCTTCCGGTAGGTGTTCCGGTCGCTGGAGCGTTCGCGGTTGTCCAGGGCCCGATCCAGGGGGACATCGCTGCTGGCGCCGACGTAGGGATCTGGCATCAGCCAGCTCTGGCGGATGCCAGCTGCTTTCACGCGCTTCCACCACGTCCACTGCTGTGCCTCGCGGACGAGTTCGGCGTCGTACTCATCCGGATCCAGATCCCAGCCGTGGGCGTGGGGGTCGTAGTCGGAGCCTGTGTTCCGCCAGGCCGGCATCTGACCGCCGCTGAGAACCCGGGTGACGACCAGGCGGCCACCATCTGCACCGTGACCTCCTGCGGCCACGGGGTGACGCCGCGGGCGTGCACGCCGTGGTCGCCGGCGAAGATGGCCAGCGCGGCAGGCT
>NZ_JBFANV010000188.1:0-5669 GCF_040674955.1 Nonomuraea sp. NPDC049695 | reverse complement strand
GACGCTGTCGCGTCGCGAGAGCCACATCGCCGTGCGCTGGGCTCTGCGCGTGCTCGCCGTGACTTCGATCGGCTCGGGCTCACGGGCCGTGTACACCCTGGCCACCATCATCGCGCCCCATGCTCCATGGCGATGGAGTACGCCAGTCGCGCTCAGGATGAACGTGGTGTGGTCCTGTATCGCCTTCATCGGCATCACGGTGCTGGGCGTCGTCGGGTTGGCCCAGCAGCGTACGGCACGGCGACAACTGGAAGCGCTTGCCCCGCTGCACCAGGCTCTGGCGACGGCCCTTCCGGGCTGGCCCGTCCGCTACGACGACCCTGAGATGCCTGTGGAGCAGGCACTGATCGCCCGCTACACCCGCATCGAAGATGGCCTCCGGCAATTGCGGGCGCACGGCGATCCTGCCGTACTGGTCCAGGCTCGGCAATTCGTCCGGGCGCGGTGGGTCCTGGGCAGAAAGCGACGCGAGGCGATCGCCGTAGCCGCCTGGATCGCATTGATGCTTCAACGCCTCGAACGCGGAATCAGGCTCGAGGCCCACGACGCGGGCTTCCCCACTCCGTCCACCCGTAGCATCAACCAGGACATCGCGCAGTTGGTGCGGGTCGCATTAGCCTTTGAGCGTCACCCGCTGGTCGGGAGGTTCGTCGAGACCTTCGAGCCCCAGGCCGACCAGTCCTCGCTTATCGGCTGACCACCCTCTTCTCCGGACCCGCCAGTGTCTCGTATACGGCTCAAGCCCCGGTCAGGCCGATGGTGTCCAGGGCTCGCCGATAGGCTGCCGTGCTGGCCTCGATCTCGCCGCATCTCTCCCATGCGGCGGCGCAGTCGGCGAAAGCCTGACTGGCGCGGGCCGGGGCCGTCATCCCGACCAACTGCTCCCCGGCGGCGTTCAGGGCTTCGGCGCTCTCCCGCAACCGCCCGGCGAGGCTCAAGGCCCGGGCGCGCACCAGTTGGGCGGCCGCCCCCACGGTCCGAGCCGACGGGTAACGGGTGATGATCTCGTCAGCCTGGTGCACCGCACTTGCTGCGGCGCCGGAGGCCAATTCGATGTGCGCACTCGCCAGATCGCAGTAGGCCCGGTCCAGTATGGTGGGCACGCCATGGTCCAACTCGGAGCGAATCTGTCGCAGCCACCGGCGGGCCTGAGCGTGCTCGGCCGGGGAGGCCAGGAGCAGATCGAGTATCAACTGGGCCCGCAACCTGATTGCCGACACCGTCTGGGGACCTTGACGGAGAGCGGCCAGCGCGCGTGCACCAAGGCGACGGCTGCGCTGTGCGTCCCCTGCGATGGCCGCGACCGTTGCAGCTCTGCGGCATGCGGCGAGCAGGGCCCGTGGGGTGCCGAGCCGCTCGGCAGCGCGCATGAGCACTGCCGCCAGCGCCTGACAGATTGTTAGTTCGCCCCCAGCCGGGACGGCGCACCGTTCAAGGTAGGCAGCCAGCACGGTTGCGCCGAGTTCCACGGTTCGGTCGCTCCAGTCCTCGGCCATCTCCACGGCGAAGGCGTGTTCGCCGACCTGAATGCTGGCGTCCAGATCACCCGCCTCCCGCAGGCATCGGCTCAGCGAGATCGCGACGCGGGCACGTTGCTCACTCAGGCCAAGATCCTCATAAGCCCCCGGCGGCAGTGGTTCACCGTTGGGTGCCAGCACCATCAGCAGGTGCCGGAGGTGGTCGATGGCCAATGTCATGTGCCCGTCATCCTCGAGCGCCTGGGCCAGGCCGAGTTCGGTCAGCTGCCACAGATCGGGGCGACTGCCCAGGGCCGGATCAGCGAGCACGGCCGCGTAGCCAGCCCGGGCTTTCGTACGTTCGCCGCGCGCCAGGGCTGCGGCGGCGTCGGCCAGTTCCTGGCGAATCTGCTGCCCCCGGCCCGGACTCAATCCCTCTCGCAAGATGGCTGGCGACTCTGCCAGGTTAAGCTTGGCGGCCAGCAGTCGGATCTCGTCGCCCGTCGGCTCAATCCCCTCCTCGATCAGTTCTAGTCGGCGATGCGATAAGTGCGGTCCCACCAGGTCCTCGAGCGACTTGCGCTGCGCCTGGCGAAGGCCTCGAAGGATCTCGCCCGTAGGGCTGTCGGTGTCCACCCCTACCGCTGTGATCGTGAACTCCTCTGCCGCTGACTGTCGATCAATGCGACCAGATCGTAGACACAACCGTGACAGATTGCCACTCTTGGCGGTTGCGACACCATGTCAGGAGTTGTCCAGGGCACCTGCTCCGCCGGCCGCTTCTCGGCAAGCCAGGTTGCGTTCCGTCCGACCTACGGGTTATGCCGCGAAGTGGCTGTCCTCGGCGAGCATGGCGGCCATCTCGGGACGGGGCGGAACGGGCAGTACGCACAAACCCTGCGTGCCCGGGACGTCGGCCATCGCGTTGCGTGCCCGCACGAGCGCCCGGTCGGTCGTCAGCGCCGCCGGGCGTCCAACTCGCATCAGCAGGCCCATGTAGTAGGTCAGTAGGCGGGGCGGTAGCTCCTGGCCCATGCGCGCGCTCAGGACAACGACCTCGGCCTCGACGACAGGATGCATCGGCTGGCGTAGCAGCGCGGCGCGCAGCGGCCAAGGCGGGCAGTAGCCATCATCGGCCAGGCCGCCATCATCTGGTGTAGTGGAGGCGATGTCGCGGACAGCGGCCGACAGGGCCGCGCCGAGCTGGGCCACGTCGTGATCGGCTGCGGCGCCGAGAGACACCATCGCGTCAACGCGTTCCCATTCGAGCGGGTCGGACTCCATGGCGCCAAGACTAGGACCACGCATGGCCAGCGGCATCGGGAAACCTCGTCGCGCGTATCGCTAGGTTGGCACCCCACCTGCTACCTCACCTACAGCCAACCACCCATCACACCACCCCACCGACGTATAACTGGGCTCGGCAGACTTCAGGGCCATGACCACCAGACCTCGGCGTGAAAGGGGCGCCGCCCTCGTGACAGGCCTCGCTGTGCTGACTCCACCGGCCGACGCATGGCTAGGACTTCACACCGTAGTGGCGGCGGGTCTGCTGCTCGTCGAGGTCGCCGTGGCCGCCACGGTGGTCGGCACGGCCCTGTTCGGCGGCCACGAGCACAGCGAACGTGCGTTCAGGCTGCTGCGCTGAATCGCTGGCCACACCGAACCGCGACCGCCACCACAACGATTATGACCGCAGGCCGGTGGGCGACCCTGCAAGGGGCTCATCTGAGCAGCAAGTAGATCAGGCCGCACACAGCGGCTCCCACCAGCGCACCGATAAGGGCCTCTACGCCGGTGTGTCCGTCTTGCCCTCTGGTGAGAGAGCGGACAAGCACTCGCGACAAGGCGACCGCTGTGGCCAGGATTCCAGCCAGGAGCCCTGCCGCGACCCCGAACTCCACCCAGCAGATCGCGGCCGCGCCTGCACTGGTCGCGGCATGCACTGACACATTCCAGCCGACACGCTCACCTGTGGGCGAGCGCCACTGGGACGCGATCGCGACAGCAATCAAGATGGCGAACAGGCCTGCCGCACAGGCGATCACAGGCCGCGGTGCTGCGTACGCCACAATGATGATCAGTCCGCAGATCAGGGATGCCGCCGAACCCACGACCAGTACGGTCGGCTTGCCTGATCCCGGTTCTGCCTCAGGGCGGTGCCCTTTGACCCAGCGGTCCAGGAGGTGGGGGAGCACTCCGCTGAAGAGCGCCGGCACGAGCCCCCAGAGCAAGCCGGCCATGCCCGCGGCGTGCCATCCCACACAGATCGGCAAGCCAATGGCGACGCTGACGGGAAGAGGGACTGGACCGATTAACCACGTGAGACCGGCTGGTACATGCGCGGGGGGAGCCATCGTCCTCCTTCTCGGCGCAGCGAAGCGGTAGCGGGAGCAGCAGGAGGCCGCCATGGGCGAGGGTCTCGGAGGCAAGGGCCCGAGCCAGCAGAGGTCAGCCGGCGGCGACGCGCCGGGGAGGAGGTGCCGGGGCCAGCCCTCGAACGCGAAGGGTGCCCTCGTGAACCTCGCAGGCTTCCAGAAATCCGGGGACGAGGGGATGTTGCTGGAAGGCGATCGCGACTCGGGCGAGCCTGTCAATATCATCATTACCGCCGCGCGCGGAGTGATGGGGAAAGCTCATCTCGGCCTTCGGCAGTGAGACCTGGTCTTCGAGATGCTTGAGCGTCAGAGCGATCCAGGCCGCCATGGCGATCGCGTCACGCCGTTTCTTTCCGAAGACCCGATGGGCCTGGACGTACCGCTGAGCCAGGGTGAGCGCTTCCGCCGTGCCGTGCTCGCGCAACTGGCGCAGACCGTCCTCGATCTCGGTGTAGCGGGCGATCAGCGCCTGCGCAGCGGACAGGTCGGGATTGCGTGAGCGGCTTCTGAGGCTGACCGCCTCCAGTGCCTCGCGCAAGGGCCCCAGCGCGTCGAGTCGTCGCCGCGTGGCGCGCTGCTGCGCCAGTCCAACGAAGCCGAGAACAGTGATTGCGACAAACCCCAACAGGTACCACGGCATCGGAAGCTGCAGCGCGAGATTCTCGTCCCAGGGCCATGGCGGATCCGGCAAGCCCATGGTGGCCAGGGTGTACACGGCTCGGGAACCCACGCCGATCGAGGTCACGGTGAGCACGCGCAGAGCCCAGCGCACGGCGATGTGGCTCTCGCGACGCGACAGCGTCGCGAACAGGTAGACCATCATGGCGAGGTGCCCCAGAAGGGTGGCCTCATAGAGGAAAATCATGAGAATTTGGGCGACGCTCGCCCGATGCTCGCCCACCGCGGCATAGGTGCCGTCGAGATCGAGGCCGTTGCCAGCGGCAAGTACGGCCAGGGCTATGGAGACCGGTACCGTGACCAGCCAGGGATACCATTGCCGCCGCCGCCGTGCGGGATCGTGATGCGGTGCGGCGGCCACGATGAAGAAGGTGTTCACCCACGTCACCGCTGCCAGGGCGAGGACAGCGTCGAGCGTGAAGGCCAGCGCAGGCGTCCCAGCCCATGCCGTGATCCGATCGGCGAGTTGTGTCTGGGCGATGCTGATGCTGGTGATACCCGACGTCAACGCGAGCCACATCAGGAAGTGCCCGCGGGTGTGCCGCATAGCGATGCCGCGCACCAGCACGATGGCCCACATGACCCCGATGAAGATGACGTCGGCCAGTTCAGACACGTCGCCGGCCTCGTACGCTGCCGAAGGGGTCGGCGATGGCGCCGCGCACGTTCTGCAGCACCTGCGGAATGTCCGGATCGATCCGGTTCACCCCCAGCAGGGGCAGGCCGGCGACACTGTAGGCGAACTCTTCGGCTTCTTGTTCTATCTCGTCATCGGCGTCGGTCCGGCCCAGGATCTCTTCAATGGTTTCGCCTCCGAGCAGGTGCAGCGTGGGGGCGGCGGCTTGGATCAGACGCGCTCGATTCAAGGGCTGGCCGCGGTGGTTGCGCGCCCAGTGGCACACCTCGTGTAAGAAAACCACGGTGATGTAGAGATCGGGGGCGTCGACGGGGTAGCCGATGAAGTCGCGTTCCTCGGTCCGTACGCAGAAGCCGGTGACGCTGCAGGAGATCAGCGGGTGCTGTCGGGAGTCGAACGGGGCGGGGAGCACTTCACGATCGCGCAGGTCGCTGAGCTTCTCGCAGACGGTTGGGATGTCGCGCCGGGGGGTGAAACGCCGTGGGAGCAGCCTGACGATGTCGTCGAGAGGCACCACCC
>NZ_JBFANV010000187.1:0-6185 GCF_040674955.1 Nonomuraea sp. NPDC049695 | reverse complement strand
GCCGTAACCATAAAGACACAGTCCACTATGGGCTGATAGATGCCATAAGTCTCTGATCAGGGCATACGCCCAAGAATTTGGTTTTAGAACAAGCTGAGGAACCGGCGGACAGCCGTTATCGATGAGAACGATCTTGCTAGGGAGCCCCAGGGCGGAAGCGGGATATGGGTGGGATAGCTGCTGGTCAGCGTCCCGCGAGTGCCGCGTAGGCGGTGGAGCGGCCAATTTTGAGGGTGCGTGCAGCCTCGGTGATCGATACACCGTCACCGATCAGCTGACGTAGCGTAGCCAGCTCGGCGGGGCCGATGACGCGCGGCCGGCCGGTCTTCTTCTTGCCGGGCAACATGGCACCAGTGGCCTCGCGGCGCTTGGCGGCGGCGATCCCCTCGGCCTGGCGCTCGGCTCGCAGCTCCAGCTCGTACTCCGCAGCGGCGGCCAGCACCGCGAACATGAAACGGCCCTCCTTGGTGCCCAGATCGAAGTTCTCCGTCAGCGACACCACCGTGATGCCGCGGTCGCGCAACTCGTTGACCGTGGTCAGCACGTGCCCCGCTGAGCGGCCCCAGCGGTCGGACTTCCAGAACTTCAGCGTGTCGCCCGCCCTGGGCAGCGCCAGAAGCGCCTCCCATGCCGGTCGCGCGACACCGCGCTTGCCCGATTCCTTTTCCATGACCAACTCGTCGTAGCCGCTGGCCGCCAGGGCGTCGAGTTGGAGCTGCGGGTTCTGGTCACGCGTCGAGACTCGTGCATACGCCCAGACGGTCATCAACCACCCTCCCAGCGGCGTCCAGAAACGTCTACCTTTCTGGACACCCTAGCGACCAGGCGTGATGCCGTCCAGAAACCTCTATCCGGAAAGTCGATGTGGCCAGGCTCTGCCATGGGGTCGAACAGGATCGGTATCACCGCAGGTCGGCTACAGGTTCGTTGGATTTTCCGCGATTGCTACGGGCACCCCGCTTAGCCGCGCCACCGGGCCAGGTTCGCCATGGCACGCTCCAGTCGGTCGGCCGGGCACGAGCTGAACCGCGGCGAGGTCTCCGCTATGTCGGCCAGGGCCGCGGCATCCAAGTCGAGCCAGCGCCTGACCATGTCGTACTCCTCGACCAGGGTGCTGCCGCAGAACAGCGGGCAGTCGCTGTTGACGGTCACCGGCACGCCGGCGTCCATGAGGGCGGGTAGTGGATGCTCGGCCAAGGACGGGCTGACCTGCAACTCCAAGTTCGAGGAGGGGCACACGTCGAGACACACCTGCCGCTCGGCCAGTTCCGCCACCAGGGCCGGGTCCTCGACAGCCCTGATCCCGTGGTTGACCCTGCGCGCGCCGAGCATCTCCACACAGGCACGCACACTGTCGGAGCTGAGATCACCTTATTGGCTGCCGGTACGGCTCGTGGGGTCGAAGACCTCGATCTCGCCGTAACAGGCGACTGGCGCGTTGTAGTGCGCCGCCCAAATCTGGTTGCCGAAATCGAAGTGCCACCACTCATCGGCGTCGATGCGGAAGCCGGCGCCCGTCATCGCGTCCCGGAGTATCCGCCGGTTGTCCCTCGCGGTGGTGTTCCTGGCGTTGTCCTCGTAGTAGAGCGCGGCCGACTCGGGCCCGAAGTGGTCGTACGGTGTGCCCATGTCGAGCTCACGCCCGTTCGCGTCCACCAGGGTCAGGTCCACGGCTCCCCCGGTGGCATGCGGAGGAATGCGCCGCGAACTCCCCGGGTCGGTGACGAAGATTTCCGCCCTCTTCCGCAACTCCTCCTCGTCCGTATCCGGATGCTCCGCCCGCAAGGTGGCCAGATAGTCCTCGAAGATGTTTCGCTGTACGAGCCGGGGGCGGTAACCGTCCCAGATCTTGAAGGTCAGCGGCGCCAGCGCCCGCTGGATGTCCACCAGCATCTCGGCGACCGTCAGCCGCAGGTGCATCGCGCTCGTCGGTGACAGGCCGCGGTGGAAGTAGGAGGGCTCGCACGTGAACGGGTGGTCCTTCAGATCCGTCAACGGATCCCCGTTCTCCCGTATGGCGACGTGCTCGAACTCGGCCGCCGTCATGAACGCACCGCCAGCCGGCAGATGCGTTCGCACAGCTCCGGGAAGGAAATCCCGGCCGCCTGCGCGGATTGCGGGAAGAGACTGGTGGCGGTCATCCCGGGAAGGGTGTTCGCCTCAAGACACCAGATCCCGCCCTTGTCGTCCATCCGGAAATCCACCCTGCTGTACGACCCCAGCCGCAGGCTTTCGTGGGCCCGGACGGCCAGCGACCGCAGCTCGTCGTCCAGGGCGGCGGGAACGTCTGCGGGGAAGATCTCCAGCGCCCCGCCGACCTGGTACTTGGCCTCGTAATCGAAGATCTCCCGCCCTTCCGTCCTGATCTCGCCGACGGCCAGCGCCCTGCCGTCCAGGACACCGACCACGAATTCGCGGCCCGGCACGAAACGCTCGATCAGCACGTCCGTGTCGCGCCGGCGGGCCGCCCGTACGGCCTCGCTGAGATCCTCCCGGCCCTTGACCAGGGTCAAGCCGATCGAGGAGCCCTGAGCGTTCGGCTTGACGATGACCGGGCCGTCGAAAGGAAGGTCGTCGACCTCGGCATCGGGCCGCAGAAGAACCCACTCAGGCGTGGGGACCCCTGAGGTGTGCAGCAGCCGCTTGGCGATGTCCTTGTCCATGGCGACGGCACTCGCCAGGTGCCCGCTGCCGGTGTAGGGCAGTCCGGCCGAGTCGAGGACGGCCTGCACGGCGCCGTTCTCGCCGACCCCTCCATGCAGCGCCAGGAAGACGACGTCCACGCCCAACATCTCCTCCACGAGCCTGGGGGCGACCGCCACGGTGGGCAGCCTCACCGGATCGGGAGGCGTGGACGCGACCTTCGCCCGCATCACGCGTTCGGCGTCGGCCGGGCTGAGCCTGCCCTTGGCGAGGTCGAAGGCGTCCACGCGATGCCCGAGCGTACACAGGGCGGACATGACCTGTGCCGCGCTCGCGACCGAGACGTCCCGCTCCGCGCTCGCCCCGCCGAACAGCAGCGCCACCCGCATCGGTTTCCTGGGCGGAATCATCGGAACGCCCCACTCTCGAACGCTCGTACGATCGCGTCAATGTCGTCATAGAGATGCATGGCGTCCTCCAAGATGAGAACTTCCGTCTGAACGGGGACCTCGTCCGCCCGCGCCTTCGCCATGTACGCATGGATCGGCCGGACGAGATCGTCGGGCACGAGCCCCGGATCGCCGACCACCGCTGTCATCCCGGCGTTACGCAAATAGAGCGCGGCAATGATCGCCTGCTCACCGAAGACCGGATGGGGATCCACAAGGGCGACGTGAACGGCCGTGGCCAGACGGCCCTCGCAGCGGATCACCGTATCGGGCGTGACGCTCTCCACGATGTCGAATGCGCGGCGCTCGACCGGCGACCCGTGGCTCACCAGGACGAGCGGAACAGGGAACACAACGACCTCCTCAATCTGGACAGGCTGAATCCGCGATAGCGGGCCGCGCCAATCTCGATCAACACTGCCAGAGCCGGCTTGCGCGAGGCTTGCGCGCTCAAAGGGCAGCGTGGGGCCTGCCGAATGCGGGCCTCGGTGCGATGGCGCCGGAGACGCCGGTGACCTCACCGTCCCAGACGCGGACCGGCCACGTCGTCGGATCGTTCGGCCGCCAGGAACGGCAACCCGCGGACGGCGAGATCGCCCAGCTTCTGCTGCCAGTCGGCGACCGCCGACGGGATCGCTCGAAGATCTCGGCCACGGCCCCGCAACTCCTCGGGACGCACGGGGCGGATGACCGTCGAAGGAGTCGTCACGACATCCCCATTTCGCTATAGAGAAATTTTTTGCATTACAGAGGAATTATGGATATTGCGGCACGCCTGCGCCCTGCTCAAAGGTGATCACGGCGTGGAAGGCGTAGTGTCCTAGTACTCCCAGTGACACTTTGCGATCATGGTTCGAATCTGCGCTGGTAGTGGCAGTGCCGGGCTCCTGCTTGGTGGCGACGGCGCCAGTCCGACCAGCGCAGGACGGCCGTGATCGTGTGAGTGGTGGTTAGGACGATCGCGGCCAGCAGTTGCCGGATCTCGGGCAGCGTCAAGGGGATGCGGTCGGTGGTGCTGGTTGGCTGGGCGGCGGCGATCGCGGCCAGCAGGGCCAGGGCGAGCATGGCCAAGGTGACGTGCCGGTGCCAGGCCATTCAGCCTCACGGCAGGCCGATTACGGCGGCTCGGAAGCGGCCGAACCTCGATGAACCGGGCGCCTCGACGATGATGCTCACGCGCCGGATCGGCCCCGCCGGACATTTCTCACCGATATCCGGTCACGAGGGGTGGGTGCGGTACCAGTCGAGGGTGGCGGCGATGGCCTCACGGTGCGGGGTGATGGAGAGCGGCCCAAAGGTGTGGGTGAATTTGGAGGTGTCAGCGACGAATGGGCGGTCTCGCTGGTACCAGGTCTGGCCGAGGGTCCGGATGGTGGGGTTGAACAGCCCAAGGACGCGCTGCATGAGGCGGCCGAGGGCCGCGGCTTTCACCGGATGCCCGAGCTCGGCGGAGATCAGATCGATGAACTCTCGCCCGGTCACGGGCCGGTCGGCCGGCAGGTGCCAGACCTGGCCGTCGGCCCGCTCGTCTGTCCCTAGCGTGACCAGGGCACGGGCGATGTCAGGCAGGTAGTTGAACGAGTGCGGCTGGTCCAGCGACCCGGCCCAGCGGACGGTCCGGCCGCGAGTCGCCTGCCCGAATACGGTGGCGCCGACCGTGCTGTTAACGCCGCCGGCACCGTAATAGTCGGAGGCCCTGCCGATGGCGACGCGCAGATCGCCGACGCGGTGCGCGGCCAGGAGCGACTCGGCCATCTCGGCGCGAACTCGGCTCATGGGGGTGCGCCCGGCGTACGGCAGGTCCTCGGTCATGGGCGCGTCCACCGGACCGTACATGTACAAGTTGTCGGCGAAGACCAGCTTCGCGCCGGCTGCGCCCTGGCGGATCGCCGCGGTCAGCCCGGGAAACTCCTGCACCCACCGGTGGTAGGCGGGTGCGGCGCAGTGGTAGACGACGGTCGCGCTCGCACAGGCGGCCGCCGCGCCGCTGGCGGTGGTGACATCTTCCCGCAGGGCTTGCACGCCCGGCAGTTTCGGCACCGAGGTGTTGCGGTAAACAGCGCGGACGCGGTGTCCGCGGGATGCGAGTTCACGGACGACCGCAGCACCGACGGCGCCGCTGGCTCCCAAGACAACGTGCAGATCAGACATCGTGGGCCTTTCGGATCTACCACCACGCGACACGATTGGCCACGGCGCGAGGAGGAGTTTAGGAACAGTGTTACAAAACAGCGTTATGATAGGTTTGTCAACATGGCACGTCCCCGTACCCGTGACTACGAAGCACTGCGCCGTGATCTCCTGGACGCCGCTGGGCGCATACTTGCCGAGGCGGGCCCGCAAGCCCTCAGTACCCGGCGGATCGCCGGTGAGGTCGGCACCTCCACGACCGCCGTGTACAACCTGTTCGGTGGCAAGTCCGGGCTGCTGCGCGCGATGTTTCTGGAGGGGTTCGCACGGTTGACTGAGCAGTTCGCCACCGTCCCTCGTGACGGAGATCCCGAAGCCGATCTGATGGAGCTCGGGCACGCATATCGGGCCTCAGCGCTGGCCAATCCCGACCTGTATGAGCTGATGTTCGGTCACCCAGTGCCTGACTTCCGTCCCGACGAGGCGGCCCTGGCGCAGATCCAAGGAACGTTCGACACCCTCGTACGGGCCGTGGCGCGATGTGTGGACAGCGGCCGGTTCGCTCCAGTCGACCCGCTCGGCATCGCTGTCCATCTCAACGCCCTGGTTCACGGCCTGGCCAGCCTGGAGCTGTACGGCAGGTTGGGCGACCGCGATCAGGCCGACCGCCACTGGCGCCTCGCCTTGGAGGCCGCCCTCCGAGGCCACCGTGGCGCCAGTGCAGCCGACTAGAGCCTGTACGGAGTTCGGATCTCTAGGCCGGTCGGAGGCTGCGGATCTGGAAGAACGCCTCGGCAACACCGGCCAGCATCTCCAGCGAGCGACCAGATCGACGCAGGCCCGGTCAGCACCAGCGCGGCGGCAACCAGCCGGCTCGCTCCGCACACGATCTGGCACGCCCGAATGATGGGAAGCCGGGACTAGCTGCCAGGACGCCCGCGACCGGAATGACCACGAGGAAGA
>NZ_JBFANV010000186.1:0-6338 GCF_040674955.1 Nonomuraea sp. NPDC049695 | reverse complement strand
CTCGTCGGTGTCGGCGGCGCGGCGGATGCGGGGTGTGGTGAGGCTGGCGTCGGAGACCTCGCAGGTGAGCACGTCGGTGCGGAGCAGGCGCAGGTTGATGGGGCCCTTGGCGTGCCGGATGACGTTGCCGACCAGCTCGCTGACCAGCAGTTCCGTGGTCATCGACAGGTCGTCCAGGTCCCAGGCCCTGAGCTGGGCGCGGACGTGTTCGCGGGCCTCGCCCGCGGCTTTGGGGTGCTCGGGCAGCGGCCAGGAGGCCATGTCGTCGCTTGCCAGCGCGTGGGTGCGGAGGACCAGCAGCGCGGCGTCGTCGGTCGTCCGCTTCCTGCCGGGCAGCAGGGTGGCGGTGAGGCGGTCGCACAGGGATTCGAGGCATTCGGCGCAGTGGAGCCCTGCCGCGTCCGGCGCCGCGGCGTGCTCCTGGTGTCCGGCAGGAGCTCCGGAGAGCGTGCCGCTGAGCGCCTTGGCGAGCCGGGTCATGCCCTGGTCGATGTCCATGGTGGGGGATTCGACCAGGCCGTCGGTGTACAGCACGAGCAGGCTGCCTTCGGGCAGTTCCATCTCGACGGTGTCGAAGGGCGGGGTGGCGGCGCCGAGGGGGGAGTTCGGGTCGGCGTCGGGGAAGCGGACGCTCCCGTCGGGGTGGACGACGGCGGGCGGGGGATGGCCGGCGCGGGCCAGGACGCAGGAGCGCGTGGTGGCGTCGTAGACCAGGTACAGGCAGGTGGCGTAGAAGTCGTCGCCGAGGTCGCTGACCAGGTCGTTGAGGTGAGAGAGCAGCTCGTCGGGGAACAGTTCCAGGTCGGCGAGGGTCCGGACCGCGGTGCGCAGGCGGGCCATGGTGACCGCCTCGGCCACGCCGTGTCCCATGACGTCGCCGATGACGATGGCGACCCGGTCGGCTGACAGCGGGATGACGTCGTACCAGTCGCCGCCGACCTCCATGTCCGTGCCCGCGGGCAGGTAGCGGGCCGCGGACGTGACCGCGGGCAGACTGGGGAGCTCGCGCGGGAGCAGCCCCCGCTGCAGCTCCCTGGCCCGCGTGTGCTCCCGGTCGTACAGGCGCGCTCGCTCCATGGCCTGGGCGATCAGCCCGCTGAGCGTGGTGAGCAGGTTGCGCTCCACGCCGGTGAACGGGCGCGGATCGGTGAAGGAGACGACGCAGCTGCCCACCGGGCGTCCCGAGGCGATCAGCGGCAGGAAGGCCCATGCCTGCTTGCCCGCCACCGCCGGGATGTCGGCCGTCGCGGGGTAGCGCTCGATGTACTCCTCGGAGGAGCTGATGAAGATCGGGGTGCGCTCCCGCAGGACCCCCGTGATCGGGAGCCCCCAGGAGGCCGGCATCCGGGCTATCCGGTCGACGAACTCCTTGGGGTACCCGGTGAACCCGACCGGCCGCAGGTGGTCGCCGTCCAGGAAGGTGAGCATCAGCCCGGAGGCGCCGAACGAGGGCAGGATGTGATCGGCGGAGGCGTCGACGACATCCCGCACGGTGACCGCCTCGGCCAGCGCACCGGCCAGCCGCCTGATATGGGAGGCCCGCTCCGCGGAAGCGCTCTCGGCGCTCTGCGCCTGCGGGTCGGTGACCGTCTCCAGGATGTCGTGGGATCCGGAGACGTCCCACAGTGTGCCGATCATGCGTGCCGGTTCCCCGTCGTCGTCGAGCACCAACCGGCCGCGGACGCGCACCCAGCCGATCGTCCCGTCCGGGCGGCACACCCGGTACTCGGTGCTGTGCATCCTCCCCGTGTAGATCGCCTCGTCCATGTCGGCCAGCACCCACGGCAGGTCCTCGGGGTGGATGGTGCCCATCCAGGTGTCGATCCGGCCGTCGGAGGTGGCCGGATCGAGGCCGAGCACCGCGGGCATCGCGTCGTTCCAGAGGATGTCACCGGTGCGGATGTCCCAGTCCCACGTGCCGACCGCCTGCGGCTCCTGCGGCAGGCTCGGTTCCTGCCATCCCGTGAGGGCCGGATCGGGCGGCGGCGCCGGGGGCCTGCCCAGGCGCTCTCCGGCCCACCGGCCCAGGAGGTCGAGGAAGGCCCGTCGCCCGGCCGACGGCCTGCACGAGGAGGCCGTCACGACCAACAGCGTGCCGACAGGCCCGCCGGGACCGAGCAGCGGGACGGCCGCCATCGCCGAGGTATGGACGAACACACCATCACGGAAAGCGCGTGCCGGGGCTAGCGGGCCGTTCCCGTCAACGCGCTCCCACTCCTGGGTGAAGGCCCGGGGGAGCCCGCTGGTCACCGCGAGGCGCAGCCCTCCGCCGAAGCCGGGACTGCCAAGGTGCACCATGCCGCCCAGGCCGGCAAGCTCGGCAACCGCCTGCTGGATCGCGAACCGCAGGAGCTCGATCCCCCACAGCTCGTCGCCGGCCAGCGCCAGGAGCCGTTTGCGCTCCTCGGCAACCTGGTCCGCCCTCCTGATCCGCAGGCTTGGCGCACGCCGTTCGCCCATCCCCATCCCCTGCCCTTCACCGCGTCACCGGGGTCTCCTTCAGGGCGAGGAGCAATCTGCATATCCAGGGTAGTACCCGGCCGGTAGCAGCGGCGAACACGCCTCTCGGGAGGCGGGGAGCCCTCAGACGGGGCGGGCGGTCTCCAGGAGGAGGTCGCACAGCGCGTCGGCCGCGTCCACGCGGCCGAGCTTGGCCGCCGCCTGCCCCATCGTCTGGCGCAGCTCAGGATCGGCGAGCAGCGGCATCAGCTCGGACAGCAGCTGCTCGGCAGAGGGATTCGGCTCCAGCAGGGCCCGCGCCGCTCCCGCCGAGGCCAGGTACGCGGCATTCTTGCGCTGCTCGTCACCGCCCGCCGGGATCAACGGGATGAGCACGGCGGGCCTGCCGATGGCCGTCAGCTCCGAGACCGTCCCGGCCCCGCTGCGGGAGATCACCACGTCGGCCGCGGCGAACAGGTCGGCCAGCTCCCCGCCCACATAAGGCACCGGGTGGTAGCGATCGGCCAGGTCGGGAGGGAGCTCCACGGCTCGCATCTGGTCGATCCAGGCCGGTCCGCACTGGTGCACGATCTGCGCGTGCGGCAGCAGCCGCGGGAGAATCTCCGCGATCAAGGTGTTGATCTGCTTGCTGCCCTGCGCGCCGCCCGTCACGTAGATCAGCGGCACCTCGAACGTCAGCCCGAACAGGTCGTACGCCGCCGCCCGGTTGCCCTGCAGCAGCTCCGGCCTGATCGGGTTGCCCGTCACCACGGCCTTCGACCGCGCGGAGGCCGGCAGGTACTCCAGCGACGACTCGTGCGACAGCGCGATCCTGGTCGCCAGCCTGGCCAGGATCCGGTTGGCCAGCCCGATCACGGTCGTCTGCTCGTGCATCACCAGAGGCCGGCGGATCAGCTTGGCCGCCACCCCGATGGGCACCGCCACGTAGCCCCCGGTCGACAGCACCACGTCGGGCAGGTAGCGGGCCGCGTGCCCCACGGCCTGCAGCACGCCGATCGGGATGCGGAACACGTCGGCGATGTTGGTGCCGAGCTCCTTGAGGTTCGGGCGGCGCCGCAGCTTTCCCGTCGTGATCGCCTTGAACGGGATGCCGTGCTCGGCCGTGATCCGCGCCTCCAGGCCGTTGGCCGTGCCCACCCAGAGCACGTCGTGCGGCACCTGACGTCGCTGAACGGCCGCCAGAGTGGTCAGGGCCGGATAGGTGTGACCACCGGTGCCGCCGCCGGTGATCAACAGTCGCAGGGTTCGTGACATGCGATCAGACTAGGGCCGCACAGCGGAAACCCGTGTGCCCGGTGGAGGAGTCAGGCGTGTTGGACGTGCGGGCGGCCACGCGGTAGCGGTTGCAGTAGGAGTCGTGGCACATGTACGAGCCGCCGCGGATCACCTTGGCGGTGCCCTCGGCGGGACCGGCCGGGTTGTCGGCGGACGGCTCCCACGCCGTGCCCCACCAGTCGGCCGTCCACTCCCAGACGTTGCCCGAGACGTTGTAGAGGCCGTACCCGTTGGGCTGGAACGACTTCACCGGCACCGTCCCTTTGCTCGGCGCGGCCGGGAAGGGGCCCTGCCAGATGTTGCAGCGCTGCCGCCCCTTGGGCGCCAGTTCGTCGCCCCACGGGTAGCGCCTGCGCTCCAGGCCGCCGCGGGCCGCCATCTCCCACTCGGCCTCCGTGGGCAGCCGCTTGCCCGCCCACGTGGCGTACGCGGTGGCGTCGTGCCACGACACGTGCACGACGGGATGGTTCTGCCGGTCGCCCACCGACGACCCCGGGCCCTCCGGCGAGCGCCACGTGGCGCCCTCGACGCCCACCCACCAGGGCGCGCCCGGCACCGTGGCGTCCATCACCCCGCGCGCGGCGAACTGGCGGAACACGAACGACCAGCCGATCCGCTCCGCCTCGGTGACGTACCCGGTGTCCTTGACGAACGTGGCGAACTGGGCGTTCGTCACGCACGCCGGGTCGATCATGAACGGCTCCAGCCGCACCTCCCGGACCGGCCCCTCGCCGTCCTCGGGCCGCCCGTCCGGGTCGTCGCCGCCCATGAGGAACGTTCCTCCCGGTATGCGCACCATCCCGCGCGGCGCCGCCGGCCGCGCGGCGATCCCGGCGGACTGCCGGTACGGCTCCGCGGCGGCCCCGGCGCCCCCGGCTCCGGCGGCTTCGCCTCTGCTCGGGCCACAGCAAGCGCTCAAAGGTCCCCCCAACGTGTCACACCACCAAGGAAGGGTAGTGCCTCGGGCCTGCCCACGATCACGACGGGGCAGGGGCCTGTCCGGGCGCTCAGCCGGACCGCCCGTGAGGTGGGCGGACCTGCCGCGACACGCTCGGTCACGCGGGACTCCGCTTCGCTGTCGAAGCCGCAGACCGGTAGCGTTTTCCCATGCGACTCGGCGTGCTGGACATCGGTTCGAACACCGTCCATTTACTGGTCGTCGACGCCCACAGGGGCGCCCGGCCCATTCCCGCCTACTCCCACAAGGAGGGGCTGCGCCTCACGGAATACCTGGACGAGGAGAACCGGCTGGCCGACGAGGGCATCGAGCGGCTCGCCGCGTTCGTCGAGGAGGCCGTGCAGCTGGCGGAGGACAAGGGGGTGGAGGACCTGCTGGCCTTCGCCACCTCCGCCGTGCGCGAGGCGGCCAACGGCGAGGAGGTCCTGGCGCAGGTCGAGGCGCGCAGCGGCGTGCACATCGAGGTGCTGTCCGGGCGCGACGAGGCCAGGCTGACGTTCCTGGCCGTGCGGCGGTGGTTCGGGTGGTCGTCGGGGCGGCTGCTGGCCTTCGACATAGGGGGCGGCTCGCTGGAGATCGCGGCGGGGGTGGACGAGGAGCCCGACGTGGCCGTCTCGCTGCCGCTGGGCGCCGGGCGGCTGACGCGCGACTGGTTCACCGGCGATCCGCCGTCGCCGGAGGAGGTCCGCACGCTGCGCAGGCACGTACGCACCGAGATCGCCCGCACGGTCGGCGGCGTCGTCAGATACGGCGAGGCCGACCGCGCGGTGGCCACGTCCAAGACGTTCAAGCAGCTCGCCAGGATCGCCGGCGCGGCGCCCTCCAGCGAGGGCCCGTACGTCTCGCGCTCGCTGTCCCGGCAGGACATGGCCGACTGGGTGATCAAGCTGACCACCATGGGCGCCGCCGAGCGGGCCGAGCTGTCCGGTGTGTCCGAAGGGCGGGCGGCGCAGCTGGCGGCCGGGGCGCTGGTCGCCGACGCGGCCATGGACCTGTTCGAGGTGGACCGGCTGGAGGTGTGCCCGTGGGCGCTGCGGGAGGGAGTGATACTGCGCCGGCTCGACCTCCTGCCCGGGCGGCTCGACCAGCTCAACGGCGGTACGCCAGAGTAAGGCCGATATATCCAGAGAAGTTGGAATAAAGGGCTGGTCGGCGGGCACTTTTTGCCAAATGTTGGAAGTGATCGGCACGATCGGCTCCCTGATGGCCGCGCTCCTGCTCATCGTCCTGGCCGTGCTCGCCATCTCGGTGCTCGCCCTCGTGGCCTTCGCCGTGCTGGCCGGTTCGATGGCGGACTGGCGCGCGCTGCGGCGGCGGCTGGGCCACCGCAAGCCGAAGCTCACGCTGAAGCTCAGCGGGAGCGCGATTCCTGACCGGCTGCGGGCGGAGCTGAGCGGGGCCGTGCCCCGGATGCGCCGCCGGCTGCCGCTCGGCGGCGCTCAGCCTTGGGCGCACCGGCGTGGCGGGGACCCGCACCGTTCGAGGATCCACGCGCACCGCCCGGCAGAGCGGCATACGCGGCTCTGACCGGGCGGGGCCGTTTCACGTGGCGTGGACGTCCTGCGCAGGCTCGTCCCACGCAAGTCCGAATCCCCCGTACGCACCCCAGAACTCGCCCAGCACATCTGAAGGAAAGACCCATGCG
>NZ_JBFANV010000185.1:0-6713 GCF_040674955.1 Nonomuraea sp. NPDC049695 | reverse complement strand
GTTCACGAAGGCCACCGTCACCACCGTCCACGTGGTGCTGCCGAGCCAGGGGATCGTCACCTGCTGGCCGGACAGAGCGCCGAGGAGCCCGTTGACCGCCGCCGCCCAGCATCCGCTCCCCCGCCACGAACGGCATGACGGCGCCGTCGAAGCTCAGCCAGGGACATCGACGTTACTCCGCTCCGTTGTGAGCCGTCCCGCGCGCTGCCGCGCTGCTGGCCGGGGAGCGTACTTGATCTTCGATTGCCCCGTCAACGGCCCGGTGCCGATACGACGGCGGCGGCGTCAACCAGTCACGTGACGGATTCGGCCGCGCGGCGCCGCCTCTAACGTCGTGTCGCCGGAAGCGGCGAGACGACGATGACGGATGGATGACGGATGGATGACGGGCCCGCCGAGAACGTGGTGCGAACGGCGCCGGCCCTGGCGCTTTCCCGGAGCGCCGATCCGCCGAAGGCGTCCGCTGTGGCGGACGAGCAGGTCACGCTGCCCAAGGCCATCGGCGTGCCTTTTCCGCACCGGCGGGTGATGAGGGGAGTGGCGGCGGGGGCGACGGCCCCCGCCGCCACCGCGTTCGCCCTGATCGTCGCCCCGGCGCAGCGGAACGCGCCGCCCGCCGGCAGGACCTGCGCCACCGTCCACGTGCCGGCCGGTGACGGCTCCGTCCCGCCGACCGGCGGGAGCGGCGTCCGCGGGCGGTGCTCCTCGACGGCGTCGGCAGGGTCTACGGCACGGAACCCTCGGCCGTGACCGCCGAGCGCGGCCAGCCAGCCGAACGGGATGAACGACAGCGTCCCGGCCAGGCTGCCGGGCTCGCTCGCGGCCTGCACGCCCGCCAGCCACGCGCAGGCGGTCAAGGCGAGCACGAGGATGGGCACGCTCTCCCAGCACGCCATACCCGCCAGCCGGCCGCGCCGCATGCCGAGGTGCCGCAGGCCGGTGAACTCCCTCCCGCGGTCCACGAGCGCCAGGGCCGAGTCAGATGAGGCGATCGTCGACGCTGTCCTGGAACATGGCGAGCAGTCCTTCCTCCAGCCCCAGGGTGTGAAACTCGTTGGCGCCGTACTGGAGGCCCTCCTGCACGTTTTCGGCCACGGCGAAGTCCTCTTGATCGAACACGACGTCGTTGGTGAAATCGAAGCGCTTGGCAAGGCCCTCCTGACCGTGCCGGCCTTCGAAATCTGGCTCGCGGTACAGCATCTCGTGGGTCCAGATGGTCCGGTCGGGGCCCTCCGGATAGAAAATGTTGATCGACACGTAGTCCGGATGCAAGATGAAAAACGTATTAGGGAAGAGGACGTAGTACACGGAAGCGTATTCGAGAATACGCCACGATTCCGGATCTAGCCTCAAAGCGTCGCCGATGTTCGTCCTGGCCGCGAGCATCCGAATATGCGGGCCATGCTCCGAATGGGACAGCACGCCTTTCCTGAACATCTTCGACAGAGTCGTACGATGCAGGTAGGGCACGTGGTAGCCCTCCAGATAGGTCTTGATCAGAAGCTTCCAGTTGGCTTCTTTGACTACCTTTGTCTTGCGGTATCGCACCAGCTTGTCGATCTCGAAGTCGACCAGGTCATCGAGCACGAACCCAAGATACGACTCGATGTCAACCTCGGCGTCCGCGGTCGGGTATATCCAGACCAGGCCACCCGCCTCGATGACCGGGAGCTGCTTCAGCCCGTAGGCACCCCGATCCATATCAGGGAAATTGTATTCCCGGGTGACCGACCTCAGCGAGCCGTCCAGGTCGTACACCCAATTATGGAACGGGCAGACGAACGCTTTGAGCTCTTTCTCCTCGCCTGTCACCAGTCGCGCGCCGCGGTGGCGGCACTGATTAAGGAATCCGCGTAGTCGCCCCTGCTTGTCGCGAACGATGACATAGGGAAACTTGTTCCAGTCGCTCAGCAAGTACGAACCGGGCTCGCGCACGCTCGAAACATGACCAGCCACGATAGGATGAGTCCGAAAGATCTTCGCCATCTCACGATCGAGAATGTCCGGCGACGTGTAATTCCCGACAGGAACCTGCACGACCTTTCCGAGCATATCCTCATTGCGGCCCCGTTCCCGAAGTTCGAACAGTTTCTTCAATGCGCTGATTTGCTCATGCTGCTTCATCGCATACCCCCAGCGGGCTAGTAATGAGTCCTGAACCCGGTTGGCGATGCCCAATCAAAGCATCTCCCGAGCATCGCGGCGCCGTCGTCGTCCACAGACGGCCGCCCGATGCGCCGCGGCTGCCGCCCAGCACTCGTCATCCCAGAGATCTGCGCTGGTCACGCTATCTCCGGAGGCCAGGCGGCCGGTGCAACTGGTAGTGTATGATCTTGCGGGATTGAACCATGATCCGTTGGTTGCCGTCAATAGACCTCAATGGCGGGTGATCGACTGTCCTCATGACTTCTGCGCCCATCGAGTCATCGTTCAGCCCCTCAATCCAAGCCGGAGTCCTCAGCCGCGGGAGCACGAATGGACTTACAGCAGTTCGCGCACGAAGTATTTTCCGCACAGCCGTTCAGCCAATTCGTCGGAGCAGAACTAACACAGGTTGGGCCCAACAGTGCGGAAATAAGAATTCGCATTACCGACAACCTTAAACAGCAGCACGGATTCGTGCACGGCGGCGTCATCAGTTACCTGGCCGACAACGCCATTACATTCGCCGGCGGACTGGCGCTCGGCGGGAACGCGTTGACGTCCGAGTTCAAAATCAACTACTTGAAGCCGGCGGTAGGCGACCTGCTCGTCGGCCGGTCCTCCGCGAGGAGCGCAGGAAAACGGCAGGCGGTCTGCCAGTGCGAGATCTACGTCACTGCCGACGGTCAGGAAAAACTGTGCGCGCTGGCCCAGGGGACGGTGGTGCCCTCGTCGGGATGAGGTCCTGACCGGCACACAGGGCTCACGTCGTGGACACCAACGAGGACAAGACCCGGATCCCGGTCATCCGACAGATTCGGGTCAGGACGTGAGCCCCTAGCATTCGTTTCCGTGATGTGCGGCGCACGCTCGGGTCGCCGTGGCGAAGGGGGCGAGGGTGGTCACCATCAGCAGCCAGTACCCCGACCTTGGGATCTTGAAGGGCTCCCGCGAGGTCCGGCACTGGCCGGCATCGTGAATCCGTGGCTCCACCCCCGACATCCCGCCCTTGGACGTCGGCCGCTTCGACCTGAGATGGTTCAGTCGTGTGGGCGGCGTGGCGGCTGTCCGCGTTCGTGCTCGGCATGCCCATGGGCGCGCTGCTCCGGCGCACCCTGTCGGCGACGGCGGTGACCCTGGCGATGTGGTTCTTCGATCTTGAGGGGGAAGGGTGTCGGCGTGGCCTGACACGCGAGAGCTCGTGACCCCGTAACACTGGCTGTTGATCAAGGACAGTTAGTGACGGGGGCCACGAGCTGTGAACGACAGTACTTCGATCCTGTTCGGCATGCCGGAAATCACGGTTGTGAAGGTCGAGCGCGTCGCCGGGGAACAAGGGCAAGCCGGGCGGGTGGTGCATATTGAGCGGCCCGAGGAGTGGGCTGCCTGTCCGGAGTGCGGAGTGATCTCCACATCGGTCCGGCAGCGGCGCACGACCCGGCCCCGTGACCTGCCATATGGAGAGGAAGCACTGCACGTGCGCTGGCATAAGCGGCAGTTCGCGTGCAAGGAGGCGTTGTGTTCGCGCAAGGCGTTCACCGAGTCCGTCGCTGAGATCCCGCCCCGAGCACGAGTGACCGGCCGGCTGTGCCGAGCCGCTGCGCGCCGCGTCGCCTCAGGCGCCTCGGTCGCGGCGGCCTGCCGCGAGTACCGGCTGGGCTGGCCGTTGACGCACCGCCACTTCACCGCGCTGGCCGACGCCGTGCTGGCCGAACCGGAGCCGGTCGAGGTGCTGGGCATTGACGAGACCCGCCGCGGACGGGCCCGCTGGCGCAAGAACGCCGATGGCAGCTGGGACAAGCTGGAACGGTTCGAGACCAACTTCGTGGACCTGTCCGGCACAGGCGGGCTGCTCGGCCAGGCAGCAGGCCGCACCGGCAGCGCGGTCGAAGGCTGGCTGGACGCGCGCGGCCAGGCCTGGAAGAGCGCGGTCCAGGTGGTGGCGATCGACCCGGCCACCTGCTACCGCACCGCCATCCGGCGGGCCCTGCCACACGCGACCATCGTGGTCGACCACTTCCACCTCATCGCCCTGGCCAACAAGGCCGTGACCGCGGTCCGCCAGCGCGTCACCCGCGACCAGCGAGGCCGACGAGGCCGTTCCGTCGACCCCGAATGGGCCAACCGCCGTCGCCTGCTACGCGCCCGCGAGAACCTCAGCCAACGGGCCTTCACCACGATGTGGAACGCCCTGATCGACCACGAGCCGACCGGGCAGATCCTGACTGCCTGGATCGCCAAGGAAGACCTGCGCTCCCTGCTGGCCTGCGCCCGCCAACAACAGCCCCGCTCGGTGATCTCTCACCGGTTGTTCCGGTTCTTCTCCTGGTGCGCCGGCTCCGACATCCCCGAGCTGATCAGCCTGGCCGAGACGATCGAGCAGTGGTGGCCCGAGACGCTGGCGTTCATCACCACCGGCATCACCAACGCCCGCACCGAAGGCACCAACCGCCTCATCAAGGACGCCGCCCGCGTGGCGTTCGGCTTCCGCAACCTGGCCAACCAACGCCGCCGAGTACGGTTGGCCTGCACACATCAAACGATCAACCCAGCCGCATGAGGGTGACCACCCCCCTCAAGATCGAAGAGCCGGCGATGTGCGCGCCGGCGTTCACCCCTCAGGAGGTAATGCTCGGGCTCACCAGCCCATCCGAAACCCGCCAACGCCGGAATCTTCCCAAGAGGAAATGTGCCGGCTCGGCCCGCCTGGGTGGTCGATCCAGAGCTTCGTCTGGCCGGCCGGCTGTGTCACCCCGAACCGGTCCGCGGTCGGACTGCCGAGAGACAACCACTGGAGGTAGGCGGACGACAGCTCGTCCCAGAGGCGCCGCTTGCCGTTCTGGACGACCAGGAAGTCGTTCGCCTTCGGTTCCCGGTCGCACTTCGCCCAGGTGTCGATGTCGTCCATGTCGAATAGCAGCAGCGAGTAGCCGTCGCTCTTGTCGACGAACCAGCCCACCCTTGGGGCGAGGCGGCACAGAGCGCGTACAAGCCCAGGTCGGCCTGGACGAGGCGACGCGGGTCCATCGTCGTCGTGGTCTCGGCCCGCCGGTCAGGCTGGGAATTCCCCTTTGTGTTGCAGCGCTGGGAGCGCACCATCATGTACTGGGCGCGTCCATGGAAGCGGCCCACGGCGGTGGTGTCGTCGATCACGGTCAATCGCAGCTTGTAACCCCGCCAGGGTGCCAGGGCAGGACGATCATCGCTCCTGGCCTGGTCTGCTCGATCCACGCCCTCGGGATGCGGGAAACGTCTGCCGTGACGTGGACACGATCGTAGGGAGCCCGTTCGGGGCATCCTGCGAGGCCGTCGCCGGTGATGAGGTGCGGCGTGAACGCGGTGGTCTTCAAGTTGGCCGCGGCCTGCGCGGCGACCTGAGGGTCGACTTCCATGGACGTGATGCCGTCCGAGCCGCACCACCACGACAGGAGCGCGGCCGTCCAGCCTGAGTCGGTTCCGACCTCCAGGATTCTGTCACCGCGTGCAGGTGACAGAAGCTGCAGGAACTGGAAGACCACGCCCGGCGCTCACACCGAGGAACTGAAGGAACCTGTCCCGGCGGATGGGTCGCCGGCTCCGTCATCGGCCTGGGTGATGATGGCCGGGTCGCTGTACGCGAGCGTCCACCACTCTTCCGGGCGGTTGGTGACGTCGATCGGGCCGCCCTGCACGTTGTACACGTCGGGCGCGGCCCATGCGACCGGGGGGACGAACAGGTGCCGGGGCACCTCTCGCAGGGCGGGTGCCCATCGGGGATCCGTGATCAGGCCTCTGGCGGTCAAGTCGTCGGCGAGTCGCGCGGCCAGCTCGTCAACATCCGGCCATCTGGAATGCACCCGTTCTGGATACCTTTTGCGTTCATCGGCTACGCGGGAAGGTTCCAGGTGGACCCGTCGGGATTGCCGAGCCACACTCGCTGGCCCTCGCGCGTCACGGTAAGCCCGAAGCTCGATTGAGGCGGGCTGCCCTCGCCTTGCCACGTCAGGATCGCGTCCTGGGGGTTGAGGAACATCTCTGCGAAATCGTGCGCTAAGCGTTCAAGGGCGCCTGTACCGGTTTGACCTGGGGCTATTTGCCGCTGGAACCTTCGTGGGTCGTTTTGTCGATCTTCGGAGGGTGTTGTGGCGGTCGAGTTCCTGACCGATGAGCAGGCGGCTGGGTACGGGGCGTTCGGCGGGGCGCCGTCGCGTGCGGAGTTAGAGCGGTACTTCTTCCTGGACGACGCGGACCGGGAGCTGATCCAGGACAAACGCCGGGATCACAATCGGCTGGGGTTCGCGGTCCAGTTGACCAGCGTGCGGTTCTTGGGCCGGTTCATGCCCGACCCACGGCAGGTGCCGGCAGAGGTGGCCGAGTACCTGGCCGAGCAACTGGACATCGCCGACGCTTCGTGCCTGAAGCTGTACGGGGAGCGCGACGGCACAGCCCGCACGCATGCCGGGGAGATCCAGCAGGTGGAGGGGTGGCAGGACTTCGCTAAGCTTGAGGTTTAACCTTTGAGCTGCACATTTGCCGCGATCGGCAACAGAGGTGATTGATCCGACATAGCGGATTGTGTCCTCTGTGATACG
>NZ_JBFANV010000184.1:2976-6782 GCF_040674955.1 Nonomuraea sp. NPDC049695 | reverse complement strand
GAAGCCATGATCTACATCGCCTCGATTGACAACCTCACCAAACGCATAACGGACGAGACCACCTCAACCTGGCGAGGCACCTACTAGAACATAAGGCGCAATCTACTCAAATCAAATGCCCTCTTAGAGACTTCCTAGGAGGAGATGGGCCCACGGCGCGTGGTCAGTGTTCTGCCTTTGCCCGGGATTTGGGCAGCTCGAGGGCAACTGGTTCGGTGGCTTCCAGGAACACCCACTTCCTGCCCGACCAGTGGTGGAACAGGGTGCCGACGCCGGCGAGGTTGGGGCTGACGGTGTCGTCCATCCGGAGGGGTGTACTTGATGAAGCCGACGACCAGCACCCCGAGCAGGAGAGCGACGCCGTTGAGCAGGAGGAAGAGGAAGTATTCGCGTCCGAGACCGCCGCGCTCCCGATGCCGGAACCTCCAGAAGCGATTGCCCAGGTACGCGCACATCATCGAAACCGACGCCCGCCAGGACCTTGGAAGTGAGCGGCCCCCACCTCGACACCACACGGCGAAGGGTTGTAGACGCCCGTGTCGAGGTAGAAGGCGATGAGGCCGATATTGCCGAACCTGACCAGTTCGTGGAGCGAAGATACGCACCGCTGGTAGAGGTGCCTGACGAACCCCACGTCTCTGGCCAGCCCCATCTCTCGGCACATTTACAGGCCGCCAGAGTAACGATCATGGTGAAGGTCCGAAGTTCCACGAGCGATGCAGAGGGCTCCTGGACGCGCTCAGCGCTTCGCCGTCAGTTAGAGGTCTTCGGCCAATCGACGGTAAGCCCGGACGGCTTCCATCTCCTGAGGTGACAGAGAGCCGTGGTACTCCAGGAACCAGTCACGGATCAGTCGTTGTGGCTGGGTGGCGTTGACGTAGCGGCGGGCGCCTCCAACGGTGATCGGCACCGTGAGTGTGTCCCCGTCGTGGGAGGACATGACGGTCAGGCCGGTGATGAACCGTCGGCGGGAGTCGACCACGCCGGGTGCGGAGATGACCAACATCAGCCGTTCCCGGTCGATGCCCTTGGGGGCGTAGAGGTAGACGCCGCCGGTCTGGAGTTGGATCACGCTGCGCCTCGCTCGTGGAACTCGTCATCGGCGGCGGCGGCTTCCTGCTCGTCGGCGAGAGCCTCGGCGAAGAGCTCATCGCTGCTCTGGTCCGCCGGTGCGCCCTTTACGAGGGCATAGTAGACGGCGGCTCGCTCCATCCATGCGGACTTGCTCAATCCCTCTCGCTCGGCGGCGGTCGCGACGAGGTCGAGCACGGTTTGGCTCAAGCTGAACGATGTGGTTTTAGCCATACCTCTGATAGTACGTCTTGCAGTGCAAGGCGCACTAGCCCTATCAGTAGACTACGTATCAGAGCAGCTATTAGTTAGCTCAATAGCATGGTCGGCAATCCTTCGGTTTGCTGTCGAACCCGGACACGACCATCGGCAACGGTGGCAGTCGTGGTCGACGTCGGTGGCGGCCGCAGCCGGAAGGCCGCACGGGCTCAGGCCGCGTAGCCGGTTGGCGCCGCCAGTCCGAACGCCAGGGCCGGCCGGATCGTGCCGCGCCCGCATGCCGATCTGAGGGTCAGGAGCGGCGCCGGCGCGTCGACCGGTTCGGCGCGGATGAGCTGAACGAGATGTTCGATCAGCGGCAGATCAGCAGCTTTTCAGCGCGCCGGGGCGACCGGGCTCTCCGTACCTGCGCCGATCGGTCGATCCGACGCACCGGGACACCTGTCCCGAATACGGTCAGGACCGCTCTCTTCTTGGACAGGTGTCGGAGCCTGCGGCCAATGATCGCCACTAGTCACATGACAGATGCAGTCGATCGCCGCCACTCCTAGCGTCGAGGCCATCAGAGAACCTGACATCATCCCACTAGGAGGATTCATGTCTTCGAGGAAGCGTTCGCGGCTTCCGTCATGACGGTCGCGGCGATCTCGATCGCAAGCACACTTACCACCACACCGGCCAGCGCAGGTTCCGCCGGGGAGCCGGACGGGAACGGCTAAGAGCTACCGGCCAGCGCCCCTGATCTCGAATTCGTCGAAACCCAAGCGGTGCTGCTGTGGCCGCGGTGAAGGGCCGGTTTTGGATCTATGGGCAAGTTGTCTACACCGGCGACCGGGGTGACGGGGAGGGCTTCAATCCCGGCCAGTGCCATTACGACTCGAACATAAAGCCCGGTAACGGATGCAACACCGCCAGCTCCATCGATTTCTACTGACAGCAGCTATTGAGGCGGGGCGAATCTCGCGTGCCACGCACGCCGCCCCCCGCTCTTGCGCAAGGAGCCCGACCGTGCCGATCTCGCGCCAAGTCTTCATCGTCACCCTGTCGGTGCTCCCGCTGATCGCCGTGGCTGCCACAGTGCATGCCGCCTCCAAGGCTTCGCCGCTCGAGCGGATCCCGGGCGCCCAGGAGCGAGCCGACAGGCTGATGCCGCCCTTCGTCGTCCACAGGCTCTCGCAACTGGACATCCACATCATTGATGAGTCCGCTGAGACGTCCTGACCCATGCCCTCGGCGGAGCAGGCCGTCAAGCTGCGCGCCAGCGCCGCCCAGGCCGACAAGCACGCCTGACCACCCCCATCCCTCCTCGTCACCTGGACTGCTAGATGGCGCTGCTCAAACGGTCAAGCCAGCCCGCGCCTGACCCCGAGGGCCGCATGCCCCTCATGGAGCACCTGCGCGAGTTGCGCAACCGGCTGCTCATCGCGGCTGTCGCCGTCGTCGTGGGCATCATCGTCGGGTGGATCTTCTTCGATCCGGTCTGGGCGTTCATCAAGGAGCCGTTCTGCGAGACGCCGCAGGCCCAGCAGTTGCGCCCAGGCCAGTGCACGCTGACCTACGGCGGCATCTTCCAGTCGTTCTTCCTGACACTGAAGGTCTCGGCGCTGGTCGGCGTCCTTGTGTCCTCACCCGTCTGGCTCTACCAGATCTGGGCCTTCGTCACCCCGGCCCTCTACCGTAACGAGAAGCGGTACTCGATCGCCTTCCTCGGGCTGGCGATCCCGCTGTTCGCGATCGGCGCCGTGCTGGCGTACTTGATCATGGACACCGGCCTGGCCATCCTGCTCGGGTTCGCGCCGAGCGACACCTTGCCAGTCATCCAGATCGACGAGTACGTCAACTACGTACTCATCATGATCGTGATCTTCGGCGTCTCGTTCGAGCTGCCGTTGCTCCTGGTGTTCCTCAACATCATCGGCGTGCTCTCCCACGCCACGGTCAAGAAGCACCGCCGCTGGGTGGTCTTCGCCATGTTCGTCTTCGGCGCGGTCATCACGCCCGGCGGCGATCCGCTGACGATGATGGCGCTGGCCGCGCCCATGGTCGTGCTCTACTTCCTGGCCGAGTTCTTCATGTACATGCGCGAGAAGCGCATGCCCGCCACCGAGGACTTCTCCCACCTGTCCGACGACGAGGCCTCGCCGCTGGTTGAGGACTCCGCCCAGCTCGACGAGGAGGATTCGGGTTCGACGTGATAGGTGACAATGTGCCCCCTCGACTCGTCCTGCTCGTCAATCCCGCCGCCCGTGGCGGCCGCACGGTGCGCCTGCTGGAGCCCGTGGCGCGCCGGTTGCGTGCCGGAGGGGCCGAGCTGTCAGTGATCGTCGGCGACGACGCCGCCGACGCGCTGGAACGCGCCTGCACCGCCGTGGCCGAGCGCCCCGACGCGCTCGTGGCCTTCGGCGGCGACGGGCTGGTCCACCTGGCCGTCCAGGCCGTGGCCGGCACCGGCGTGCCGCTCGGCATCATCCCGGCCGGCACCGGCAACGACATCGCGGCCGCGCTCGGGCTGCCCT
>NZ_JBFANV010000184.1:0-2876 GCF_040674955.1 Nonomuraea sp. NPDC049695 | reverse complement strand
CCTGGCCGTCCAGGCCGTGGCCGGCACCGGCGTGCCGCTCGGCATCATCCCGGCCGGCACCGGCAACGACATCGCGGCCGCGCTCGGGCTGCCCTGCAAGGATCCCGTCGCCGCCGCCCGCACGGTGCTGCGCATGAGGTCGCGCCTGTTCGACGCCGCCCGGGTCGTGGCCGGATCCGCCGACGAGCTGTTCGCGGGGGTGATGTGCTGCGGCTTCGACTCCCGCGTGAACGAGCGGGCCAACCGCCTGACCTGGCCGCCAGGCATGGGCCGGTACGTGCTGGCCACGGCGCAGGAGCTGCGCTCCTTCCGGCCCATCCCGTTCCGGGTGACCCTCGACGAGGACGAGGTCGTCGAACGGGAGGTCATGCTGGTCGCCGTGGGCAACACGCGCTCCTACGGGGCGGGCATGCGGGTGTGCCCGGACGCGCGGCCCGACGACGGGCTGCTGGACGTGATGATGCTGGACGCCGTGTCGAAGGCCGAGTTCGTGCGGGTGTTCCCGAGCGTGTACCGGGGGACGCACGTCGGACATCCGGCGGTGTCGGTGCGGCGGGTGCGCACCGTGCGGCTGGAGGCCCCCGACGTGGTCGCCTACGCCGACGGTGAACGCGTGGGACCGGCGCCGGTGCACTGCGAGGTGCGCCCCGGGGCACTGCGCGTGATCGTTTGAGATCTGCTCCGAGAACTTCTTCCTGAGCTGGGCGGGCGGCAGCGAACCCCGACCTGGTGAGCATGGTTGGGATTCGCGGTGCAGTCCTGGCTCAGTTAACTTCACCGGTCCCATGATGCGTCTCGCAGTATCTATTCGGAGTGCAATGTCTCGAGGATCGGACCAGGCGCATTGAATAAGGAGAGTGTCAGTATGACTGATCCTCCTGTGGCTCCCAAGCGGTTCCGTCTCGACATGCGCTTGCCGCAGGCCGTGCCAGCTCACGGCTTCCGGCATCCCGTAGAGGCCGACATACCGGCTCTGGGGCAAGTGATGTGGGACGCGTATCGGGGAACGCCCGATGAAGAGGATGCCGGGGGCAGTGTCACGGCTGCTACGGAGGAGATTCGTCTGGCTTTCACCGGCGCCCATGGGCCTTTCCTGCCCCCCTGCGTCCTTTATCGCGGACGGCGGCGCTCAACCTGTAGCCGCCGCATTGGCGACGGTGTGGAAAGACGTGCCGCTGCTGGCGTACGTCTTCAGCGCGCCGTCACATGCCGGGCGGGGACTGGGACGGCGGCTGATCTGAATCCATGGGCTTCACCCCCACACCGATAGCGTGAAGGCCCGGGTGTACGGCGTGATGTCGCCCGCCATCAGCGGTGCGGCGATCCGATCGAGCGCTTCGGCGTACACGTACTCGTTGTCGCGCAGGACGTCGAGGAAGCGGGGCTTGCCCAGGGCCAGCGCGTCCTCCACCGGTCCAGCGGCGGGGCAGCATGCGCAGGGCCAGGCACCCAAGCTGCGAAGGCGGGGCCAAGGCAGGCGTGCACGAGCCGGCTCAGCGGGTCCCGCAGTTCCTCGCCGCCGCGAAGCCGAAGTTCGCGATCACATTGACCCCGGAGGGAGGGTCCGATCCGATCCAGTGGACTGTACAAGATCATCACATTGCCTGACGGCGCTTCCCCGAAGACCGGTCACGTGATGAGCGGGAAAGGAGTTGCGGAGACGGCTGTGTTGCCCCACGATGTGCCGATGGACAAGATCACTGGCTCCCTGTCGCTGTCCGCCACCGTCCGTTCGATGCGACAGCAGCAGCCCGGCCGACCGCGAAGGCTGACTCTTCCCCGATCGTGACCGCCGCTCTGGTGGCGGGACTGCTGGCCGGCTGTCGGGGCGGTCGCAACCTACCTGATGGCCCTCACCGCCCGGACCTCCCTGAAGATCGGCTTGTTCGCCGCGCTGGGTGTCGCGACCGCCGACGGCCTGTATGCGCTGATCGCCACCATCGGAGGGTCCGCTCTCTCGAACGGCATCGAACTGATCATGCTCCCGTTGCAATGGGCCTCAGCCGTCGTGCTCATCGGACTGGCCGCCCGCACCGGCGCCACGGCGATCAGCCAATACCGCACCCGGCAAATCGCAACCCGGGCCGACAAAGCTCCCCTCAGTCCCGCGCGGGCTTACCTCGGGCTGCTGGGAATCACGATGATGAACCCCATCACCGTGATCTACTTCGCAGCGCTGGTGCTCGCAGGTCACAGCACCATGACCTCGGACCACCTCGGCCAGGCCGTGTTCGTCCTCGCTGCTTTCGTGGCGTTCGTCCGTTGGCAGGTGGTTCTTGCCGCTGGCGGAGCGTTGCTCGGCCAGGCCCTGACCGGCCCTCGCGGACGGCTCATCACCGCGATGGCCTCCAGCACTCTGATCACCGTGCTCGCCGTTCACCTGCTCATCTCAACCTTCTGATATGCATCGGCTGGCGGCAACGCACACACTCAGGACGGCTGGTGCCGATCGGGCACTAGCCGACCTGTCGGCGGACGATTCAAGCCGTATCGCCATCAGGTACGCGCTCGGCAGTGCCGTACGGCATGGAGGCATCGCGACGACCGCCGAGGTACTGCCCCTTCCTGGAACAGCGTCCCACCAAAGTCAACGCCCTGTCGCCGGCGGCGCGGGCGTGTAGACAGACAACCACGGGCTTCTGGTTGCCGAGTTGCTTGTAGACAACACCTCAGCTATCAGGGGCCCGCTCTTGCCCGCAGGCACATCACTCCAAAATGGCCTCCACCCGGGCGTCGCCAACCTCAGCACCCGCGATCAAGATCGTTAGTCGGCAGGCTCTCAGCTTGAGGTTTAACCTTTGAGCTGCACATTTGCCGCGATCGGCAACAGAGGTGATTGATCCGACATAGCGGATTGTGTCCTCTGTGATACGGCG
>NZ_JBFANV010000183.1:0-6963 GCF_040674955.1 Nonomuraea sp. NPDC049695 | reverse complement strand
GGCCCGCCCAGCCCCACCCTCACCGAGATGGCCCGCAAGATCACCGCAGCCCTCGACGCCGCCTGATGCCTGCCACGGGGTCCTGCCCGGACCCCGGCTCATCGCCGATCTCTTCGAGCAGAGCGCGGTGAACCGACCCGAATTTCGGGTGCGGCATGTAAGAAATGCGGGTGTGCGTGGGGTTACCCGGTATCAGACCTGGCAGCACACCCGAGAGGGGGTGGTGGCGTGACGAACGACAGCCTCCACGATCACGACGACAGCGATGAAGTCGCCCGCTTCACGTTCATCTATCAGAGCAACTACGCGAAGGTGTTGAGCTACGCGCTCGCGTACAGCCAGCGCAGCGTGGCGGAAGATGTCGCGAACGAAACGTTCATGACGGCGTGGCGCAAGCTCGACGCGGTTCCACACGACGATCCGTTGCCGTGGCTATTGGGGGTGGCCAGGAACCACCGGCTGAAACAATCTGCCGCCGGCCGCAGACACGAGACGATCGCCCAGCGGATCGCGCAGCTCACCGACGAGCGCGACGTGGCGGCTTGGGATACCGGTGACCTGGTGGTCGAGCGAGACGCCGTCCTGGCCGCGTTCGCCTCCCTGCCGGGACAAGATGCCGAAATCCTGATCCTGAGCGCCTGGTACGGCCTCACCCCGGCACAGGCCGCGACAGTTCTCGGCTGCACGACAGCCCTCTACTACGTGCGAATCCACCGGGCGCGCCGGCGCCTGGCACGCGCGCTGAAGCAAGGTGCACCCTCGGCGACATTCCCCAAGGGCGTTCTGGAAGGACACCGCTGATGACGAACGACCTCGTAGCGGCCCTCAAGCCCTCAGCCCTGGACGAAGTGACCGCGCTCGATTCAGACGCGAAGATCTCTGCCATCGTTGCGACTCCACGGCCGGCTGCTGCCGTCCGTAGCCGCCGGGTGCCCCGGATGCCGCTTCTGCTCACTGCGTCGGTCGCGGTCGCCGTCGTGGCAGCCGCGGTGATCACCTCGCTTGCCGACGTCGGCTATCACCGCCGCCTCACTCCTCCAAGCCAGGCCGGCACTGCCGCCCCCGTTGACGCGAGGACCTTCCTGCTCGTCGGGGCGGAGCGCATCGCGGCTGCTCGGGAACCGGTCTCCGGCAAGTACTGGCATGTGAGGACCCGGAGGTGCCGCGTCGGTGTCCAGCGACCGAGCGGGCTTCCCTACCGATTCACCGCATGCGAAACCCTGGAGCAATGGACTTCCAGGAGCGGATTCGTACGCACCATCATCGGCCTCGACCCGAAGGTCTCATTTGACACCCCTGAAGATGAATCCAACTGGCGTGCCGACGGCGCACCGGCGTTGACACAGCAGCTCGGCTACACCGAGGACAACGACCGGATTTTCACCAGGTGGGGCCTGGACGGAAATCACATGGGGCTCGATCAGTTGACGAACCTGCCGTCCGACCCGAGCGCGCTGCGCAATGTGATCGCCAAGTCAGCTGTGGGAAAGCCCCAAGGGTCCGCTCTGGACAGCTTCCTGTGGAGCTCCGCCCCGGGCCTGTTCGCTCAGCCGATCACACCGAAGACACGTGCAGGCCTGTATCGGATGCTGGCCCAGATCGACGGCGTACGGGTCGTCAGCAGCGCGTTCGACACGGAAGGCCATCCAGTGGTCGTCCTCACCCACACCCAGCCGGTCCGAGCCAGTGCCGCCGGCCCGATGCGGAAGATCGAGGTTCGGCTGGTGTTCCGCCAAGACACCTACGAATTCATCAGCAGCCAGTTCGATCCAGGCAGGAACGCCACAGTCGATGAGCAAATGATCGCCGAATGGACGAACGTTCTCGGCCCTCGACAGGGCCGACGCGGACACGACTGACAGCTTGCAGGAAACCCGAAAGCCCAGGCCGTTGACCTGGGCTTTCGGGTGTGGAATCGAGGGCGCAAGGCGGTGCGGAGAGGCTTTGTTGCGGACTCGTTACGGATCCACGTCTTGCCCTTTCTGCAAGGGTTGCTGTTAACGTGCTTACGCGCGTTGGTTACGCGTGTAAGCAGATCCGCTGCTGGAAGGACCGGTACGTGCACCACCCTGCGCCTCGACCCCGAGCACGGGCTGCGGATCAACGGGGAGAGCGTCAAGCTGCGTGGCGCGTGCGTCCACCACGACAACGGCCCGCTCGGCGCGGCGACGTTCGCCCGTGCCGAGGAGCGGCGGGTGCGGATTCTCAAAGAGGCCGGCTTCAACGCCCTCCGCATGTCGCACCACCCGATGAGCAGGGCCATGCTGGACGCCTGCGACCGGCTCGGCATGCTGGTCGTGGACGAGGCGTTCGACATGTGGACCTCCGCCAAGAGCCCGTACGACTACAGCCTGAGCTTCCCCGAGTGGTGGGAGCGCGACATCGAGGCCATGGTGGCCAAGGACGTCAACCATCCCAGCGTCATCATGTACTCGATCGGCAACGAGATCCCCGAGACCGGCACGCCCTCCGGCGCCGCCTGGGGACGCAGGCTGGCCGAGAAGGTGCGCTCCCTGGACGGCACCCGCTACGTCACCAATGCGATCAACAACATGCTGGCCGTCATGGACGAACTGGTCCGCTTCCGGCAGCAGGGCGCGGGCATCAACATATTGATGGCCGACGCCGGGGACATGATGAACGCCGTCGCCGTCTCCGACGTGGTGACCGAGCGCACCGCCGAGTCGTACAGCGTGCTCGACGTGGCCGGGATGAACTACTCCGACAGCCGCTACGCGCTTGATCGCGAGAAGTTCCCGGACCGGATCATCCTCGGCACCGAGACCTTCCCCACCCGCATCGACCGCAACTGGGCACTCCTCCAGCGGCACAGCACGGTGATCGGCGACTTCACCTGGACCGGCTGGGACTACCTGGGCGAGGTCGGCATCGGCCGCCCCCAGTACGGTGACCGGCCCGTCCACACCGCGCCGTACCCGTACCTGCTGGCCGGTTGCGGTGACATCGACATCACCGGCCACCGCCGCCCCGCCTCCTACTACCGCGAGATCGTCTTCGGCCTGCGCACGCAGCCCTACCTGGCCGTCCAGCGGCCTGAGCACCACGGCGAGACCTTCATCGGCAGCCCTTGGGCGTGGAGCGACACCATCGCGAGCTGGACCTGGCCCGATGGCGCCCCCGTCACGGTTGAGGTCTACGCCGACGCCGACGAGGTCGAACTCCTCGTCAACGACCGTTCTCTCGGACGGCAACCGGTGGATCGCTTCCGCACCACGTTCGAGACGACCTACGAGCCGGGCGAACTGCTCGCCATCGCCTACCGCGACGGTGCGGAAACCGGCCGGGACCTGCTCCGCTCCGCGTCCGGGCCGACTCTGCTGCGCGCCGAGGCCGATCGGTCCGTCATCGCTGCCACCGGCGGCGATCTCGCCTATGTCAGCCTCACGCTGACCGACGCGAACGGAACGCTCCACACCTCGGCCGACCGGACGGTCCAGGTCGAGGTGTCGGGCGCGGGCGTGCTGGCCGGTTTGGGCAGCGCCGCCCCGTCCACCGAGGAACGTTTCGACGCGACCGAACGCCAGACCTACGACGGCCGCGCCCTCGCCGTCGTCCGCCCCACCGGCCCCGGCAAGATCCGGCTGCTCGCCTCGGCCCCGGGGTGCGCCCCGGTCGAGGTCATCATCGACGTCCAGGAAGAGAACGCATGATCGACCGCGAGTCCGTGGTCCGCCGCCACACGTCGAGCTCACCCGCCCCGACCCGGCGACGGTGCTCACCGTCGGCAACGGCGACTTCGCCTACACCGCCGACATCACCGGCATGCAGACCTTCACCGCCTTCCACGACCAGGCCGCCGCCCGTGCCGAAGGGCGGCTCGCGGTGAACACCGCGACGATGTCCACCTGGGGCTGGCACGCGATGCCCAACCCCGACGGCTTCGTTCTCGCCGACGCCATGTCCACGTACGAGACCTCCCGCGGACCGGTCCAGTACCCGGACAGGTTCGACATGGCCGCGATGATGGGCGGCGAGGTCGCCCGGGAGTACCGCGCCGGAACCTGGCTCCACGTGAACCCGCACCGGCTCGACCTCGGCCGCATCGGGCTCGTCCTCAGACCGGAACCAGGGGCGCCGGCGGAAGGCGATCCCGCCGCGCTCCTCGACCCGCGCCAGCGCCTCGACCTGTGGACGGGAACCCTCACCAGCGCCTTCACCTATGCCGGGCACGAAGTCCGCGTCACCACCGTCGCCGACCCCCGCCACGCACGTGTCGCCTTCCGTGTCGAATCGGACCTGCTCGCCACCGGCCAGGCCGCCGTCGCGGTCCGCTTCCCCTATGCCGGCGACGGCTTCTTCCAGACCTCCGACTGGACCGCCGCAGACCAGCACGCCACCACCCTCCACCTGCTGGACGAGCACGCCTGCCGCTTCGGCCGCATCCTCGACGACACCACCTACGTGATGCGCCTGGACTGGTCGGAGGCGACATCGACGCCACCGCGGAGCCGCACGCGTTCGAGCTGACCACGTCGGCCACCACGCTGGAGATCGTGACCAGTTTCGCCCCGGGTGGTGTGCTCGGCCGTGGTGAGTTCCTGACGATCGCAGGCGCGGCGACCACCTGGTGGCGGCGGTTCTGGACCTCTGGCGCCGCCGTCGACTTCGCCGGCAGCACCGACCCACGAGCGGCCGAGCTGGAACGCCGCGTCGTCCTGTCGCAGTACCTGACCGCGGTCAACTGCTCCGGCACCATGCCTCCTCAGGAGACCGGCCTGATCACCAACTCCTGGCAGGGCAAGTTCCACCTGGAGATGCACTTCTGGCACGCCGCCCACTTCGCTGCCTGGAGCCGCCCTGAGCTGCTGGAACGGAGTCTCGGCTGGTACGAGTCCATCCTCGACGTCGCTCGCGGGACCGCCCGACGGCAGCGCTACGCGGGAGCCCGCTGGCCCAAGCACGTCGGGCCGGACGGCCGCGAGAGCCCGTCCGACATCGGTTCCCTGCTCATCTGGCAGCAGCCCCATCTCCTCTACCTCCTCGAACTGCTCCACCGCGCCCGCAAGGAGGCCGAGGACCTGGTGACCCGCTTCGCCGGCCTGGTCGAGGAGACGGCGGCGTTCATGGCCTCCTTCGTCGAGGAACGCGACGGCGTGTATCACCTGCCCGCCCCGCTCCGGCCTGCCCAGGAGTTCTACGACGCCAGGACCACCGAGGACCCGACCTTCGAGCTCGCCTACTGGTGGTGGGGCCTGGAGATCGCGCAGCGCCGGCGTGAACGGCTCGGCCTCGAGCGGCACGAGGACTGGCAGCACATCCAGGAGAACCTCGCTCTGCCACGCCAGGAAGCGGGCGTCTACTCGGCGATCGCGACAGAGCCGTACCTGCGCCGCGACGACCACCCCTCCATGCTCTGCGCCCTCGGCGTCGTCCCCAGGACTCCGCTCATCGACCCCGACGTCATGGAGGCCACCCTCCTCGACGTCCGCGACCACTGGGACTGGAACACCGCCTGGGGCTGGGACTTCCCCGTCATGGCCATGACCGCCACCTGCCTCGGCCGCCCCGACCTGGCCGTGGACGCCCTCCTCATGGAGACCGCCAAGAACGCCTACCTGGGCACCGGCCACAGCCCGCAGATCGGCAGCATCCTGCCCCTCTACCTGCCGGCCAACGGCGCCCTCCTCACTGCCGTCTCCCTCATGACCGCCGGCTGGACGGCGCGGGCGGCGACGACTGTCCGGGCTTTCCCCGCGACGGAAGCTGGACCGTCCGGCACGAGGGCTTCCAGTCATGGCCCTGACGGCTTCTCCGCCAATTTTGGTGCTCAGGTGGATGAGCGCTGGACGACGTGTGGATTGGTCGAGGCGTCGGCCGAGCTGCGGGTGCGGTGGGTGGTCTCGCCCGCGCCGGCCAGGCTGGTGACGATCGTCTCGGCGCGGTGTCGTGCCACGCCGTGCAGGTCGTAGCAGACGGTCGTGAGCGGCGGGACCGCCAGGCGCGCGGTGGGGATGTCGTCGGCTCCGACGACGGCCATGTCGGTGGGGATGGCGAGGCCGTGCTCGTGCAGGCCGGCGAGGAGAGCGATGGCGGTCTCGTCGTTGAAGGCGCAGACACCGGTCACCGTCTGTTCGCGCCAGCCGGTGACGGCCCGCGCCGCGCTGGCGGTCTCCAGGTGTACGGTCAGCGGAACGGGAGGTTCGAGCCCGGCCTTCGTACACGCGTCGGTGGCGCCTCGCAGGCGTTCGTCGGCCATCTGCCGGAACGCGGGGTGGCCGGGCAGGGCGTAGCCGAGGCGCTGATGGCCACGGCCGATGAGATGTTCGGCCTGGAGGCGGCCGACGTGGCGCATGGGGGAGGCGCCCTCGGCCTCGGAGGGGAGTACGAGGTCGGCGCCGGCGCGGTGCAGGGCCTGGACGGTGTGCTGGTCGAAGGAGGAGAAGCCGACGACCACGGAGGCGTCGACGGCCGCGCACACGTCGGGCAGCGGCCGGCCGTGTGCCGCGGCGAGGTGGGTGACCAGGGTCAGGCCGTAGGCGGCCAGTGCGGTGGTGAGCTCTTCGACGAAGCGGCTGATGCCTGCCCCGATGGGCAGATCGGGAATGGCCAGGAGCACGACGTCGCTGCGGCCGGCCGCCAGGGAGCGGGCGGAGGCGTGCGGGCGGTAGTCCAGGTCGCGGGCGGCCTCCAGGACGCGGCGCCGGGTCTCCTCGGTGATGCGCATCCCGGGCTTGTCGTTGAGCACGAAGCTCACGGTGGCGCGGGAGACGCCGGCGGCCCGGGCGACGTCCGAACTGGTGATCCGCTTGACGGGCATGCGGTCCTCTCATCTGAACTCGGGCACCCATCGTAGGACCTGCCAGGTTACGCGAGTAATCAGAGGTCGTCCGGATCCGGACACTGTGCCGGAGAACACAGCCCGCGCCCGCCTCGCCCGGTCATAGTGGCCGGGCGTGTCCGGCATCGCAGGGGCGAGGGGCCTCGACGGACACCGCCCGCACC
>NZ_JBFANV010000182.1:0-7073 GCF_040674955.1 Nonomuraea sp. NPDC049695 | reverse complement strand
CCTCGTGGCCTGCGGTGCGCGGCAGCGATCGCTGCGCGGCCCACCGCCCGTTTCCATCCATCACGCAAGCCACGTGTCTCGGCAACCCGCTGATGTGCCTGCCCCGCCGTCCATCGTGAGCGGCGTGGCCGGCCCGACGAGACATGGGCCGAAAGCGCGGCGCAGACCGAAAGCGCGGCGCAGACCGAAAGCGCGGCGCAGACCAAAGGCGCAGCCGGCCTCTTCGGGCGGCTGGGCGGCAGCGCGCAGGCGGGACCCCTCGTCACCCTGCGCATCGCCGTCGATGGGCGCGATGCGGCCGTGGCCGCCGTGGCGATCTTCCGGGCCGGTGGCCGCCGGTCAGGCCGGCGAGGTCGCGCGCAGCACCGCGACGCCCGCAGGCGGCAGGGTGACGGCGGAGACGTTCTCGCCCGAGAACGCGTCGGTCCACTCGCCGCCGAGTGCGAGGTCGTGCTTGTCGCCGGTGTGGTTCAGCAGGATCAGGAAGCGGCGGCCGGCCCCGGTGCGTACGCTCGCCTGGACCCCCTGAGGCAGGCCCTCGACCACGGGAGCCACTCCCGCGTCGGCGAGCGCCCGCGCGAGGACCGCCCGCATGGTGGGCTCGTCGAGCCGCGTCGAGAGGTAGCGTGCGGTGCCCGCGCCGTACTCGTGCCTGGTCACGGCCGGGCGGCCGGCCCAGTCGGGGGCGTCGAAGACGAGCTCGGGCTCGGCCCCGGTGAGCCGCAGGTCCTCCCGCCACAGATCGGCCACCCCCTCGAGCCGCCCGAACGCCCCGCACCCGCGCACGGCGAACGTCTCGTGCTCGGCGGCCGGGCAGAACTCCTCGACCCGCACCCCGAGGACCTCGCGGAGCGGCGCGGGGTAGCCGCCCAGGTGGACCCGGTCGTGCTCGTCGACGATCCCGCTGAAGAACGACACGACCAGCGCGCCGCCGCCGAAGACGTACGACGACAGGCGCCCCGCGTCCTCGCTCGACAGGAGGTACAGGTTGGGCACGACGACGAGGGCGTAGCCCGTCAGGTCGGCCGAGGGCGGCACGACGTCCACGCCGGCGCCCAGGTCGAACAGCGGGCCGTAGTGGTCGAGCAGGCGGTCCTGCTGGCGCACGCCGTCCGACGGATGGGAGTCGAGCTCGAGCGCCCACCAGCTGTTCCAGTCGAGCAGGACCGCCACCTGGTTGCTGACCCGCGTGCCGGGCAGGTCGGGGACCGAGGCCAGCTCCTGGCCGAGCGCCGCGATCTCGCGGTAGACCCTGCTGTCGGTCCCCGCGTGCGGCACCATGCCCGAGTGGAACTTCTCGGCGCCGCCGCGTGACTGCCGCCACTGGAAGTAGAGGATCGCGTCGGCGCCCTGGGCGACCGCCTGCCAGCTCCACAGCCGCATCCGGCCCGGCTGCTTGATCGCGTTCCTGGCCCGCCAGTTGACCGCGCTCGGCGCCTGCTCCATCAGGATCCACGGGTCCCCTCCCCCGGCCCCGCGCATCGTGTCGTACACCAGGCCGGGGAAGAGATGCGGCCGCTCGTCGCCGGGGTCGGGGTAGCAGTCGACCGCCACGACGTCCACCCGCGGCGCCCAGCCGAAGGCGTCCACCGCTTTGAGGCCGGCCAGGAAGTTCGTGGTGATCGGCACGTCGGGGGTGACGCGCCGCAGGATGCCGGCCTCCAGGTCGTAGCAGGCGCGCAGCGCCTCGTCGCTGAAGCGCGCGTAGTCGAGCTGCTGGGCCGGGTTGGGGTACGTGGGAGCCACCCGGGGCGGCTGGATGTGCTCGAACCTCGCGTAGCGCTGCGACCAGAAGTCGGTCGACCAGGCGTCGTTCAGCGCCTCGATGTCGTCGCCGTACCGCTCCCGCAGCCAGCGCCGGAAATCGGCCGCAGAAACCTCGCAGTAGCAGGCGGGAATGTGGCAGCCGTACTCGTTGCCGACGTGCCACAACCCGAGGGCCGGATGGCCGTGGTAGTGCTCGGCCAGCCGCTCCACCAGCAGCGCGGCCCGTTCCCTGTAGACGGGGCTGGACGGGCAGAAGTGCTGCCGGCCGCCGGGGCCGAGCACGGTCCCGTCCGCCGTGACCGGCAGGATCTCCGGGTGCTCGTACGCGAGCCACGGCGGCGGCGACGCCGTCATGGTGGCGAGGTCCGCGGTGATCCCGTGCGCGTGCAGGTCATCCAGGACCTGGTCGAAGAGGGAGAAGTCGTACGCGCCGCGGTCCGGCTCCACGCGGGCCCAGCCGAACACCCCGACGGTGACGAGGTTGACCCGGGCCTCGGCCATGAGGCGCAGGTCCTCGGCCCTGGTCTCGGCCGGCCACTGCTCGGGGTTGTAGTCGCCGCCGAAGGCCACGCCGCCGAGCCGGCGCCAGAACCGCTGGACCGGCATGACATCACGAGATACGGCGTTCATCGTCGGCGCGGCGGCCCCGGCAGGCGAAGGCGCCGCTCCTCCCTTCATGGGGTCGGGGGTCACGGGCGAGACGGCGGTGGGGCGGTGCTCTGCCTGACGACCAGCTCAGGGGCGACGTACGCGGTGTCGGCAGGCGCCGCGCCGGCCTCGATCTGGTCGATCATGAGCGCCACGATCCGCTCAGCCACCACGTCGAAGTCCTGCCGGACGGTGGTGAGCGGCGGGGACAGGTAGGCCGACTCCTCGAGGTCGTCGAACCCGGCGATGCTGACGTCCTCGGGGATGCGGCGGCCCGCCTCGATCATGGCCCGCATCACGCCGAGGGCCATCTGGTCGTTGGCGGCGAAGACGGCTGTCACACCGGGCCGCCGGACCAGGACGCGGCCCGCCTCGTATCCGCTGGCGGCGCTCCAGTCGCCGAACAGCACCCCGGGCACCGCGGCCCCCGCCTCCTTGAGCGTCGCGTGCCAGGACTCGGCCCTGCGCTTGGCGGCATAGGAGTCCTCGGGCCCGGCGACGTGCCAGACCGTCTCGTGACCGAGGTCGAGGAGGTGACGGGTGATGAGCCGGGCGCCCTGGACCTGGTCGGTGTCGACCATGGGATGGCGGTGGCTGACGTCGCCGTCGGCCATCACGACCGGCACCCCCGGCGGCAGGCGGAGTGCCGGCGTGTCGAGGATCTGCGCCTCGATGAGCACGATGCCGTCGACCGCCTGCATCGTGAGCTGGTCGAACGCCTCGTGCACGGCCTGCTCGGTCTGCGACTCGATGGCGATCATGTTCACGGTGTAGCCGGCCCGCTGCGCCGCCCTGGTGACGGCGTCCACGGTGCGGGCGTTGCCGAAGCTGCCGAGCCCGAAGCTGATCAGTCCCAGGGCGCGGAACTGGCCGGTGACCAGGGCGCGGGCGGCGGTGTTGGGCCGGTACCCCAGCATGCGCATCGCCGACAGGACCCGCTGGCGGGTCTCTTCCTCCACGTTGCTCCGGTTGTTGACCACCCGGGAGACGGTCTGGCTGGAGACCCCGGCCAGCGCGGCGACGTCGGCCATGGACGGCCGCCTGCGGGTGCGCCGTCCCGGCGCCGTTTCCTGTGTCGCCCCGTCCACTGTCACCTCTGGTCGTCCGATGCTCTCGGCCGATGTTTACGCAAACATGGGCCGTCCGTCAATGCAGGCCACCAAACGGGTCGAAATCGCCATGGATGTTAACTGACGGTTACCTGTTGACATGATTCGGCGGCCGGTTCAGACTACGGGACACATTCCAAATGTTTACGTAAACATTCGATCATCGATGACTGCCGCAGCGAGCAGGACCCCAGCGGCGCAGGTAGCCCTGCGACACCCAGACCGCCCAGGCCCCGGACAAGGAGAGTGCAGTGCCAGTCTTCGTGGCAGCGCGAACATCGCCCAGGAGCGCGGGATGACCGCGCAGGCCGCCGAAGCCGGACGCCCCGGCCTCGCCCGGCCGTTCCTGCGCCTGCGCGTCGCCGGCTACGCGTTCTTCCTGCCGTTCTTCGTGGTCTTCCTGGTCACGGTGGTCGCGCCGCTGGCGTACGCCCTCTACCTCAGCCTCTTCCAGGACCGCCTGATCGGCGGCACGGTCTTCGCCGGCCTGGCCAACTACACGCGCGCCCTCGGCGACGCGCTGTTCGGGGCAGGCCTGCTGCGCGTGGCGCTCTTCCTGGTCGTGCAGGTGCCGATCATGCTGCTCCTCGCCCTGGGATGCGCGCTCGCCATCGACAGCGGCAGGCTGCGCTGGCCGTCCCTGTTCCGCATCACGATCTTCATGCCGTACGCGGTGCCCGCCGTGGTCGCCGCCCTCATGTGGGGCTACATGTACGGCGACCAGTTCGGCCTGGTCGGGCAGATCGGCCACGCGCTCGACGTCACCCTGCCCGACCTGCTGTCCCGCTCCTGGATGCTGACCTCCATCGGCAACATGGTGACCTGGGAGTACGTCGGCTACAACATGATCATCCTGTACGCCGCGCTGCGGGCCATACCCGAAGAGCTCTACGAGGCCGCCGAGATCGACGGGGCGGGCGCCATCCGCACCGCCTGGAGCATCAAGCTGCCCGCCCTGCGCCCCGCGCTCCTCGTGGCGACGATCTTCTCGATCATCGGCAGCTTCCAGCTCTTCAACGAGCCGAACATCGTCCAGAAGCTCGCACCCGCGGTGATCAGTACGAGTTACACGCCCAACATGTACGCCTACAACCTCGCGTTCAACGGCCAGCAGATCAACTACTCGGCCGCCGTCGCCGTGGTGCTCGGCCTCGTCACCGTCGTCGTGGCGTACGCGGTGCAGCTCATCACCGCGAGAAGGGAGAAGACGCTGTGACGGCCGTCGCCGAGGCGGGCCCCGCCGTAGCCGCCCGCCGCTCCCCCGCGGCCAGGCGCCGCCGGGGGAAGAGCCCCACCCTCACCGTGATCATGCTGGTGATGTTCGTGTACGCGGTCCTGCCGCTGTTCTGGCTGCTGGCCAACGCCAGCAAGAGCGGCGCGGACCTGTTCTCGACCTTCGGGCTCTGGTTCGGCGGGGACTTCCACCTGTTCGCCAACATCGGCGACACCCTGAGCTATCAGAACGGCATCTTCCTGCGCTGGTTCGGCAACACCGTGCTCTACTCCGTGGTGGGCGCGGGCGGGGCCGCCCTGCTGGCCACCATCGGCGGGTACGCCCTGGCGAAGTACGACTTCCCCGGCCGCAGGCTGCTGTTCGCGATGGTGCTCGGCGGGATCTCCATCCCGGGCACGGCCCTGGCGGTGCCGACGTACCTGCTGTTCAGCCGCGTCGGGATCGTCGACACCCCGTGGGCGGTGCTCATCCCGGCGCTGTGCAGCCCGTTCGGGCTCTACCTGATGCGGGTCTACGCGGCCGACGCGGTGCCCGACTCGATCCTGGAGTCGGCCCGCATCGACGGCGCGGGCGAGTTCAGGATCTTCCGGACCATCGCACTGCGGCTGCTCGCCCCGGGCTTCGTCACCGTCCTGCTCTTCTCACTGGTCGCGACGTGGAACAACTACTTCCTGCCGCTGATCGTGCTGAACACGCCGGACTGGTTCCCGCTCACCGTCGGGCTCAACCAGTGGAACGCCCAGGCCAACAGCGGCACCTCCGGCGCCGGTGACGCCACCTACCAGCTGATCCTGACCGGCAGCCTGCTGTCCATCGTGCCGTTGATCATCGCCTTCCTGGTGCTCCAGCGGTTCTGGCAGTCGGGCCTGGCCACCGGAAGCGTCAAGCAGTAACCCCCCGTAAGTGAGGAAACGTCATGAGATCAATGGTGAGGACCGCAGGGGTAGCCGCGGCTCTGTCGGTTGCCCTGGCCGCGTGCGGCGGCGGGGGCGGAGCCGGGGGCGGGGGCGCCTCCGCACCGGCCGCCGCGCCGAGCGCGTCGGCGGCGGTGCAGGATGCGTTGAGCAAGCCGGCCGAGCTGACGTTCTGGACGTGGGTCACGGGGATCGAGAAGACCGTCGCCCGCTTCCAAGCGAAATATCCAAACATCAAGGTCAACGTGGTGAACGCGGGGCAGTCCGCCGACCAGTACACCAAGCTGCAGACCGCGATCAAGGCCGGTTCCGGCGCGCCTGACGTGGCGCAGGTCGAGTACTTCGCGCTGCCTCAGTTCGCGCTCTCCAAGCAGGTCGTCAACCTGGCCGACTACGGCGCCGGCGCGCTGAAGGACAGGTTCGCCGCGTCGGCGTGGTCCCAGGTGGCGATCAACGGCGGCGTCTACGGCATCCCGCAGGACACCGGCCCGATGGCGATGTTCTACCGCAAGGACATCTTCGACAAGCTGAAGATCAAGCCCCCGACAACCTGGGCGGAGTTCACCGAGGCGGCCAAGAAGATCAAGGCCGACAACCCGGATTCGTTCATCACCACGATCGACCCCGGGGACGCCGGCGGCGTGGACAGCATGATCTGGCAGGCGGGCGGCACACCGTTCAAGACCTCGGGCGAGAGCTCGGTCAGCGTCACGCTCGCCTCCGACCCCGGCGTCAAGCAGTGGGTGAGCACCTTCAGCACCCTGCTGAGCGAGAAGCTGGTCGACCCGCAGCCCGGCTGGACGGACGAGTGGTGGAAGGGCATGGGCTCCGGCAAGTACGTGGCCTGGCTCACCGGCGCCTGGGCCCCGAACGGCATCGTGAACTCCATCCCGAAGACGAAGGGCAAGTGGGCGGTCGCCCCGATGCCCCAGTACGACGCGGCCAAGCCGATGAACGCCGAGAACGGCGGCTCCTCGGTGGCGGTCATCCCGCAGAGCAAGAACATCCCGGCCGCCGTCGCCTTCGCCGAGTGGCTCAACTCCGACCCGGAGGCCGTCAAGTCGCTGAACACCGAGGCCGGGCTCTTCCCCGCCACGAAGGTGCTGCTCGACGACCCGGCGTTCCGCGACGCGCCGCAGGACTTCTTCGGCGGGCAGAAGATCAACCAGGTCCTGGGCGACGCCTCGACCGCCGTCCGCCCCGGCTGGCAGTACCTGCCGTTCCAGGTGTACGCCAACAGCATCTTCAAGGACACCGTGGGCCAGGCCATCGACGGCGGCGGTGACCTGTCCGCGGCGCTGAAGTCCTGGCAGGACCGCATCACCGCCTTCGGCACCGAGCAGGGCTTCACCCTCAGCGGCGGCTGACCCCCTCGACCGGCCCCGGTCGGCGTACGCCGAC
>NZ_JBFANV010000181.1:0-7236 GCF_040674955.1 Nonomuraea sp. NPDC049695 | reverse complement strand
GTGGCGTTGCTCCTGAGCTTGGTGGGGTCGTCACCCGGCCGGGGCGGCAGCATGCCGATCATGCGGATGTAGCCGCCGAACGGGATCCACTTGATACCGTACTCGGTCTCGCCCTTGCGCCGTGACCAGGCGGTCGGGCCGAAGCCGACCATGTGCCCAGCCGCAGGCAAGAGACACGTCACTCTGAGCGGACCTGGCAGATACCGGAGTGAGGGGCGAACCTTTCCCCGTGATCTCGTCACCGCAGGTCAGGGACGGGTTAGCTGAATGCTGCTCCATTGCTACGCGGACCTCGCGCTCCACTGCGCACGTAAATGGCGGCCTTACGGTTAGATGAAGCCGTTGCCACCCGTCAGCGAGCTCATGTCCAGCCCCGGCATACCGCTGTTCTTCCGCTGCAGCGTGCCCACCCCGGTGGAGTCGTTGGGCACGTACTCGAGAGCTACCTGGCTGAAGTCGGCCTTCGGCCGGTTCTTGTCGATGACCTGGCTCAGCGTGGCGCACGCCGCGTTGATGAGGGCGAGTATGGTGGCCAGCCCACCCACCGATTTCAGCTGCTTGCTCACCATTGTTCTGACGGCCAGCGCCAGTTTCGCAAGGATGGCGTTGATGGTGCCTCTGGTAGCTATCTGCTGCGGAATAGAGCCGAGCCAAGACAGCAGCTTCAACCAGGCCAGGTACATCAGGACGCTAGCCACTGTAGCCGCGAGTACGACAGCGGCGCTATAGAGCGCCGCTATCGTGTGCAAACCCTGTCCGACGCCTTGATGATAGCTGCTGGCAATCTTCAGCTGTTCGGTCAGCGTCTCGGTCGACTGCTTGCACAACTCGGCTGCAGAGCCCTTCCACCACTCTTTGTCGGCCATCTCGTCCGTGAGGGTTCTGACTTCGTGAATGATGGTCTCGAATTCGACGCAATCCTTGCCCTTGGCGGTGGGGGCCGTCCAGGCCTCGGCCGCACCTCTCATGCCTTCAGGGTTTGCGAGGAGGGTGGCGAGCGCCAGAGCAATGTTCCTGGCGAGGGGGTACTCGCCGAGGATCACAGCGGCTTCAGTCGCCATCGAGACCGCTGCCGCCATTTCAACGTTCTCGAGGTTAAGTTCCATCATGCGAAGGGTCGTCCTCTCCTATACCGATCACCGGCGGCGCAATGTCGTTGTCGTCTTGCCAGATCTCTTCACCACCGCGCACGTAATCGCGCTCGTCCTTGCGGTGCTGGTCGGCCGGTGCGCCGCCCGGCATCATCGGCATCATCGGCATGCCCGACATCCCGGCGGCGCCCGCCCTCCCGGCCGCGGCCGCCGCGGTGCCCATGGCGCCCGCCCCGCTGCCTCCCAGGGAGCCGCCCGACGGCGTGCCGGTCGGCAACATGCCGGGGCCGAGGGACGTGCCGGACGAGTACGGGCTGGTGCCGGTAGGGATGTTCACGTCGATCGGCTTGTAGGAGGCCAAATCCGTGGCATTGGGGTTGGTCGAGTGCGTGGTCGGGGCGGAGGTCGGCACCTCGTGGTTGAGTTGATCCTCGATGGACGGCCGGCTCGCGGTGGGGATGGACGAGGTCGGGTCGGTCGCGTTGGCGCCAGGTACAGGCATGGTCGACCTGTCTGCGGGCGGCATTGGGGTGGATGGCGCGTCCGGCGACGGCGCTTCGGGAGGTGCATAGTCCGCGGGCGACACCTTCGGAGGCGAATAGTCCGCAGGTGACATCTCCCGAGGGGAGTAGTCGGCGGACGGAAAGCTCGGGCCTTTGGGCATGGGCACATTCGGCGCCCTGCCGGGCCCACCACCGACGCCGCCATCTTCGGAACCGATCTTCTTGACGATGTCGGCGTTGTCCTCGTCGGGCTTCCGGTAGTTCTTCTCCATTTCCGCGAGCGCCGTCTTGTAGTCCTCTAACGCCTTTTTGGCCGCTTTGAGGGTTTTTACCGCACCGTCTTTGACGCTGTCGTGTGCGTGGTTGAGGCCGATGCCGATAACGCCGAAGGCGGGGCGAGAGATGTGGATGTCTTCCGTGCTTTGCGCGATCTTGCCTACTTGCAGAGCCCGGTCGGCAAGGTTTTCGCCGTGCTTTTCGACCTTGCCGTGCTTGAACTGGATCATGCTGCTGGCCGCGGCATCGGTTCCGTACGACGCCTTGCTGTCCGTGCTCATCTCATACTCCTAGACGCATCAGGCCAGCGTGGGCGGAACGGCCCCCTCGGCCCGCCCCACACGTCGTCGTCCTCAGTGAGCCACGACGAGTTCTCCGACGTGGGCTCCTGCTCTCCGTGACCACCTCCGATCATCGGGGCGATGGGGTACCCCAACGGTGGCACGGAGTCGCCGCAGTGATTGAAGTCCGGCATCTCGACGTCCCGGGAATTGGGCATCGCCTGGCGGATTTCGGTGGGCAGCAGGTCGAAGTTCTCGACGATCTTCTCGTTCACCTTCTTCAGGTGCTCGACCACGCGCTTGTCTTCTCGGTAGGAGCCGTACGGCGGAATGCGGCCGGCCCAGTCGACGTCGTGGTCGGAGCGAGAGTCATGGTCGTCCGACTCGACGCTGAAGTGCAGGATGCGTAGCTGCTGCTGGTACTCCACTGGTGTCGGTCCCTGGTAGCGGTCGGTCAGGTCGGTGGCCTTGGTTTTCAGGTCGGTGGCGAAGCCGTTGAGAAGCCCGTCGGCGGCCTGGTAGTAGAGCCCGGCCAGATGGACGGCGTCGGGGTCGGTGGCGTCGATCCACTTCTTGATCGTCCTTCGCGCTATGGCCGATGATGTCGATCAGCGAGACCGGCGGGAGGAAGGTCTGGTCGGTGATCCAGCCGTACGAGGGCAGTCCCGCGGTCTGAATCTTCGGCTGATCGGTCATGATGATCTCCGCCTCAGGCATGCGCCGCGCTTGGACGCGCCACGGCTTCCTGCGTGGCCTGCTCTGCGTTCTGGGACGTCTTGGCCACCTCGTACAGCGTGTCGATGACTTTGTCCGTCCCCTCGACCAGCGCCACGTACTTGCCGTGGTCGTTGCCAGGCTCGCCGACCAGGATTTTGTACGCCTGCTCAGTAGCTTGCGCGAACGCCGCGGCCGTGCTCCACTCCCCTATCTGGGCCTGGCCCAATGCGCCGTACTGCTGAAGGTCGGGTAGCGAGCCCGCCCCGGTCGGCAGTTGCGGATCGGGGAAGTCCTGGTCCGGCACGACCGAGAACTCGGTGACTGGTATGCCGGAGGCGGTTTTGAGCTTCTTGAGCAGCTCGTCCAGCTCTCCGGCGATGCGATTGACCTCGGTGCGGTCTGCGTAGGGGTCCGCCGCCTCGTCCTTGTCGGACGTCCCTGGCCAGTCTGGGTCGATCGATACCGTCATGTTCTCTCCTAGCTGCCAATCACTGGCCTGGTTGCGCTCTCCTACGAGCGCTACAGGTCACGGTCTCTCGTCATGGCGTCCAGTCAGCTCCTGATCTGCTCCAGCGACTCGGTGACCGACTGCTTCTCCGGCGCCTCGAAGCCATCGCGTCGCTGGCCCTGATCACCTGGATGACACGCTGACAGCACTCGACGTATTCGCTGCAGAGCCTGGCCAGGCGCTGGTCGAGGCCCTCGAGGGCTGCGACCTCGCCCGGGTCTGCGCCCATGGTGCCCACGGTGCGCGCGAGGGCGCTGGCCGGCGACCGCCGCCCTATGTGCTCCTGCCCCGAGGTCGGCGTCAGTGTCGTCGACCCTCGGCCACGGTTCGGGATCGCGCTGCCCCATGATCCTCTCTCAAGGTGTTCGGCCACCGGGCTCGGGGCCGAGAAGGCGCATCGACGTGAGTCAGCCGGCTCCGTGGTCGTTACCTGGGCAGCACTCGTCCCGCCGGATATGGCGACGGCGAAGGCCGTTGCCCTGCAGGCGAGCAATTCGCGCATGTTGCCCCTTGCTGCTGGGAAGTGATCCAGCGACCCTAGGGGTAAGCCGTCGGCAACGAAATCAGTCAAGTGACTAGGCTCAACGCACGCTCCTGGCGAGCCCGTTCATGCTGACCATCTTCGTGCTTACGCCGGGGACTGTACGGTCACTGGCTCTGTCGCAGATTCGGTGGTGACGGAAGGTGTCATCAGGTCACGCTGAGTTGTGATCGACGTCAACGAGTTGGTGCAGACGGTGTTCTCAGGGCTTTCGCCACTGGTGGTGGAGGACATCGCGGACCAGGGTGAGCAGATTCGGGTATGGGCGCGAACCCCGAACGGCTCTTCTGCCGCCTGCCCGACCTGTGGAGCCGGGACAACTCGCGTGCATGGCTATCACGAGCGCACTCTGGCCGATGTCGCGGTGGACACACGTCGCGTGCTGGTGATGGTGCGGATCCGCCGCATGGTCTGCCCGACCCGCGGCTGTCGCCAGACCTTCCGGGAACAGCTGCCCGGTGTGCTGGAGCGCTACCAACGCCGCACGCCCCGCCTGGCCTCACAGATCGGAGCGGTGGTCCGCGAACTGGCCGGACGTGCCGGCGTGCGCCTCTTGTCCGCGATGGCCGTGCGCCTAATGAGTGTTAGCGAGTCGCCATCCGGCAGACTCGGTGCCTGGTAGCCGCTGGCAGGTGAGCACTTTCGTCTCCCGGACTTTTAGTCCTGTTGAAAGATCGTGCCCCTGCCGGTCGGCCGGGAGAGTTGATCGCTGATGGGATGTCGTGCCCGCCCGCGTGTGGCGTGAGCACTGCTTCATTAGGTCGCTGATGGTTCTCCCGCAGGCTGCTGACCAGTGGCGTCGGAGTGGGGAGAGATGTTGCGACTGTTTGTGGGAGATGACTGGGCCGAGGCGCATCACGATGTGGAGCTGATGGACGCCTCCGGCAAGCGGCTGGCCAAGGCGCGCCTGCCCGAGGGGGTGGCGGGGATGTCCCGCCTGCACGCCATGATCGGCGAGCAGCTCGGCCAGGATGCTGAGAACGCCGATGAGGTCGAGGTGGTCATCGGGATCGAGACGGACCGGGGGCCGTGGGTTGCCGCGCTGGTCGCGGCCGGGTACACGGTGCTGGCGGTCAACCCGTTGCAGGCCGCTCGCTACCGGGAACGCCTCAGCGTGTCGGGGGCCAAGAGCGACGCGGCCGATGCGCACATGCTGGCCGACATGGTCCGTACCGACGCTCACCAGCTGCGCCCGGTCGCCGGGGACAGCCCGCAGGCCGAGGCGGTCAAGGTCGTGGCGCGCATGCACAAGACGCTGATCTGGGAGCGCACCCGCCACACCCAGCGGCTGCGGCATGCGCTGCGGGACTACTTCCCCGCCGCTCTGGCCGCGTTCGCCGACCTGGACGCGGCCGAAGCCTTGGATCTGCTGGCCCGGGCGGCCGACCCGGCCGCGGCGGCGAGATTGACCATCAGCCAGATCAGCGCGGCGCTCAAGCGCGCCGGCCGTCGCGGCGACCTGGCCGCCAAGGCCGCGCCGATCCAGGTAGCGCTGCGCACCGAGCAGCTGGGCCTGCCCGAGGTGGTCACCGCCGCCTACGCCGCCTCCGTGCGATCCCTGATCGCGGTCCTGACCACCCTGAACGAGCAAGTCACCGTCCTGAGCAAGGAGGTCGAGGCGCATTTTGGCGAGCACCCGGCCGCTGAGATCATCACCTCCCAGCCCGGGCTGGGAGCGATCCTCGGCGCCCGGGTGCTCGCAGAGTTCGGCGACGACCCTCAGCGGTATGCCTCGGCCAAAGCCCGCAAGAACTACGCCGGCACCAGCCCTATCACCCGCGCCTCGGGCAAGAAGAAGGTCGTCGCGGCCCGGTTCGTACACAACGACCGGCTCATCGATGCCCTGATCACTCAAGCCGCCACAGCGGTTCGCGTCTCGCCCGGCGCCCGCGCCTACTACGACAAGCAACGCGCCCGCGACGCCGATTACAACACCGCCCTGCGCCAGGTAGCCAACCGGCTCGTCGGCATCCTGCACGGCTGCCTCAAGACCGGAACCCTCTACGACGAGGCAACCGCTTGGTCGCATCACGCCGAATCCCTCGCTGCTTGACATCTAAGCTCCTGGGATGTCTGTCCCGGCATACCGCCCTGCGGATCCTGTTACGCCTGCCCCTGCCACCGCCGCGCGTACCCCGGGTGCTGGGAGTGGACGACTTCGCCCTGCGTCGGCGCCACCGCTACGCCACCGTGATGATCGACGCCGAGACCCGAGAGCGCATCGACGTTCTACCCGGCCGCACCGCCGATGTGCTGGAGGCGTGGCTGCGCACCCATCCCGGAGTGCAGATCGTGTGCCGAGACGGCTCGGGCGCCTACGCCGAAGCGATCCGCCGCGCCCTGCCTGACGCCGTCCAGGTGAGTGATCGCTGGCATCTGTGGCACAACTTTGGTGAGGCCGTCACCAAGGAAGTCGCCACACATAGTGTCTGCTGGGCCAAGGCCGGACCCCCGATCAAGGACGGCAAACGCGCCCAGACCACCCGCGAGCGCTGGCAGCAGGTCCACGACCTGCTCGGCAAGGGAGTCGGCCTGCTGGAGTGCGCCCGCCGCCTCAATCTGGGCCTCAACACCGTCAAACGCTACGCACGCGTGTCCGAACCCGAACGCCTGCAACGCGCCCCGCAGTACCGGCCGACCCTCGTCGACCCCTACCGCGACCACCTCAAACGCCGCCGAACCGACGACCCCGCCGCCCCTGTCCTGCACCTGTTCAACGAGATCAAAGCCCTCGGCTACCCGGGCAGCTTCAATCTCCTCTACCGCTACATCACCCAAGGCCGGGTGGAAGCCGACCGCCTGCCCATCTCCCCACGCCGCCTCGCCCGGCTCCTGCTCACGCGGCCCGACAACCTCAAAGACGAGCATCGCCGGCTGCTCAACGAGCTCACCACGGCCTGCCCCGAGATGATCGACCTGGCCGGGCTCGTCCGCGACTTTGCCGACCTGCTCCGGCCGAGCAAGGGCAACGCCGACCGCCTCAGCACGTGGATCACCGCTGCCCGCGCCGCCGACCTCCCTCACGTGCACGCCTTCATCCGCGGCCTCGACCAGGACCGCGACGCCGTCCACGCGGCCCTCACTCTGCCGTTCCACAACGGCGGCACCGAAGGCGTGAACACCAAGACCAAGCGCATCATGCGCCAGATGCACGGCCGCGCCGGCTTCACGCTGCTCCGCCACCGCATCCTGTTGGCCTAACGCTCCGTCACCACCGAAAGAGAGACAGAGCCGAGTCGGCCTGGAGCGCGGTCTCGGGATTACTCCCGGTCCGTTTCTCCAGACCGCTCGCCGAACCCGCCGTGCGCCTCTCAACGCA
>NZ_JBFANV010000180.1:0-7487 GCF_040674955.1 Nonomuraea sp. NPDC049695 | reverse complement strand
ACAGCCCGATGGGTCCAGGGCATGGGGACGCACCTGCGGCACCGCGACGCCGAACTGTCCGAAGAACGAGCGCGACTGCTGGCCAGGCGGGAGGAACTGCTGCGACTGCCCACCTCGCCCCCGACAAACCCCTTCTGAAATTTTCATCGGATACGACCCGCGTGAGCGGATGACACGGTGGCCTTGACCACCGTCACTTACCCCGCCGCGCAAGCGAACCATTCCGGTACGGGAACCACGTTCGACCAAGGCAACGCGTTGAACCCGGATGAAATATCACCGCACCAGCCCCTCGATGAGGCCATGCCCGGTAAGAAGGCCTTCGATCGGCAGGGACCGGAGAGCTGACACCGGAATTGACAGGGCTCGGCGTCGTCATATTTGCTCGGTGGCATCACCGCTATCCCTCAATGGCGCCCACGAAGGGATGACTCCGTTGAATGTTAGCGATAACAGTTTTGGCCGGCAGCCATGACAGCAGTCACCACCACGGCGCCATGCCGACCCGAGGGACGCCGCCGTCGGTCCGCCCGAATCGTCGCTGCGCTCGCCGTCCTGATGGCCGGCGCCGGGGTCGGTGTCGTGCTCGGCCCGCCCCCGGCGTCCGCCGCCGCTTGCGGAGAGGGCACCTTCCAGTCCCAGGTGACGGTCAGCGGTAGCACCTGGACCGCCCGCAACAGCGCCGGCAGCAGTGTCTACACCGGCACCGACTTCCGGGCGGCGGTCCAGGCCGGCATCGGCAGTCTCACGGCCGGGCGCACCTCGACCCAGCGGGTCGTCGTGCGCGGCAACGGCACGATGAGCGCCGGCAGTCGGATCTCGCTGCCGAGCTACACCTCCCTGTCGGTCTGCGGCACGATCAACGTGACAGGCTCCGGCTCCGGCGACTACGCGCCGATCTATTCCCGCGGCACCACGAACATCGAGATTCCCTACCTCAACGTCACCGGCACCCCGATCTACGGCATCTTCCTGCGCAACGTCACGAACGTCTGGCTCGGCCAGATCGACATGCGGCTCGGCGCGGGCCTCGGCGTGCGCATCGACAACCGCGGCGACACCAGTCAGTGGACCCGCAACGTACGGGTCGACAATGTGTACGTACAAGGAGCCAGTTCGCACGCGATGGAGACCTACGGCGTCGACGGTCTCACCGTCGGCACTGTGACAGCACGCAACGTCGGTGAGTCCGGTCTGCTGCTCAACCAGACCATCAACGCGACGGTCGGCACCGTCGACGCCGACAACGCCGGCGCCGGCACCGGGTACGCAGCCTTCCGCATGGCCAACCGCAACGGCCGGGTCGGCAGCGCCTACCCGAACAACATTCGGGTAGGCACCGTCAAGGCACGCGGCGGCGGCCGGGGCATCTTCTGCGTCTCGGAGAGCGGCGGCGCCACCATCGATCGAGTCGACATCGCCAATACCGGCAACAACTCGGTCCTGGTGGAGAACTGCTACAACGTCGTCATCGCCGGAGTGTCGGGCACGATCAGCGGCGGCGGCGAGGTCCGCATCGCGGCCCGTACGGAGTTCGCTCCGTCGTCAGGCATCAGATTCCAGAATCTGACGGTCACCAACACCGCCATCAGGTGGAGCCCTTGCACCGGCAGCAACAACACGATCAGCAACGTGACCCGTGTCAACTCGACGCTGTCCTGGTGCTGACCCAGCCGCGCCCGCAGTCCGCCGTCTGCTGCGACTGCCGGCGCGGTCCTTTCGCCATTGGGGTGACAGGAGAAACCCATGCGTAAGGTCCTCTTATCGATCGTCTCTGCCCTGGTGACATCCCTGTCGCTGATCGCCCCGAACCCCGCCTCGGCCACGGTGATCGGAGCAACCGGGTGCAACGCCCGGGTCGCCAACGCGGCCGCAACCGCGGCCGTGGCAACGACCACCGTCTGGATGGCCGGGGACTCGACCATGGCCAACCCCAGTGCCACCTGCCCCGTGGGCTGGGCCACCGAATTCGACTCGCTGTTCCACAGCAACATCGTGGTCAACAACCTCGCCGTCGCCGGGCGCAGCATCCAGACCTGGCTCTACGAGGGGAACGTGACCTCCACGATCGGCTCGAACGGCGAGTGCGTCCTCAGCTCCACCACCTACTCGTCCCGATGGCAGCAGATGCTCACCGACATGAAGGCCGGTGACTACCTGTTCATCCAGTTCGGCATCAACGACGGCTCGACGACCTGCCCGCGCCACGTCGGCACCGCGCGGTACCAGGCCCTGATGACGATGATGGCGCAGGCGGCGCTGGCTCGCGGCGCCCACCCGGTCCTGCTCACCGCCGTCGCGGCCATCACCTGCTCGGGCAGCACCGCGGTCAAGAACCGCGGCTTCGTCTCCCAGACCATCGCTGCCGGCGCCGCCACCGGCTCACCGGTCATCGACCTGCAGACCCTCAGCGTCGACTACTACAACTCCCTGGGCCTGTGCCCCAACAACGGCGATTACACCTCCGGGCCGGTCGGACAGTTCTTCTGCAACGACCACACCCATTTCGAGGCGTACGGCGCGCGGCGGATCGCCCGGCTGGTCACCGGCGCCCTGCGAACGCAGAACATCCCGCTCGCCGGATCCCTGCTGTAACACCTGCCGACTGGGACTCGGTCTCCTACACCTCGGGGGTCCGGCACTGCCTCAGATCGCTGGTGAGGGTTCGGGTGAGTGAGTCTCGTCGGCCACACTGAATTCATGGAATACGTCGGCCGGGTGCCCGCCCCGCCGCTCGACTGGTTCATCGACGACATCTACTGCCTGACCGGAGTGCCGCGCCACCGCCGGATGAACGTCCCGCCGATGCCGTCGGCACACCTGTTCATCAACCTGGGCGGACCCGTCCGCCTGTGGGATTCCGACCCTTCGGTGCCGCCGGCGGTGTTCGTCGATGGGTGGTTCATGGGGGTATGGACCAGGCGTTTCCTCTTCGAGCACCCCACACCGGTGCGGCTCGTCGGGGTGCACTTCAAGCCCTGGGGGATTTCGCCGTTCGCCGACATGCCGGCGAACGAGCTGCGGAACCGATGGGTGCCGGTCGACGCCGTCTGGCAACGGTCTTTGGACCGGATTCGCAACCAAGTCGGCGACATCGCATCGCCCACCGAGACACTGCGGGTCTTGGAGGCGGAACTGCGATCGCGACTTGCCGAGGCACCGTCGCGCGGTCTCGATCTGGTCCGGCACATAGGCGGGCGTTTGGAGAGTTCCTACGGCATGGTCCCGGTCGGTGCGCTGGCCGATACCGCCGGGGTGAGTGGCAATCATCTGGCCACGCTGTTCAAGTCTCATGTCGGGGTCACCCCGAAGCGGGTGGCGCGGATCTACCGCTTTGCGCAGCTGATCGTGTCCGTGGACGCCCTGCGCCCGGTCGATTGGGCGGAGCTCGCTCATACGGCGGGCTACTTCGATCAGGCTCACCTCAGCAGGGAGTTCAAGGACTTCACCGGACACACCCCGACGGAATACCTGGCCCTGCGGCGCCGATTCCCCGCCGAGCGGGGCTTTCCGCCGGACAGCGGTCCGATGCCCGCTGATTGATTTTTTACAAGCCCGGACTCTCGGGGGGACGACAAGATCGGAGGCGAATGCGCAAGCAGACTCGAGGAGAACCTGTGGGCACGGTGATCATGCACAGCGTGGTGTCGGTGGACGGCTTCATCGCCGATGACAACGACGACGTCGGGCCACTGCACGATTGGTACTTCAGCGGGGACACCCCGATCTTCGAGGGTGGCGACCAGCAGTACGATCATTCCGGAGTGGGAAGCGGCTTCAAGATCTCACGGGCATCGGCGGAGTACGTCCGGTCGATGTGGGAGTCGATCGGCGCCATCGTGATGGGCCGCCACCTGTTCGACCTGGTGAACGGCTGGGAGGGTCATCCGCCTGCGGGCGACCACGTGGTCGTTGTGTCCCACCGTCCCAAGCCCGAGGGCTGGCACCCCGAGGCCTCGTACCATTTCGTCGATGACGTGACGGCTGCGATCGACCAGGCCCGGAAGCTCTGCGGGGAGCGAACCATCAGTGTGAACGCCGGCGAGGTGGGCAGCCAGATCCTGGCGGCCGGCCTCGTGGACGAGGTGGCGATGGACGTGGTGCCGGTGGTGTTCGGGTCGGGCAAACGCTACTTCGGCAGCATCGATGGGCAGCACCTGCTGGAGGATCCCCACGTGGTCATCCAGGGCGACCGGGTCCTGCACCTGAGGTTCAAGGTGCGCCGCTAGGGTGCCGGAGGTACCCCGATGAGCATCCAGTCTCCGCCGGCCGTGCACCTGCGCTGCCGCATCGTCAAGGACGCGTGATCGCATTGGACGACCTCGACGCGCATGCCCGCGAACTCATCGACGCCAACCTGTACCTGACGCTCGGCACCGCCGACGCCGAGGGCCGGCCGTGGGTCTCTCCCGTGTACTTCGCGACGGCCGACCACACTGAGTTCTACTGGGTATCCGCCCGCGACGCCGCCCACTCGCGCAACATCAGGCAGCGTCCCCAGGTGAGCATGGTCATCTTCGACTCGCAGGTACCGGCCTACCACGGCCGTGCGGTCTACCTTTCGGCGACGGCCGCAGAGCTCGCCGGTCGCGACCTCGACCGCGGCATCGGGATCTACCCCGGTCCGGTGACACGAGGGGCGAGCAGGTTGGCGCCAGACGATGTCACCGCGCCGTCGCCCTATCGCCTGTATCGCGCCACCGTCACCGAGGCATTCGTCCTCTGCCCGCGAGCACCCCGGCAACCGTGCCCGCTGCATTCGATCAACGCCGACCACCGAACACCCGTCCTCCCGTGGCGACACGCCCAGTAGCCGCCGCGGCGCCGGACGGCGACCAGGCAGCCCGGGCAGGTCCTGTCCGCGCGGCCGACGCAGAACACGTGTCCCGGGCAGGTCAGAGGCCGAATCCTGTAATTGAGCCCCACAGGTAAATGGATGGCGGACCATCACGGCCCGCCCCTACACTCGGCCTCATGTCTATGCCCCGAATTTCCTAGCCAGGACACCCGCTTCCACGCCACCCGTGTGTCCTCTAGCAAATCCGGAGTGCATTCCCATGCTCACCCTCCGTGGCGTCGGCGTACGTGCCGGCGCCCGCCTCCTGCTGTCCGGCGTCACCGCCCACGTCGCCCCCGGCGACCGCGTCGGCCTGGTCGGCCGTAACGGCGCCGGCAAAACGACCCTCATGAAGACCCTCGCGGGAGTGCTCCCGCCTGCGGCCGGCGAGATCGTCCGCACCGGCCCCGTCGGCTACCTGCCGCAGGACCCGGCCGCCGCCGACCCGGCCGTCACCGTCCTCGACCGCGTCCTGTCCGTCCGCGGCCTCGACCGGGCGGTCCGCGACCTGCGGGCCGCCGAGTCTGCCCTGGCCGAGCGCGGCGACGAGCGGAGCATGGCCCGGTACGTCCGGGTTGAGGCCGAGTTCCAGGCCCGCGGTGGGTATGCGGCTGAGGGTGAGGCCGCCCGCGTCGCCGCCGGGCTCGGCCTGCCCGACCGGGTGCTGAACCGGCCGGTGAGCGACCTGTCAGGCGGGCAGCGCCGCCGCGTGGAGCTGGCCCGGGTGCTGTTCGCCGAGCCCGGCGTCCTGCTGCTCGACGAGCCGACGAACCATCTCGACGGCGACTCCATAGCCTGGCTGCGCTCTTTCCTGGCCGGCCATTCCGGAGGCCTGGTCCTCATCACCCATGACACCGGGCTGCTGGCCGACGTGGTCAACCGCGTCTGGCACGTTGAGCACGGCGTACTGGAGGCGCGCAACACCGGCTGGCACGCTTACCTCGCCGACCGCGAGGCCGACGACCGGCGCAGGACGCGCCTGCGGGCCACCGCCGAGCGCAAGGCCGCCGCGCTGCATGCCCAGGCCGGCCGCATGCGCTCCAACGTGGCCACCGCGACGCGGGCCAGGGACATGGCCCGGCGCGCGGAACGCATGCTCGCCGAGACTCCCCCGCCCCGTGTCGCCGAGAAGGTCGCCCGCATCCGGCTGCCCGAGCCCGCGCCCAGCGGCCGCACGCCGCTCGGCGCGATCAGCCTGGCCAAGTCGTACGGCGGGCGGCCGGTGCTGGCGGGAGTGGACCTGGCCGTCGACCGGGGCAGCCGGCTCGTGGTCCTGGGGCTCAACGGCGCGGGCAAGACCACGCTGCTCAGGCTGCTGGCCGGGTATGAGCGGCCCGACTCGGGACGGGTCGTGCACGGGCACGGGCTGCGGCTGGGCTACTTCGCCCAGGAGCACGACACGCTCGACCCGGCGCACACGGTCGGGCGGCATCTGGCCGACGCCGCCCCGAACCTGAGCGACGGCGAGGCCCGGACGGTGCTGGGGTCGTTCCTGTTCAGCGGCGACGACGTGGACAAGCCCGTCAGGGTGCTGTCGGGCGGGGAGAAGACCCGGCTGGCGCTGGCCGGGCTGGTCAGCTCCCAGGCCAACGTGCTGCTGCTGGACGAGCCGACCAACAACCTCGACCCAGCCTCCAAGGCCGAGGTACTGGCGGCAGTGGCCGCGTACCGGGGCGCCGTGGTGATGGTCACGCACGACCAGGAGGCCGTCGCAGCGCTTCGGCCGGACCGGGTGCTGCTGCTGCCCGACGGGGTCGAAGACCTGTGGAACGACGGCTACGCCGATTTGATCACCCTGGCCTGATCACGCCGGCTCTCACCCGCTGCCTGCGGCACTACAACACCGCGGCATCGGGCCGCCCGCGCTCATCGACCTGCCCGGCCAACGAGTACACCGCAGAGCCATCCTCGGCGGCCTCACCAGCGAGGCCGCCCCACCACCGCCTGCATCCAGCTCAACCAACTACATAATGGTTGCCGTGCCGGCGTTAGCGCGTGGTGCACTGATAGACGATCCAGCGACCGCCGCCCGCGTTGGCTATGGCGTTCCTCTTCGCCCTGGCGGCCGTGCTCCCCCTGCCGCCCCAATAGACGTTTCTCCTGGAGTTGTAGGCGACAGCGCCACACCCGTTGACGAAGGTGACAAGGACTTTGCAGCTGGAGCGGCCGCATTCTCTCAGTGCCCGCCGTTTGGCGGCAGCCACCGTTCTGTAGTCCCAGGACCTGCCGGTACGGCCGTTCGGCGCCACAGCGATGGCGCCGTAATAGTAACGTGCTTGACTTTCGGCCGCAGTAGCCGATGTAGCCGCAACAGCTGCTACGGGAGACGCCGTAGCCAGCACCCCGCTCGCCATGAAGACGCAAGCGGCCACGGCAGTGAGCTTCTTGCCTAGCTGCATGATCTCTTCCCTTTCGTACCGTCCACGCCGACGGCAGCGTGGTTGGTGAGGAGAGTATGCAGTGTGCCGCTTGCAAACCACTGAAATCGGGAGATGCTCAACGGAGCAATGTGAAGGCCGTCAGCGGAACGGGCAGGAGTTGAGCCGCTTGCGCGCCTCGTGGACCGGCGCGACGGGGCCAGTCAGAAGACGAAACCCCCGAACCCGTAGGTTCGAGGGTTTCCGATGTCCTGAGACATCACATTCAGGTC
>NZ_JBFANV010000179.1:0-8083 GCF_040674955.1 Nonomuraea sp. NPDC049695 | reverse complement strand
TTGGTGTCTTTTTTCTTGTGTTTTTTTTTGGGTTGTAGGGGGGGGTTTTGGGGGGGGGCGGGCCGCGGGGGGGTACTGCCGCGGGGCGCTTCTCGCACGCCCAGGCCTGGTCCCCACCGCAGCAGGCCGGTCGTGCGTTCACACCAGGTCAAGCGGTGGTTGCCAACGATGTATGTGGGTGCTCTGACCCTGGACATCCTGCTCGGCGACGTCAGGTCGCTGAAGCAGAAGCGCTCTGTCGTACGGCCGCTGATCGCCGAGCTGCAGCGCCGTTACCCCAGCATCGCGGTGGCTGAGACCGGCCATCTCGACCTGCACCGCAGGGCCGAGGTCGGCATCGCCGTGGTCTCCGCCTCCGCGGGAAACTGTAAAGAGGTGCTGGACGCCTGCGAGCGGATGGTGGCCTTCCGCCCTGAGATCGAGCTGCTGTCCGCCAGGCAACGGCTCTACAACGACGAAGATTGAACGACTGCACGGCCAGGTCGTGCGTGAGGGGGAGCGAACATGGTGGATGCCGCACGAGCGCGCAAGCTCGCCGACCGCATCCAGCAGATCGTCGCCGAGATGCTGGAACGCCGGATCAAGGACCCGCGCCTGGGCTTCGTCACCGTGACCGACGCCCGCGTCACGCCCGACCTGCGCGAGGCCACGGTGTTCTACACGGTGTTCGGCTCCGACGCCGAGCGGGCCGACAGCGCGGCCGCCCTCGAGAGCGCCAAGGGGATCATCCGCTCCGAGGTGGGCCGCCAGACCGGCGTCCGCTTCGCCCCGACGCTGACGTTCAAGCACGACCCGCTGCCTGACAGCGCGCGCCACCTCGACGACCTGATCCTCGCCGCGAGGGCGCGGGACGCCGAGGTCGCGCGCCAGGCGGAGAACGCTGCCTACGCCGGCGAGGCCGACCCCTACAGGAAGCCCGACGAGGGTGAGGACGACGAGGAGTGACGCCCGACGTACGCGACAGGGCCGGCCGTCCGCCCCGCGCGAACTCCCGGACGGGCACCGCGGTCCCTGAGGCCGCCTGGGACCGTGCGGTGCGGCTGATCGGCCAGGCCGAGGAGATCGCCCTGGCCTGCCACGTCACACCGGACGGCGACGCGCTCGGCTCGATGCTGGCGGTCGGGTTCGCGCTGCGGTCGATGGGCAAGCGGGTCGTGGCGTCGTTCGGTGACCATCACTTCGTGGTGCCGCGCCTGCTGCGGTTCCTGCCGGGGCAGGAGATGCTGGTGCCGCCGGAGGACTATCCCGCCGCGCCCTCGCTGATGATGACCTTCGACGCCTCGACCTTCGAGCGCCTGGGGCTGCTGCGTGACAACACCGCCAGGGCGCGCGAGGTCATCGTGATGGACCACCACCCCTCCAACGAGGGGTTCGGCACGCTCAGCCTCATCGATTCCACGGCGGCCGCCACGGCCATGCTGGCCGAGCAGCTCATCTACCGGCTCGGCGGGCGGCTCGACCGCGACATCGCCACCTGCCTGTACGCGGGGCTGGTGACCGACACGGGGTCGTTCAGGCATTCGTCGACGACGCCCGCCGTGCACCAGATGGCGGCCAGGCTCGTCGAGACCGGGCTGCGTACCGACGAGATCGCCCGCGAGCTGTGGGACCGCTCGCCGTTCGGTTACCTGAAGGTGCTGGCCGCCGCGCTGGACCGGGCGGTGCTGGAGGGCGGGCTGGTGTGGACCTACGTGACGCGGGTCGACCGGGCCGCGCAGGGGCTGCCGTACGCGGAGCTGGAGGGCATCATCGACATCGTGCGGCGTACCGACGAGGCCGAGGTCGCGGTCGTGCTCAAGGAGGACGACCACGGCCACTGGCAGGTGTCGACCCGGTCCAAGGGCAAGGCCGACGTGGGAGCCGTGTGCGCGGCGCTGGGCGGCGGCGGGCACCACAACGCGGCCGGATACACCTCGTACGACAGTGTGGAGAAGACGATGGCCGCGTTCCGGCGCGAGCTGGGGAAGGTCTGATGGCCGAGAGCGGGTTGATCATCGTCGACAAGCCGGGCGACTGGACGTCCCACGACGTGGTGGCCAAGATGCGGCGCATCGCGGGCACCCGCCGCGTGGGGCACGCGGGCACGCTCGACCCGATGGCGACGGGCGTGCTCGTCGTCGGCGTGGAGAAGGCGACCCGGCTGCTGGGGCACCTGACGCTGACCGAGAAGGTGTACGAGGCCACGATCCGGCTCGGCGTGAGCACGAACACCGACGACGCCGAGGGTGAGGTCACCGCCTCGGCGCCGGCCTCGGGAGTGACGGCCGCCGAGATCCACAAGGGTGTCGCCGCGCTGACGGGCGAGATCATGCAGATCCCGCCGCAGGTGAGCGCGATCAAGGTGAACGGGCAGCGCGCCTACAAGAAGGCACGCGCGGGCGAGGAGGTCGAGCTGTCGGCCCGGCCCGTCACCGTGCGGACGTTCGAGGTGCTCGACATCCGGGCCCACGATGACGTCGTCGACGTCGACGCGGTGGTGACCTGCTCCAGCGGCACCTACATCCGCGCGCTGGCCCGCGACCTGGGGGCGGCGCTCGGCGTCGGGGGACATCTGACGCGGCTGCGGCGCACCCGCGTCGGGCCTTATGACCTGTCGCTGGCCAGGACCATCGAGCAGCTCGCCGAGGAGTGCCTGATCCTGCCCATCGGCGAGGCGGTGGCGGCGGCGTTCCCGCGCCGCGATGTGACGGCCGAGGAGGCGCGGGTCATCGGGCATGGAGGGCGCCTGGGCGCGGTCGGGCTGGGGAAGGGGCCGATCGGCGTGTTCGGGCCAGAGGGCGAGCTGCTGGCGCTGGTCGAGGAGCAGGGCCGGGTGGCCAAGCCGATCGCCGTCTTCGTCCCCTAGGCAGGTTTGCGGGCGACGATGATGTCGCGGACGATCGCCTGGTCCACCCAGTGCTCGAAGTCGGGGTAGTCCATCACCTCGAGCCCCGCCCCGGTGAGGATCTGGGCCAGCTCGGAGCTCTTGCCCCCGTAGGTGTTCCAGGAGATGCCCATGGCGCCTCCTGGACGCAGCAGCTCGGCCCAGACCGGCACGGCCTGCCTCAGCAGCTCCAGAGGGCTCCGCGACAGCCCGCTGCCGCCCTTGCTGCCGTGCTGGACGCCGTAGGGAGCGTCGGCCACCAGGACGTCGAACGAGCGCGGCTTGAAGAACTCCCTGCTCTTGAGCGTGTCGGCGTTCACCATGGCCAGGTGCTGCACGTCACCGGCCTTGACGGCCTCCTTCGACAGCCCGAACGTCACGTTCAGCCGCCGCCCCACCAGGGCCCGCTCGCGCCGCACCGGCACGGTCTCGGCGGTGTGCTTGAGCCGCTTGTTGCGCAGCCACGTCTTGATGAAGGCGGCGTAGGCCTCGAAGTCCTTGCCGTCGACGTCCAGCCCGTAGGCGTCGTAGCCGTACATGAGGGCCTGGTTGAGCGTCGTGCCGCGCCCGCACAGCGGGTCGAACACCGCCAGCCGCTCGCCGAGGCCCTTCTCGCCGGCCAGCGCGGTGACGTTGAGGAGCAGCTTGGTGAAGTGCTCGTTGGTCTTTCCCGCGTACTTCTGGATGGTGATCAGGTCGGTGCTCAGCCGGTCGAGCGAGCTCATCGTGAGGGGCCGGAGCAGCTCCCCTTCGATGCCAAAAATCGCATAAACAGAGGAAAGGTTTGACAAAAGCGAGATATCCGACTGGCTCAGGTCCGCCGACGTCTCGAACGTCACATACGGCACACCGCCGATGGTGGTCTCCTCGCTGTCCACCACCTTCCCGCCCAGCCCGCGCGCGTCGAACACGGCCAGCTCGTTCCGGGTCAACCGGACGGAGCTCTCCCCGTAGACCCGGTTGAATGCAGGCAGGATCAGAAGCGCGTAACGAGGCATGATGCCCGATGCTATCTCTTTTCCTGACTATCAATTCGAGGGAACACTGGCACGCGTGGCAGGCTTGTCTCGGATTGATCCGCCACGAGCGAATGGGGCCTAGCGTGCAGGGTTCGGGAAGGTCTGTCGTCACCATAGGCGTGTACGACGGGGTCCACCGCGGGCACCAGCGGGTGGTCGAGCGAGCCGTCGCCGTCGCCCATGAGCGGGGGCTGCGCAGCGTGGCCGTCACGTTCGAGCCGCATCCCGAGGAGGTGGTCCGGCCCGGGTCGCGCCCGCAGCGGCTGACCAGCCCGCGGCGCAGGGCCGAGCTGCTGGCCGGGCTGGGTGTGGACGAGATCGACGTGGTGGAGTTCACGCTCGACGTGTCGCGGACGAGTCCGGACGACTTCGCCCAGAACGTGCTGGCCGAGCGGCTGCGGGCGGCCGTCGTGGTGGTGGGGGAGAACTTCGTGTTCGGGCACCAGGCGAGCGGCGACGTCGAGGCATTGCGGACGCTGGGCGATAAATACGACTTCGAGGTGGAGGTCGTGCCCCTGCTGTCACGAGGGCTCGACGCCATTTCCTCGACCGCCATCCGCGAACGGCTCGCCGAGGGCGACGTCGAGGGCGCGCGCGAACAGCTCGGCCGGCCGCACCGGGTGGAGGGCGTGGTCGTACGCGGCTACCAGCGGGGGCGCCAGCTGGGCTTCCCGACCGCGAACGTCGAGACACCGCAGCACACGGCCATCCCGGCCGACGGGGTCTACGCCGGGTGGCTGGAGTGCGTTCGGGTGGCCAACCTGCCCGCGCTCTACGCGGGCGAGCGGTGGCCGGCGGCGATCTCGATCGGCACCAATCCGACGTTCGAGGGAGTGCCGCGGACAGTCGAGGCTTATGCGCTGGACCGGGACGACCTGGAGCTGTACGGGGTGCACGTGGCGGTGGAGTTCGCCGCGCGCCTGCGCGGCAACACGCGCTTCGAGTCCATCGACGCGCTGATCGCCCAGATCCAGGCCGACGCCGACGCCACCCGCCGTCTCACAAGCTGAGTCGTCCGAGTACTCCGCGTGAGGTGGTAGCCTTGCATGTCGGCTCTGTAGCGGCGGCGCTGCGCGCTGCCCATGACGGCCTTCACCGCGGCGACTGTAGGCACGCACGGTCGTTCGCACTCTTCATTTCATTCGCGCGTGCCCGTAGCTCAAAGGAGAGCCGTGTCCCTCGACACCGCTGCCAAGAAGTCCATCATCGGTGAATACGCGACGGCCGAAGGCGACACCGGGTCGCCCGAGGTGCAGATCGCGCTGCTGAGCAAGCGTATCAGCGAGCTCACCGAGCACCTGAAGACGCACAAGCACGACCACCACAGCCGTCGTGGCCTGCTTCTGCTCGTCGGTCGCCGGCGTCGCCTGCTGAAGTACCTGCAGAAGGTCGACATCCAGCGCTACCGGTCGCTTATCGAGCGGCTCGGCCTGCGCCGATAGCATGAAAGGGAGCGGCGAACTTGCCGCTCCCTTCTCATATGGGTAGACCATATGGTTGGGCGCGTGGCGGTGTGGAAACGCCGTCGCGCCTGACGTACAACTGAAGATCCGAGACACACAGCCCCCGCGTCCGCTCAGCACCATGCGACCCGCGACGCCTGCGGGCCGGTCCTCGGTAGTGGCTTCCGGTAGGAATGACCGGGCGCTTCGATCGAAGACCGGCGCTGCACCTAACGAGGGTGCCGGTGAGAAAAAGGGCGCGGGAGACCGACCACAAGGAGGTCCCCCGTGGAGGGTGTCCACACCGCTGAAGCCGTCATAGACAACGGCGCATTCGGCACACGCACGATCCGGTTCGAGACCGGTCGTCTCGCGCGCCAGGCGGCGGGCTCCGCCGTCGCCTATCTCGACAGCGACACCATGGTGCTCTCAGCCACCACCGCGTCGAAGGCGCCCAAGGAGAACTTCGACTTCTTCCCGCTCACGGTCGACGTCGAAGAGCGCATGTACGCCGCGGGCCGCATCCCCGGCTCGTTCTTCCGGCGCGAGGGCCGTCCCTCCGAGGACGCGATCCTCACCTGCCGGCTGATCGACCGGCCGCTGCGCCCGTCGTTCGTGAAGGGCCTGCGTAACGAGATTCAGGTCGTCGCCACCGTGATGGCGCTCAACCCGGACCACCTCTACGACGTCGTCGCGATCAACGCCGCGTCGCTGTCCACCCAGCTCGCCGGGCTGCCGTTCTCGGGCCCGATCGGCGGGGTGCGCGTCGCGCTGATCGACGGCCAGTGGGTGGCGTTCCCGACCCACCCCGAGCTGGAGCGGGCCACGTTCGACATGGTCGTGGCGGGCCGCGTGCTCGCCGACGGCGACGTCGCGATCATGATGGTCGAGGCCGAGTCCACCAGGGACACGCTCAAGCTGGTCGCCGAGGGCGCCGTCGCGCCCACCGAGGAGACCGTCGCGCAGGGCCTGGAGGCGGCCAAGCCGTTCATCAAGGTGCTGTGCGAGGCGCAGTCGCGCATCGCGCAGGTCGCGGCCAAGGAGACGGCCGAATACCCCGTCTTCCTCGACTACCAGGAGGACGTCTACAACGCGGTCGAGGCCGCGGTGAAGACGGAGCTGGCCGCCGCGCTGACGATCGCGGGCAAGCAGGAGCGCGAGAACGAGCTGGAGAAGGTCAAGGCGCTGGCCGCCGAGAAGCTCCTGCCCGAGTTCGAGGGGCGCGAGAAGGAGATCTCCGCCGCCTACCGCTCGGTGATGAAGAAGCTCATGCGCGAGCGGGTCATCAAGGAGGGCGTCCGCATCGACGGCCGCGGCACCAAGGACATCCGCGCCCTGTCGGCCGAGGTCCACGTGGTGCCCCGGGTGCACGGCTCGGCGCTGTTCGAGCGCGGCGAGACCCAGATCATGGGCATCACCACGCTCAACATGCTGCGCATGGAGCAGGTCATCGACACGCTCAACCCTGAGCGGACCAAGCGCTACATGCACAACTACAACTTCCCGCCCTACTCCACCGGCGAGACCGGCCGGGTGGGCTCGCCCAAGCGCCGCGAGATCGGTCACGGCGCGCTGGCCGAGCGGGCGCTGATCCCGGTGCTCCCGACCCGCGAGGAGTTCCCGTACGCCATCCGCCAGGTCTCCGAGGCGCTCGGCTCCAACGGCTCCACCTCGATGGGCTCGGTCTGCGCGTCCACGATGGCGCTGCTGGACGCCGGTGTGCCGCTGAAGGAGATGGTCGCGGGCATCGCGATGGGCCTGATCGGCGAGGGCGACACGTACGTCACCCTGACCGACATCCTGGGCGCCGAGGACGCCATGGGCGACATGGACTTCAAGGTCGCCGGCACCAAGGACGTCATCACCGCGCTGCAGCTCGACACCAAGCTCGACGGCATTCCGGCGAGCGTGCTGGCCGGCGCGCTGAAGCAGGCCAAGGGCGCCCGCCTGGCGATCCTCGACGTGATGCAGGAGGCGATCGCCTCCCCGGCCGAGATGAACCCGACCGCGCCGCGCATCATCACCATCAAGGTCCCGGTCGACAAGATCGGCGAGGTCATCGGCCCGAAGGGCAAGATGATCAACCAGATCCAGGACGACACGGGCGCCGAGATCACCATCGAGGACGACGGCACGATCTACATCGGCGCCACCGACGGCCCGTCCGCCGAGGCGGCCCGTTCGGCGATCAACGCCATCGCCAACCCGCACATGCCGGAGGTCGGTGAGCGCTACATCGGCACGGTCGTCAAGATCGCGGCCTTCGGCGCGTTCGTCTCGCTGCTGCCCGGCAAGGACGGTCTGCTGCACGTCTCGCAGATCCGCAAGCTGCACGGCGGCAAGCGCATCGAGAACGTCGAGGACGTGATGAGCGTCGGCGAGAAGATCCAGGTCGAGATCGCCGAGATCGACGCCCGGGGCAAGCTCTCGCTGGTGCCCGTGGAGGTCATCGAGAAGGAGGCCGCCGAGAAGGAGGCGAAGGCCGCCGGTGGTGGGGCAGTCGAGTCCGACGAGGCTGCGCCTGCCGAGGAGGCCGCCGCCGAGCCGGCCGGCGAGGAGAAGTCGGAGCGGCCCCGCCGCACCCGGACCCGCGTCCGCACCCGCGGCAGCGGCAGCGACGGGGACGACCGGAACTCGTGAGAGATCTGACGAACCGCGGTCGTGAGCCCCTCGCGGAGGGGCCGCAGACGGTCACACCGGAGTACGTGCGGCAGTCGAGTTTGCGGTCGACTCTGCCCACGCGGTATGTCTCCCTGACC
>NZ_JBFANV010000178.1:0-8167 GCF_040674955.1 Nonomuraea sp. NPDC049695 | reverse complement strand
GGCGAAAAGGGCTCGCCATACCGTGCTGATAGTACCTTGAGCTGCTTGAACGTCGCATATTGTGGCGAGATGAAACGTGCCCGACAGCAGCAACATGGCCACCAGCAGCACGTAGGCGTCGACGATCCACTGCAGGCCGGTCAACCCGGTATGCAGCCGCTGCTGCATGTCAGGCAGGGCCGCGCCGACGATCGTGTTGTCCAGCAGCACCATGAACTGACCAGCGCAGGTCAGGGCGAGCAACCCTTTCACGCACATCCCTCCTAGAAACAGTTGATGACTGATCCCACGCTTTGAACGCGGTCAATGGCGTGCGGGATCTTCTCCATGCTCGGCCACCGGTTCGCGCCCGCTTCGCCGACCTGGGCGACCAGCGGTTCTGGCGCACCGACCTGCACCCCTGGCAGCCACGGGCCGCTGCAAGCGATCGCCCGCAACGAACACCCCACCCCGCTCGGACAGGCGTTCGCCGAGTACGGCCGGATCGACAAGACCCTCCACCTGCTCGAGGGACAGGAAGACCAGCTCGCCGCGCTCGGCCTGGTCGTCAACGCCGTCGCGCTGTGGAACAGCCGCCACCTGTCGACCGCCGTCGACGAGCTACGCGCCCAGGGCGTCCCGGTCAAGGACCAGGACGTCACCCGGCTCAGCCCCCTCGGCCACGCCCACCTCAACTGCCTGGGCCGCTACGCCATCGCCTCCTCCGGCCCCAGACCCCACTCAATCAACGGAGCCTGCCGGTGTCGCTGGCCGGTTGGTGAGGAGGCCGGTGAGGGCGGCCTTCGCGATGGCCTCCGCCTCGGTGGGCGTGAGGGGGGCGTGGCCGCTGACGAGGCGGAAGATGATGGAGCCGAACAGGACGTCCTGGGCGACTTCCACGTCGATGTCGGTGCGTAGTTCACCTCGTTGCACTCCGCGTCGCCACATCTGGCGGATCAGCTCGCGGCGGCCCTCCAGGAAACGCTTCCGCAGGAGTTCGGCGGCCTCCGGATCGGTGACGGTGGCCGCCAGCAGCTGGGCGTAGACCTGGCCGACCGGACCGGCATAGAACGCGGCGACGTTGCGTACCTGCTGGGTCAGGTCCTCGCACGCCGAGCCCGTGTCGGGCACCGGGGTCGCCTCGGCCATGTGCAGGGCGAACGCGTCGATGGCGACGCAGATGCGGTTGGACCAGTGCTTGTAGATGGTCGCCTTGCTCACCCCGGAGCGGGCGCTGACGGCGTCGACCGTCGCCGCCGGCAGCCCGCCCTCCGACAGCAGCTCGGTGGCGGCGCGTAGCACCGCCTCGCGCACCCGACGGCTGCGCGGCATGAGATCCTTCTCAGCCGGCATCGTCGTACGCCGTCGCCACGGCGACCTCGCGCCACTGGTCGAGCTCGGACTTGACCCGTTCGAGCTTGGCCTCGACGCGGGCGACGCAGTCGGCACCCAGCTGAAGCCGGACCGGCGGATCGCCGACCCCGGCGATGGAGACGATCGCGGCGGCCGCCTTCGCCGGGTCACCGGCCTGGGCGTGGTTGTTCTTGGTCCGCCAGGCCCGGGTCTGACCGGCGGTCTCCGCGTAGTCCTCGATCACCTGCTCGGTCGTGTGCAGCGACGAGTCGTCGAGGAAGTCGGTACGGAAGACGCCGGGCTCGATGATGATCACGTCGATGCCCAGCGGGGCGAGCTCGGCGCGCATCGCCTCGCTGATACCCTCCACCGCGAACTTCGTCGAACCGTACACGCCCCACCCCTGGCCCGCGGTGAACCCGCCCACCGAGGTGATGTTCAAGACCCGCCCGGAACGCTGGCGGCGCATGACCGGCAGCACGGCGCGGGTCACCGCTAGCAGGCCGAACACGTTGACGTCGTAGACCGCTCGGACCTCGGCGTCGGATGCCTCCTCCACCGCTCCCAGCAGCCCCCGACCGGCATTGTTGACCAGCACATCAATACGGCCGAACGCCTCCACCCCGGCGGCCACGGCCTCCTGGACGGCGGCCTCGTCTGTGACATCCAGGTTCACGGCCAGCAACCGATCACCGGCGCCCGCAAGTTCGGCCTCGACCTGTTCGGCATTCCGTGCGGTGGCGACCACCGCATCCCCCTCGGCCAGAGCCTTGCGTGCGATCTCCAGACCGAACCCACGCGAGGCACCCGTGATGAACCAGATTCTCATGGACACCCTCCACTAAGTGAACTGAACGTTCAGTTTAGCCGATGAGGATCGCTCCCACCACTCACCCCCGACGGAAGCCGGCTTCTCTTCGGGAGCCAGACGGCCACGGGCTACCCCATCGCTACTTGTGGCAGGGGTCGGTTTCGGGAACAGGACGCCGAGTTGGTTGCGTGATAACACGGCGGCCGCGCAAGGACCTGCCGCTGGACCGGCTGCGCGACCGGATGCTGTTCGAGACCGCCTACGTCTGCGGCGCCCGCGCCTCCGAAGTCTGCGGCCTGTACGTGGAGGACCTCGACCTGCGCCTGGACGACGAATACGTCCGCATCCACGGCAAGGGCGGCAGCGTACGCACCGTCCTGCTGGACGACCGCGGCTACGTCACCCTGCTCAAGCTCTACCTGGCCCGCGCCGGCTACACTGCCGGGCCACTGTTCCGCGCCCCCATCAGCGGCCGCGGCGGGCCCCTGTCCTACGACGCCGTCCACCACCGCCGGCAGGGCTACTGCGCGCAGGCTGGCGTCGAGATCGACATCCACCAGCTGCGCCACGCCCACGCCACCGAACTCATCAACGCCGGCGTCTCCATCGAGGCCGTCCGCCGCCTTCTCGGCCATGCCTCCGCCGAAACCACCCAGCTGTACGCGTCGCTCGACGACAAGATCGCCGACGCCGGGATCGGGCAACGAGCTAAGGAAGCTTCGCAACCAGGAGCAGCCTCAGCTCACTGCAATCAAGATCCTTCTCAGCGCCAACGGCTGTCCGCCGGTTCCTCGACCCCGGAGAAGTCCCAGAGTTCATGCGAACTGAAGGTTCATCGAAGGGAACCGAAGGGTCTTCATCCCTCATGGACCGTTTCGACCCTTGGGTTCGTCACGACTGGCGGGGTCTTGCGCTTCGGCTGCAGTGGCCAGTAGGACGCGGGCGTTCTCGGCATAGCGAATGGCGGTTTTGGGATCGAGGCCGAACACAGCAGCGAGGTGGAGCGGATCCATCCACGCTGGCAGAACAGATCGATGGTGTCATCGGGGTCGACACCCACCGCGACACCCTGGCCGCCGCGGCGGTCAGTGCACTGGGTGCCGTCCTCGCCCACGCCGAAGCGGCCGCTGACGCCCACGGCTACCTTGAGCTCCTGGAGTTCGCTCGTCAGCACGTCCCAGGCCGCCGCTGCTGGGCCCTTGAAGGAGCCGCCAGCTACGGCGCCGGCTTGGCGGCGTTCCTGGAGGCATCCGGCGAAAAGGTGGCAGAGGTCTGCCGCCCCAAGCGACCGACCCAACGTGGCGGTCGCAAAACCCACGCCCTCGACGCGATCCGCGCCGCTCGGGAGGCGTTGACCAGCGAGCATCTCATCCAGCCCCGCCAACGCGGAGCACGCGAGGCGCTCAGGGCGCTGCTCACCACCCGCCAAGGCGCCGTCAGCGCGACCACCGCGGCGATCAACCATCTGAAGGCCTTAATCGTCTCGGCGCCCGACGACCTGCGCAGCCAGATCCGCTCCATGAGCAGCAACACGCAGATCAGCCACTGCGCCAAACTGCGGGACCGGTCCTCCCAGACCATCGAACACCGCATGACCATCCGGGCCCTGCGATCCACAGCCCAGCGCATCCAGACACTGGCGCATCCAGACACTGCGCGCCGAGGCCAAAATTCTCGAAGAGGAGATCACCACCCTGATCAACGATGTCAGGCCCGACCTGCTGAAACAGATCGGAGTGGGCGCCATCAGCGCGGCACAGATCCTGGTGAGCTGGTCCCATCCCGGACGGTTTCGCTCCGAGGCCGCCTTCGCCACGTTCGCCGGAACAGCCCCCATCCCGGCATCCTCCGGCCTCACCAAACGCCACCGGCTCAACCGCAGCGGCGACCGCCAACTCAACCGGGCGCTCCACACCATCATCCTCGTCCGCGCCCGCGTCGACCCCGTCACGCAACCACTTGACAGATATAGCAGCCTCGAAAAGTCCCTTTAGCGGGTGGCCACAGCTAACTATTTGATCTTCCGCTCGTCCTGCTTGCCGGGCTTGCCCTACCTTCGGCGTCTATGCCGGTTGAGTTCTTAAGTGATGGTGAGGCGGCCGCGTACGGCCGCTTCTCGGGTGCTCCGTCGCAGGCGGAGCTAAAGCGGTTCTTCTCTCTGGACGACGCGGATCGGGCGTTGATCGCCGAGCGGTGGAGTTCAAGGTGAGCCGCAACCCCACCGCCAGAGCGCTGGCGGGCCAATGGCCCACAGCCGCTGCTTGTCGGTGACGTCCACCGCACGATGCCCGTCTGGTCTGTCATGGTCGCCTGGGGCATCGTGCTCGCGATCGACCTGGTGGTCTCCTCCCGCTACACCCTCGTCCCTCGCGGTCAGCGGACGACGCGGTAGGAGAGGTGGGTCGCCGCCGGGGTCGCCATCACTTGGGTGCGTTCGAGGGTGATCGAGGAATCGAGCATGCCGAACAACGGCGTACCGCCGCCGACCAGGACCGGGATCACGTGCAGGCGGATCTCATCGACCAGGCCGAGCGGGAGCGCCTGCTGCATGATGGTCGCGCCGTGCAGCCCGACGACCTTGTCGCCCGCCGCCTTCTTGGCCTGCTCGATCGCGCTGGCCACCCCGTCGGTGACGAAGGTGAACACAGCCGGGTACGACCTGGTCGGTGCCTGGTGAGTGACCACGAAGCACGGGACATCGCCGACCGGGCCACCCTCGCCCCAGCCGCCCTCCCCTTCGTTCTTCTCAAACGACTTGCGGCCCATCACCACCGCACCCCAGTCATCGATCACCCGCTCCAGGATGGCCCGATCCGCGTCGGTCGCCTGGTCGGACATCCACTTGTGCAGCATCCAGGCACCGTCGCCGAACGGGTTCTCGCGGCTGTCGTTCGGGCCGGTGACGTACCCGTCGAGCGAGATTGACATGTCGCAGATCACCTGTGCCATAAGTAACGCCCTCTCTCTGCCGCATCCGGGAACACGGTCGCGGTTGTGCATCGTGACTTCCTTGCTCAGCGGTGTACCGCCAGTTTGGCGGGCGGCACGCATCTGGACATCCGAGCTGAGCACTGAGCCGCTACCGAGCCACCCGAAGGAACCGGTGATGGCGGGCAGACCACTCTCGTCCGTGGCCCAGCGCGTCGAACACCGGGCGCGACCTACCGCCCCCCATCATCACTCGAGCACCCGAGATGGTCCGAGCCCATACAGCAGGACCGCCGACCGGAACGATCCACGACCGTGCACGGGCCCGGGCGGAACACGGGGAGGTGGGCGACGTGGGGATGCGCCACCCCGTGCAGCTCCTAGTCGGCTCCTCCGTCCAGCCTGGGCGCGGTGGCCCAGAACCGGCAGTGATGGGTGGTGCTCGCGTCCACGGGGGAGATGCCTCGGGGCGCGGAGTCGAGGGCCTGGGTGGACGGGTACGCCTGCCACCGCGGCAGGCCGGCATGATTGGGGTCGCCCGTGGCGGCGAACGTGCTCCAGTAACGGATCATCTGCGCCGACAGGTGCCGCTGCGCTGGGCTGAGGGTGATGGACGTGCTCTCGATGTCGAAGAGCATGGGGAGCTCCGAGCCGTGGTAGGCGCCGGTCGGGTAGCCCTTGGGGAACAGGCCAAGGATGTCCGGCACGTCAGGGTCGGCGAACTCGAAGCCGTAGACGGGCACGTGCCGGGCCAGCAGCTTGCTCGCGGTGAGGGTGGGGCACACCCAGCCGGCGTCCGTGCCGACGGCGGCCCAGGCGAGCGCAGCCGCGGAGCCGGCTCCACCGGGACCGGTGGAGTCGCGGGTGTAGGCGCGGGGCGGGTATTCGGCGTACACACGCCGGGCCTGGCGAGCGCCGAAGGCGGTGGTGAGCAGCGCCCGGTAGCGGGCGTCGTCGATCGGTTGTTCCAGTTCGAAGAGCCGGGTGAACAGGCGGTGCTCGTGGCGGGTGTTGCCCTGCATCACGGGCACGCGGTGGAAGTCGCCTGAGCGCAGTGCGGCGGCCGGGTCGGCGGGCAGCACCGGGGTGCCGTAGGCGGGCTGGGTGAAGCGGCCGTTGAGGGCGAGGAGCTTCCCGGTGTCCAGGCTGCGCAGGCAAGTGGTCGCTCGCGCTCCCGCGCAGCCCAGTTCCCCGGCGGCCTTGGTGCCGCGGGCCTCGGTGTCCGCGCGTGAGGCCCAGTAGGAGATGGCCTCCAGGCCGGGCGCCATGACGTTCTTGGGCCAGCGTTGCAGGCAGGAGCCGCTCTGGATGATGGCGCGGTGGAACAGGCCCGCCGCCTGGGGGGAGGTGAGCTGGGCGCAGACGCTCGCCCCGCCGGAGGATTCGCCCATCAGCGTGACCGCGCGCGGGTCTCCGCCGAACGCGGCGGCGTTGGCTCGCACCCAGCGCAGCGCGGCCTGCTGGTCGGCCAGGCCGTAGGAGCCCGAGCCGGGCAACTTCGGGTGGCCGAAGAAGCCGAACACGCCGAGCCTGGAGTTGACAGTCACCACGACCACGTCGCCGGTGGTGGACAGGCGGCGGGCGTCGAAGTCGCTGCCGGCGCCGGAGCTGAACGCCCCGCCGTGCAGGTAGACCAGAACCGGCCGCCGCCCGGCGGGCTTGCCGCTGGGGGTGGTGACGTTCAGGTAGAGACAGTCCTCCGATGAGCGTGCCGCGACCGCGCCCTGCTCGTCGAGTTGCGCGCACGCCGGCCCGGGGCGGCGCGCGTCGCGCACCTCGGTCCAGGGACGGGGGCGCACCGGGAGGGTCCAGCGCCGTGCCCCCGTCGGCGGCTGGGCGTACTGAATGCCCTGATAGACCTGTACGCCCTGCTCGGCGACGCCGCGCACCGGCCCCAGGTCGGTCTGCGCCACCGGGTCCCTCGCGTCCGCGGCCCCGCACATCGACATGATCAGCGGAAGTGCCGCCAACGCCGCCATCACCTGCACTCGCCATGTGCGGCGGTGCCGAGGATCAAGGGCTTGCCGGAGTTCAGCAGCCCGCCCACGAAACGTCCGCAAAGGTCGGTGTACTCGTTCCTCACCGAGGTCACCTCACTGGGGCGGAGGATGAGATCGGTCTTGCCGTCCCAGCCGCTGATCACCAGGCGGTCGGCGTGGAGCACCACCTGACCACGGCGGGGGAACAGCACGCGCTGGTCCGCTCCCGCCGCGATTCGATCACCCCGGCTTCGCCCGGCCAGTTCGTCGGCCGTGGAGCCGGCGTACGTGCCTTGCGCCGACGGCGCCTTTCGCTCGTTCATGGCACCAGACTTGCGACACCGGTGTGCGGGCCGCAGTGAACCAAAGTCGTGACCGGCTCCGACTTTGGTCGATGGCTGAAGCTCACCGTGCGTGTGCGGCGATGGTCGCGCCCTGCCAGCCTGGGGCGGCGTCGACGCGCCTTGATCACCCGTGCCGGTGGTGACATGGCCCTCGAGATGCCAGTACGCGGATGTCATGGTCGGTGGCGATCTGCGCGCCCAGCGCTCGCGACGAACACGTGCGGCACAGGCTTCCCTACCCTGCCGTTCCTTTGGCCGCCGTTCAGGCCACCCGACTGCATCCGTCATGACCTGCGAAAACCCTTCGGCGAGACGCTTTGAACGGAAAGTCACGGCATGCCGCTCAACGCTGCTCTGCTAACGGGACTTTTCGAGTTCGGATGCTCGTCATGCCCCGATCAACGCGGAGGCGTTCGAGTGTCGCAGGCTGACCGCGGAGCTTCTTGGCGAAGTAGATCTTGGAGACCGGACCGGTGTCGAGGGCGCTCAGCTGGTTGATCAACAGGTGAGGATTGGCGAGGAGCAGGGAGCGGATGGCGCCGGTGCGGGCGGCGTGAACGGCGGCGAGCATGAGCCCGAGCCGGGCGGCTGGGGTGGTGGCGGCTTCGTTGCCCGGTCGATGTCGTCCTGGTCGAGCCGCTGGACGAGCCCGTAAGGGTGCTGGCCGATGCGGATGCCGCGAGGTCCTCCCGGGTGACTTCCCGCAGGTGTTCGTATCGGTCTGACCAGTGCAGCAGCGTGGGACGCAGCCGGTTCACCTGGATCCAGACCGA
>NZ_JBFANV010000177.1:0-8170 GCF_040674955.1 Nonomuraea sp. NPDC049695 | reverse complement strand
CAGGGCCAGGACCAGAACCAGCAGGGACAAGACCAGCAAGGCCAGGACCAGAACCAGGACCAGGGCCGGCAGCAGGGTCAGCAGAACGGCGATCACGCGGCCTCACCTGACCTTCGGCGTCGGCCCGCACTTCTGCTTGGGTCATGCGCTGGCCCGGGTGGAACTGCAAGAGGCTCTGAGCGCACTGATCCTTCGAGCTCCCGGGCTCCGTCCGGCCGTTGCGCTGGAAGATGTGCCCTGGACAACCGAAGGCCTGACCCACCAGCCCCTGCGCCTCCCCGTGGAACTGGCCTGACAAAAGGCCGGCGCGCCTCAGCGTGGCGCCCCCGGGGCGGCGAACGCTGTGGGTGCGACCAGGCGCGGGCGATGTCAGCCGCCGTTTACGACCTCGGGATACAAGATGCGCTCGATAGCGGACGCGGCCGCCGTGGCACTGTCACGCACCCGGACGATGGCGGGGCGGAGCGCTTCGGGGGTCGCGGGGTAGGTGATCGCGGCGAACTGCTCCGTTGGGATCTCGTCCGGCGGGCGGTACGGCAGGCTCGCCGAAGGGCGGGCGTGCCGGGCACTGCGAGGCGGGGTAGATCGGGTCGAGTTGAGCGGGTCGGGTTGAGCGCGCATGACGATCACCTCACGTTCGATCGGGAGCGGGAGCCGTCCTCAGCGGGTCACCCTCCAGGGGGTGGCGGCGCGGCGGTCGGACCGGTGTCGGGCACCTGGTCCTGCTCATTGTCCGGTGCTCGCCCATATGAGACAGAGCCCGGCACGGCGAACGATCACAATCGTAGGCAATCCTGCCGTCCGAGGTAAACCCACACCTTTACGCTTAGTCAGACAGAACCGCCCATCAATCGTGCCATAACACGCATTTCCCCACGTCAACCAGGGTGACAATCGTTTCGAGTGTCGCCTTGACTACCATCTGTACCGATGGTGAGATCTGATGTTTGCCAGAAACTTCCGTGCTGCGCTGCACGATCTGCAGTAGATAAGGACACCGAAGTGAACAACACTCCGGACACCGCCTTAGCGCAGGCGTTGCGGCGTCTGCGCGACGCCGGCGGCGATGGCCGCTCATTGGACCACGAGACTCTGGCGGTGATTCGCCGCGCTGCCATCGCGCGGATGCAAGCTGGCGAGCGCCCCGCAGCGCTGGCCAGGGAATACGGCCTGGCCCGCGGCACGCTCTACTACTGGCGCTCCCTGGCCGCGGAGGGAAACCCCCGGGCCACGCAGGCGGCGCCGGAGGGGCGCACCCCGTACAAGGTGTCGCCGAAGAGGCGCGAGCAACTACGTCAGGCTGTCCTGAGCGACCCTCGCACTCTGGGGTTGACCCGGCCGCTGTGGACCCGCGGCCTGGTGCGCTGGTATCTGCGAGAGCATCTGAACACCGACATCTCCGCCAACCACGTGCGGCTCCTGTTGCAGCAGCTGCGGTTGTGGCCCGCCACCAACCCGCCGACCTACAGCCAGCAGTGCGAACTCGCGCCGGGCTGGGCCGAGACCGAGTTCGGCCGCATCCGCGCCCGAGCCGACGCCGCGGGCAGCCCGGTGTACTTCCTGCAGATCATCGCCGTCGGTGACGGGGTGCGGCTCATGTCGCTGGTGCAGACCAAGGGCGCCGCGCGAGACTTCGCGCTGCTGACCGCCGACGACGGGCCGGAGCAGGCGTGCGGGGTGTTTCTGGAACGGGTGCTGGCCTTGCACGGCGACACCCAGGTCGTGCTGATCGGTGACCCGCTCATCGCTCCTTCGATGCGGGCCATGGCCAGCGCCGCCGCGCGGCACAACGGCCGGATCACCCTGATCCATCTGCCCGCGCCGCAACAGCACGCTCCTCGCGCCGCCTTGTATGAAGCCACGCTGGAGGAGCACCGCCAGGAGCTGCTGGAGCTGCGGGCCGCCGCCGCGGCGATCGCCGCAGACGCCGAGGCCGACCTAGCGGCTGACGGCAGCGCGGCCGTCGGCCTGTTCGGGGGCGAAGCAGGAGTCGTCCGGGGTGGGACGACGGGCCCGGCTCTGGCGCACGCCGATGCGCACGCTGGTGCGCACACCGCCGGGCAACGTCAGCTGCTCGACACTCTGGGCCAGGCCGGGGCGCGCCGCCGTCACGCCCGTCGGCTCGCCACCCGCTATGCCCACCTTCAAGCTCTGGCCGAGGCCGCGCAGGCGCGCGGCAACTCCGTTCTCGGACAGGTGCGCCAGGAGCTGAACCAGCTCCTGCGGGCCGGCCGCGAGCTCGGCATTAGCGCCCCCGAGCTCGCGGCGGCCACCGCGCTGACTCGCAACGCGGTCAACCTGCTGGTGCGCCGTACACCGCTGACACCGACGGCGCTGAACCCCGTGCAGGTGCTGGAAGCGGCGACCGCCCAGGCGGCCTTGTGGCGGCGCGCGAAGGCGTCCTACCACGACAGTCGACAGCTCAGCATCTTCGTCGCCGAGCTCAAGGCCAAAGCCGTCGCCAGCGAACGGCAAGCCCGCGACGACCGGGATCGCGTCATCGCCGCCTGCGCCCGGGAAGGGCTGGCGGGCGCCACCATCGCCGCGGCGGCACAGGTGAGCGACTCCCTGGTCTACACGATCACGAATGCTGGCTCGATGCTGGACGTCGGTGATGCCGATGAGCAGGTTCAGGCGCTGAGGACGAGCATGGACCGCTGGCGTCAGGCCCGCGAACAAGGTACCCGGGCGCGTCAGCGGCTCCTGGAGCACCAGGCCGTACGACGCCAGGCCGGCGACGAAGAAGAAAGCTGGCAGGAGCGGCGCAACCTGCTGATCCGCAAGTGTGTCGCCTCCGGATACACCACGGGAGAGATTTCCACCTGGGCAGATCTGGATCACGCGACGGTACGGGGCCAGCTGTCGGTCCTGGCTGGCGAGGTGTCTCTGGAGGAGGGCCAGCAGGCGCTGCAGGAACTGGCTGAGGTCAGCCGTTCCTGGCGGCAGGCACAACAGCGCGCGGCAGAGCAGCGGGCGCGGGGGGAGCGGCTGATTCTTGAGCGCCGCCGATGCCTGGACCAGGAGGAGGCTGCCCGGCGCGAGCGCAACCGGGCGCTGCTGGCCTGCCGGCGGGCCGGGCTGTCCATCGCCACGCTGGCCACGCTCGTCCGGGCCGACTCCCGAATGATCCGCGAGGCGCTGCAAGCCGGCGAGGCGAGCGAGGAGCACGACGGTGGCGAAGAGGTCGATACCGTCGACGCGCTGTTCCTGGCCGTCCTGGTCTGACCAGGCCCCGACCTGAGAGCCCGGTCGGGAGCCTAGTTCCGGCTGGATGCCGCGTCGGCGGGGGCGGGCCGCAGGATCTGCTCGGGGACAGCCGCCGCGGCGAAGGCGTTGGCCCGGATCCGGGTCACCGCCTGCTTCACGGCCGGGCGGCTGGGGCGGGCATGGCGGGGGCGCGGCACGCGTCGGTGGACACGAGGTGCTTCAGAGCTCCAGAACGTCGAAGGGGATGGGTTACTCGCCGGGCAGAGGTGGCGCCTCGGTCGGACCGGTCTGCGGCGGCTCGTCGTCCTGATCGTCGGTGGGCGGGGGCGGAGCCTCGGTGGGCCCGATCGGGTCGATGGTGGGCTTGCGGACGGTGGACTTGGCTGTGGGCTTGGCGGTCGGGCTGGGCTGGCCTGTCGGTGTCACCACCGGTGTGGGCGTGGGCGGGGAGGTCTTGACCACCACGGCCGGTTTGGTCGGCTTGACCGTGGGCGCGGCCCTGGGCTTGCGGCTGGGCTTGACCGTGGTGATGGGGTCGGTCGGCTCTCCGTCGCCGTCGGGAAGCGGCGGCGGGGATTCCAGGAGCGGCTGGCCGACTGGGGAGGCCGCGCCCGCGGTAGGCTCGGCGGGGTCACCTTCGCCGCTGGCCATGGACCAGATCCCGACCAGCAGTGCCACCCCGGCGACGGCGGCCCCCGCCATCACGGCGAGGGGTATCCGGCGACGGCGGCGCCGGGCGCCGAGATCGGCCCAGGGCTCCGCGTCCTCGTCGCCGTCATCATCGTCCTCGTCGTCGGACCAGAACTCCCGATCGGCCGAGGCTTCGTCGAGGTAGCCGCTCTTCACCTCGTCCTCGTCCTCGTCGCGTGGTGCGCGCGCGTCGCCGCGGCGAGGGCGCTCACCGGCATCGTGAACCTGAGGTGGCCAGGCCTCCTCGATGGGCGGCGCGATCGGCTGCTGCCGGCCCGACAGGTGTGTCAGCGCGGCAGGCCCCGCTAAGGGAGGCCGACCGGCGCGTTCCTGATCATCCTGCATATCGGGTGAGCATAGAAAACCACAACCCCGTAAGCAACAATTATGCCTGACTCAACGTCAGGGCCATTGTTATGGCAGGTCATCGCATACTGATATGCACATGATCCCAATGGTTCTCAGTGATCGAGCCCCGATCTGACATCGGCCGCCAGCCTTGGGCGGCCATGCTCGAGCTCCAGATCCGCTGCTTGTAGATCACATACAGGACGCCCAGGCTGTCGGCGTGAGCCTGAGCCCAGGCGGCGATCGCGTCACCGCGTGCCAATTCGCCGGCCGTCGGCATGGCCCCGCCCCGCGACAGCATGAAATCGCAGGCCCGCCCGCGCGGATGCTCACCGCCGTCCTCGCGTGATCGGTAGCAGCCGATGCCGTACGGCACGCCGAACTGGTTTTTGATCAGATCGCGGATGCGGCGGGTGCGCGGGGTGAGCATGTCCGGGCCCCCCTGCTGCTCGGGCGGGTGGTTCTGGCGGGCCTGCGGCGCGCTCTCGCCCATCTGGCGGTAGGTGGTGGCGACCTCGAGGACCTTGTCGACGTAGGCCCAGGAGTGGTTGTAGGCGTATAAGGCCGCGCGCACATCGGTGGCCGCGCCCGAGGCGCACAGGTACTTGACCGCGCCGTAGATCGCGTCGGCGGGGTTGTAGACGTCGGCCCAGCCGTCCCCGTCGCCGTCGGCGGCATAGCCGTTGAACGTCGACGGGATCGGGATCTTCGCCGTGCCGCCCCAGGTGGAGATGAGGAACTGCATCGGCCCGGCGGCGCCGGCGTAGTTGGTGCCGCTCTTGACACCCGGCAGGGTGGAGCGGTTGTGATCCGTCTCGATCTTGCCGACCGCGGCCGGCACCGACCAGTGCAGCCCCGGGCAAGTGCGTGCGGCCGCGACGTACAGCCGCAGCATCTGCGGCGGAACGTCGTCGACCTCGACAGGGTCGCCCGAGCTGACCGGCTCGCCGGTCAAGGCCGCCAGCGAGTCGCGGGGCATGAGCACCACGAGGACCGGAATGAAGGCCGCGAACAGCACGAGCATCAGGCCGATGGCCACCAAAATTCGCATTGCGCCGCGCATCCCTCAACAACCAGTCGCCAAATGCTGTCAACACCTGGTAAATGTGTGTGTAAGGAGCCTAATGTGGCGGAATGGTCTAAAGGGATGCAAGAGTGCGAACGAAACGCGGACACCCCGCAGCGCTGTGGACGCTGATCGGCGCCCACGGCGGGGCGGGCACCAGCATGGTCGTCGACCTGCTCAACCACCGGCGCACGTCCCCGCTCGCCTTTGAGTTCGACGGGGCGGTTCCGGCCGAGCACAACCCCGCGCTGGTGGTCAGAGCCACGGCCGAGGGGGCCGATCACGCCGCTCGCATGATCGCCTCCTGGCCGGAGCATCTTGCCCGGCCCGCCTTGATCATCGTTGCTGACGCCCCCCTTCCCATGCCCCGGCTGGCCCGCTACCGGCTGCGCGCCATCAGCGGCGAGACCGCCCTGACCCTGCGCGTGCCGTACCTGTTCGCACTGCGCCACCTCGACCGGCACGCGGCGCTGGAAGCCGGCGGCCGAGTCACCCGAACCGCCCGCACGTTGCAGCGGGTGCTCTCGAAGGGCCCAACCTCGTGACCGTTCATCTGTTACAGGCGCTGCATGACGCGCTCACCGTGGTCGCCGACCAACTCGGCACCCTGCCCCCCTCACCGGCCCCGACCCGTGGTGCCGGCAGCGGGCTCCAGCTCCCTGATGCTCCGCCGGCTCCACCAGCGGAGCTGACGGCCTACTTTCAGCGGGTTGTCGGTGGCGGCAAGTGGATTGCCCTGGCCATCGCTCTGCTGTCCATGATCTACGCGGGCACCAAGATGATGGCGGGCAAGAGCAACCGCAGCAACCTGGCCGCCGACGGCGCCGCCAGCATCCCCTGGATCTTCGGCGGGATCGCCGTCGTCATGAGCGCAGCCTCGATCATCATGTTCATGGTCGGGTCCTGACGTGCCCACTCCAAGCGAACTGGACGCGCTCGCCAAACGCCGCGCGCGCGGTGCCTTCATCGGCGCCGGGATCCTGGCTCTCATCGTGGTGGCCGCGCTAGCGGGCCTACTGTCTCGCGAGTCCGCACCACCCCAGGCCAGGCCGCAGGTCAGCTCTTCTGCCGTGCCGCCTCAGCCGAGCGCCACACCTGCCGGGGCTACCGAGGCCGCCGACCCTCCCGGCTATGTACGCCCGCGCCGCTGGGTGCAGCTGCCCGAGGCTTCGGCCCTGCTGGGCGATCGCTACCCGGTGCGGTTTCCCCGTACCCCGGCCGGGGCCGCCGGGGCCGCGGCCGCGCTGTACCAGGCATCCTGGACGCTGGACGCGGCCGCGGCGACCAAGGCCGTCCAGATCTACATCGCGCCGGCGGCTCGCGCGGCCACGCGCGAGGAGGCCCTGCAGGGGGTCGCCTGGTTCCGTCAGCAGATCGGCGCCAGCGCCCAGACTGCGCTGCCTCCCGAGGCCAGCATCCTTGTCCAGCCCACCGGTGTGCGCTGGACCCGGCGCGACGACGACAACGTCGTGGTCAACCTCAACCTCCACGTCGATCTGCTGGCCAGCCGCGACCAACCGCTGATCAACGCCTCGGCCGCGGTGACCGTCCACATGCGCTGGCATCCGAGCCTGCGCGAGGGTGACTGGCTGGCCGTGCGCACCCCTGCTGACCAGATGTCGACCCTGCGCTACGCCGAACTGGGAACCAGCGACTTCAACGTGCTCGGCTGGGCGGCCATCAAGCCCGCGAAGGCGAGCTGAGACATGACCTGGCGTGCCGCGCTCGGCGTCCCGGTGCTCGCGCTCGTGCTGGCGGTGTCGTTCGCGGTGGGCTTCACCGATCACCGGGTCACCGCCGCGTCGGCGACCTCGGCGAGCGTCGGCGCGATCGCGACGCCGACTCCCCAGCCCAGTACCTCGGCCCAGCCGGACCAGTGCGCGCCGGACAGTGTGCAGATCCTGCTGCCGCAGTGCGTGCTGCAGAACGTCGGGAACCGTGCCTCCCAGGTGGCCGCGGCCGCCCTGGACAAGACCCTGCTCACCCCGTTGACCGCGCTGATCATGGCGGCCGTGGAGACCATGCTGGCGGTCTTCCTGCAGATGTGGCTGACCTTGACCAGCTTCGATCTTGAGCAGCAGGGCGCGATGAGCATGTACGGCCTGACCCTGTCGATCGGGATGATGATCGCCGTCCTGCTGCTGATGTGGCAGGCGGTCCGCACCATGATCCAGGGGCGGGGGCTGCCGCTGCTGGAAGCGTTCCGGGGGCTGGTTATCACCGCGCTCGTCTCCCTGCTCGGCATCACGGTGACCGGCGGGGTGATGCGCTTCTCCGACCTGATCTCGGCGTGGATCCTGGGTGATCTGGCTCGCAACGGGCTCATCAACCGGGAGTTCACCGCGATGATCACCTCGACGGGGTTGCCCGCGTGGCTGACCATGCAGCTCGCCACCCTGCTGATCCTCGTGCTGATCATCCAGATGATCGTGTTGTGGCTGCGCAACGCGACGGTCCCGATCCTGGCTCTCATGCTGCCGATCGCGGCCGCTGGCAGCATCGGCACCGAATCCACTCGGGCATGGCTGCCCAAGACCATCACGGCGATCATGACCATCGCCGCTTACAAGCCGGTCGTGTCGCTGATCATCCGCGCGGCCGTGGCGCAGTTCCGGGACTCCACCGAGATCGCCGGTCTGCTCTACGCCTTAATCATGTTCGTGTTGGCGATTGTCGCGATGCCCGCGCTCGTGAAGATCTTCGCGCCGCTCGGGGTGGCCGCGGCCGGCAGCGGAGCGGGCTCGTGGCTGAGTCAAGCCGCCTGCGACGGCCGCGGGCAGCTCCGACAGGTCTCCCTCCACCTCGACCTCGGCGGGCGGCGAGGACTGCTCCGCCAGCTCCCCCACCGCGCGGACCAGG
>NZ_JBFANV010000176.1:0-8580 GCF_040674955.1 Nonomuraea sp. NPDC049695 | reverse complement strand
GCGAGAACTGCCTGCGACGCCTCGTCACGTACCTACCTCTTCCAGACTTCTGTCAGCTTATGTAGCCAACTGTCCGGAATCTTCGAGGCACCTCACGGTCACCTTGGCGGCGATCTCCTCCCGCGGCACGCCCACTTCCATCTCGCCCATCAGCGTCTCGGTCCGTGAGGGCTCGCCGGGGAAGCCGACGCCGAGCAGTTTGCGCACCGTACTGCGCCCGCCGTCACAGCCGACGAGGTAGCGCGAACGCAGCTGTTCCCCGTCGGCCAGCTCGACGGTCACCCCCTCGTCGTCCTGCTCGAAACCGGCGACCGCGCAACCGCGCCGGACCTGCGCGCCCAGTTCGATCGCGTGTTCTTCGAGCAGATGAACGATGACCGGCTGCGGGATACCCAGCAGATAGGCGTACGCGGAATCCAGGCCCTTGGGCGCGGGTTTGGGGATGGCGGCGAAGAAACCGCCGGCCGGACGCTGTCGTCCATGCCGGCGAATGCGATCCAGCAGTCCGCGCATCGCCATCAGCTCGAGACTGCGAATATGCAGACCGACTATGCGGACGAACGACGCGGGCTCGGTCTCTTTCTCCAGAACGAGTACCCGCACATCGTGCAGCCGCAGTTCGGCGGCCAGCATCGCACCGGTCGGCCCGCATCCGGCAATGATCACGTCGAACATGAGGGGCGCGCGATCGGCCCTGTCGTTCGACGGCGGCTCGGCGGTGACCTGCTGAGAGTGCATAGGTGTTGCCTTTCGGGAGTGCCTTGTTGGCGAGGCGCTCCCGGCGACACCTACGTCAATCGCCCGACCGTGACGGCAAGGGGGAGCACCCACATCGATACAGCGTTCATGGGTCTCACCTCCTCGGGCGGTGTCACGGTCACGTGCAAGCTACAAGCCCGAGCATCATCCCGTCCAACCCTTTCCCAGCCACATGATCACGATTCCAAAATGTGAACACTTCGGCATCCCCGGCCCGATGACTTCCAGCCGGGTCGCGAGTCTGTTCGTACGACGCAGCCCGACACGAGACACCACGGAGCACACCATGACGACCCCGCCGAATGACCCGGCCACCACGCTGCCCGGCCGCCCGCCCGTCGTCGACCTGGCCGCCTGGCAGGCCGCCCGTGACGAGCTGCTGGCCCGCGAGAAGGCCCACACCCGCGAGGGCGACGCCATCGCCGCAGCCCGCCGCCGGCTGCCGATGGTGGAGTTCGACGGGACGGTCGAGGTCGTCGGACCTGACGGCCCGGTCCCGTTCCTGGACCTGTTCCAGGGCCGCGACGAGCTCGTGGTCTACAAGCACATGTGGTACGACGGCGCGCCGCACCAGGGGCAGTGCGAGGGCTGCACCATCACGGCCTGGCACCTGAAGGACGCTGTCTACCTCAACGCCCGCGGCGTCTCGTTCGCCATCCTGACCACGGGCCGATGGGACGAGGTGGCCTCCTACGTCGAGTTCATGGGCTACACCCAGCCCTGGTACTCGGTGCGCGACGTGGAGGAGCCGGTCGGTGGCAGCATGGGTTACCTCACCTGCTTCCTGCGCGACGGCGACCGCGTGTTCCTCACCTACTCCACGACGGGTCGTGGCAACGAGCCGGTCGCCGGGTCCCTCGGCCTGCTCGACATGACGCCGTACGGCCGCCGCGAGGGGTGGGAGGACAACCCCGAAGGCTGGCCCGAGGCCCCGCAGGCCGGCTCGCCGGTCGGTGGGCATGGCTCGCCGATCTGCTGGTACTGGCGCTCGGACGCCGACGGCGTCGCCACCTGGGGCCCGACCAGCCGCCCCGTACCGCAGTGGACCCGCCCCGGCGCAACCCCCGTGGAGACCCTCGGCCGGCACGGCCACCACCACTGACGCGCCCTCGACGGCGGAACTGGTCATCGGGCTGGCCTGGACCTGCGCTCGGCGAGGTCAGAGCCGATGGTGCTGCCGGACGCCGTCCTGAGACCGGATGAACACCACGACGTTCGCCTCAGGTCCGGTCAGACGCTGCCAGCCGAGCCGTTCGTACAGCCTGATCGCGTCCTGCGCCCGCGGCGCCGTCAGCAGCCAGCAGTCGGTCGCGTCCTCGCAGAGCAGGTCGAGGATGCGGCCCGCCAGGCCCTGACGGCGAGCGTGCGGGCTGACCGCGAGCTCGTCCACCTCCAACGCTCCCACCAGGCACTTCTCCGCTTGGTCGCCGAGGTCGAGGCGCACCCGGTCATAGGCGCGTCCCGCGGGGAAGGGTGCCTGCGTCGGCCATGCCGTGCCGAATCCCGCGGGGTTGCCGTCGTGAGTGGCGAGCACCGCCGTGAAACCGGGGCGGCGTACGTCTGCGGTCAGCCGCTTGGCGAAGTCGGCCGTGCCGTACCCGTCCTCGTACCAGGGCGGGCCGCTGAACGCGATGCTGTAGATCTCGATGAGCTCGGCGGCCCGGGCGAGCGTCTCTTCGCCGGTGAGCCGTTCCAGCTTCATGCGCCGGCCTTGACGCGAAGGCGCGCGATAGGCAGGAGCATCAGCAGGCCAAGGCCGCCCAGCAGGCCGAAGGCGAGCCGGAAGTCGCCCGTGGAGTCGCGTAGAGCGCCCACCAGGAGGGGAGCCAGCGCGGCGCAGGCGTAGCCGATGAAGAACGCCATCGCGCTGATGCGCCCGGCCTCCTGCGGGTCGCGGCCGGCCACCACGGGCAGGGTCAGCACGAGCGTGAACAGGCCGCCGTGCCCCACACCCAGCGCCGCGATCCACAGCCACGCCGCCGTGCCCGGTGCGTACGCCAGTCCCAGGAATCCTGCGGCGGTCAGCGTCATCGTGAGCGCCAGGCCGACACGCTTGTCCAGGCGCTCCCCCAGCAGTGCCGGAACGGCCGGCATGGCGACGACCTGGATGGAGATCATCACGGTCAGCATGATGCCGGCCACCGCGGCGCTGCGGCCGGCGTCATCATGCAGCAGCGGCACCACCCAAGCCAGCTCGCAGTAGTACAGAGCGGAGTTGACGGCCGACAGCGTGGTGATCTTCCAGGCCGTGCCGCTGCGCCAGGGCAGGCCCCGGGCGGCCGGTCCGGCGGGGGCACTGACGTCGTCGAGGCTGAGGGAGCCTCTGGCGGCCGACCACAACGCGATGCCCGCCAGCGCGAGCACCGCCCAGGAGGCCAGCGCTCCCGGCCAGGAGCCGACGGCGTCGGCCAGCGGCGCACTTGTCCCGGCCGCGACCGCGCCGCCCAGGCCCAGGCCGGCCGTGTAGAGGCCGGTGACCAGTCCGGCGCGCGCGGCGAAGCGCGTCTTGACCACGGCGGGCAGCAGCGTCTGGGCGATCGCGATCCCCGTGCCGACAATCGCCGCGCTGCTCAGCTGCAGCCAGGTGGATCCGCCTAACAGGCGGGCCGCCGTGGCGACGGCGATGACCACGAGCCCGAGCAGCACGCCGCGCTGCAGCCCGTACCTGCGGCCCACGTACGCGCCGAGGGGTGCGCACAACCCCATGGCCAGCGTCGGGATGGTGGTCAGCAGCGACACCCCCGTCGCCGACAGGTGCAGGTCGCCGCGGATGCGGTCCACCAGCGGCGAGACGGCGGCAATGGCCGGTCGCAGGTTCGCCGCAGCGGCGAAAAGCGCGACGGCCGCCGGCCCCAAGGGCACGCGGGTGGCAGGCGAAGGATCTTTTGTGTACGTCATGAGCATCCCGAAAAGTTGATCTCGGATGTTTTCTATCCGAGTTGTATCACAACTCGGATATCGCATGTCCGCGATCGGTAAGGTGGGGGCATGAGGATGTCGAACGGCGTGGAGTGGGCCCTGCACAGTTGCGTCACGCTCAGCCAGACCCAGGAGCCGGTGCCGGCGGCACGGCTGGCCGAGTTGCACGGCACTCCCCCGGCGTACACGGCCAAGCACCTGCAAGCGCTGTCGCGGGCCGGCATCGTGCACTCCACCGCGGGCCAGATCGGCGGTTACACCCTCACCAGACCCGCCTCGGAGATCAGCGCGCTGGAGGTGGTGCGGGCCGTCGACGGGGACGAGCCGGCCTACCGATGTGCCGAGATCAGACAGCGGGGGCCGCTCGGCATCCCCGCCGAACGATGCTCCCGACCGTGCGCCATCGCCCGGGCCATGGCGGCCGCCCAGGACGCCTGGTCGCTCGCGCTCGCCCACATCTCCGTAGCGGATCTGGCCGCCGCGATCGACGCCGACAGCGACGGCACCGCGATGGCCGACGTCCGCCGCTGGCTGACCACCGCCCGGGAATGAGAGACAGGGCGTCGGGACTTCAGGGAGCGGCGATGCCGCAGGTGGCTGCGGTATGGCCGGTCAATCAGGCACCTTGCCCCGGCGCCCGTACGCGGGACTCGCCGCCGTGCGAGGTAGGCCCGCGCGCATCCTGCAGATCACCGGCGTGTGGCCGATCCTGGCCATCCATCCCGATGCCGAGCATGCTGCCACCGCGATGCGCGACCACGTCGCCGACGGCACCCAGAAGCCGTCATGATCCTCGGCATCCCCGGTGTTTAACGATCGGCCAGCCGGAAAAAGAGTCGAGGGCTCGCACTCCTTCCTCCTATTGCCGGCCGGCGGGCTCGGAGATCAATGACATTCGAGCTGCGCTGCCCCATCAGTCCCGACTTGCGCTACATCCGCGAGCTGGTGCGCATCCACGGCGAGCACCACGGACTGAACGACGAGCAACTGGAGGGCCTGGTGCTGGCGGTCAACGAGGCCGTCACCAACGTGCTCGACCACGGCGGGAAGGCCGGCCGGATCACCGCGCGCGGCCACGAGCACGGCGTCATCATCGAGATCCTCGACATCGGCGGCCGGCTGACCCCGGAGCACCTGGCCGCCGCCACGGTGGACCCGACCGGCTCACGCGGGTTCGGCCTGTGGGTGATCCAGCGGCTGTGTGACGATGTCACCCTGGAACACACCGCTTCTGGCTCGGTGCTGAGCCTGCACTTCCGCGGCCGTCCCGCCGCCCTGATCCCGCTCGAGCACCGTTCCGGGCGAAAGAGCGGGCGCGGGGCTACCGGACCCACCGCGCCCGGGTTGACGCCGGTACGGCGGCGACCGGTGCGGTCCACCTCATAGGGGACGTCGTGGGGGCCACCGTAGGCCCTTCGCTCCGTCCAGCCGGGCACCCGTCAGGTCGGTGCCGGACAGGTCGGCGCGGGCATGATCGTCACCATAGTGGGCCGCTTCCCGGCCTTCGGGCGTTTCGCGAACCCGGCTCTAGGCGGTGGGTCGCGATGATCGTCTGGCTGCGGAGCGCACCCAGCGGCGGGCCGCCCAGACGAGGATGGCGAGAGCGAAGCCGTACACGGCGACCAGGCCGTGGCCGTTTTCCTGCAGGAACCACATCACCAGCCCGAGCACGGGGACGCCGGCCGCCAGGACCTGCTCCTTCCTGATCCTGGTGCGAGTCAGCAGGGCCAGGGCCAGACTCGCACCGAGGAAATAGGTGGCGCCGGAGCTTCCGGCGAAGTCGCGGGGATCGGTGCTGGGACCTCCCAGGCCGAGCAGGGCGTCCAGATGTTCCGGAAGTACGACGCCCGCGAGAAAGAGGACGGCGGTCAGCCGGCCGCCCCAGAACCACTGGGCGAGCGCGGCGACGACGGCGAGAGTGGCGATGTTCCAGACAGCGCCGGAGGCACCGCCGTTCTGCATGAAGACCGAGGTGAACACCCGCCACCAGCCGGTCTTGGCGGGATCGTGGTCGAGCGCGGCCATGGCCTCCGGCCAGCACAGCTGCAGGACGACCCCGGCCAGGGCCAGTGCGGTCAGGCCCACCGCGACCCACGGCACGGGACGCCCGCGCACCGAGCCACGCCCGACCGCGGCGAGCCCACTGTTGATCATCATCACCATCAACGCGGCCGTGGTCGCGTAGAACAGCAGCCCGTCCATGGCGCTCACCCTTTCCAACAGTGTTCGAAAATCGCTTTCACCGACGCTAGCACACGATTCAAACACCGTTCAAAAACTGGGGTACGGTAGGGCCATGAAGCTCAACAAGGAGCGGATCGTCGACGCCGGCATGGCCACGTTCGCCGAGGTCGGATACCACGGCCTGTCCATGCGCCAGGTCGCGGAACGGCTCGGCGCGCACGCGGGCAGCCTGTATTACCACGTACGCAACAAGAACGAGCTGCTCGCGATGATGGCCGACCGCGTCTGCCGGCAGGCCTATGACGCCGGCACCGCCGCCCTGGCTGCGCTCCCGTCCCCATCCACCTGGCAGGACGAGATCGAGGCCCAGGTCACCGCGCTGCGCGGCAGCATCCGGCAGCATCCCGGCGGCGCCATCCTGCTCGCCGACAGTCCCGGAATGCTCAGCCCCGGCGCGCTGTCCCTCCTGGAACGCCTCCTGCGGACCCTCGCGGCGGCCGGCGTCCCCGCCGAGCACCGCCTCATCGCCGCCGACACCCTCCTCAGCCATGTCACCGGGTTCGTCCTGCAGGAGCAGGGCACGTCCCAAACACCGGCCATCACCCCGGCGACCTACGCCGACCTGCGGGAACGCTTTCCGCACGTCTTCGAGGAGACTCCGCTCCCGGGCCAGGACGAGAAGTTCCGGCGCAGCATCCGTCTCCTGTGCACGGCATTCGACGCCCTCATCAAGAGCTGAGACCTACCGGAGAATTTTTCTTCCCGTACGAAGCCTCGCTTCCGAAAAAGAGGTCCATCGATGTCAGGACCTCCCTCGTGCCCGATAGCGTGAGGGTTTGCCGAGGCATTGGCGTCGGCCGCGGATGAAGAATAATTCACCACTGAGAGGGAGCTGGTATGTCATCCAATCCGCCGCGGGGCGACGTCATCCACCGGATGCGTGAGTTGTTGCCCACGATGCCGGAGGCTCAGCGGTCGCTGGCCGAGCTGGTGCTGGCTGATCCGGCGGCCGCGGCGCGGATGACCATTGTGGAGCTGTCGGAGCAGTGTGGGGTGTCCACGGGCACGATCACCAGGCTGTGCCGGGCCGTGGGCATGGACGGCTATTCGGCGCTGCGCATCGCGCTGGCCTCGGACAGTGGGCGGGCCGATGTCCGGGGCACCTGGGCTGCTCACATAGGCACCGAGCTGACCGAGGGCGACGACATCCGCCATGTCGCCAACGTCATCTCCGCCAACATCGGACATGTCGTCGCCGAGGCGCTCGCCAACCTCGATCTGACCACCGTCGAGCGGGCGGCCGGAGTCCTGGCCGCCGCACGCCGCGCGATGATCTACGGAATCGGCGGCAGCGGGGCGACGGCCCTGGAGTTCCAGCAACGGCTGTACCAGATCGGCGTGCCCGCGTGGATCCACACGGATGTGCACGTCGCGCTGACCGGCGCCGCGCTGATGGGACGCGGCGACGTCGTCGTCGCCATCTCCCACAGCGGACGCACGCAAGAGGTGCGCGACCTGGTCGCGGAGGCTCGGTCGCACGGCGCCACGACGATCGCCATCACCAACGACGTGGCCTCCCCCGTCGCCGACCGGTCCGAGCTGGTGCTCGCGACAGGGGTGCGCGAGCTGGGTTTCAGCACCGAGACGATCCTGGCCCGGCACGCCCAACTGGCGGTGCTGGACGTGCTGTACATCGCCATCGCCCAGCGTACGTACGAGCAGACCAGGGAGGCGATAGCCATCACGACGGAAGCGGTGCGCTCCCACCAGATCGGCAAGGCCGACCACGCCGCCGCTGGGAGTGAGGTCTAGCCCCGTCTACAGTCTGGCCCCGCACCGTCAAGGCACGTACGGTCCGTCAGCTTTCCTGCCGGTGAGGTTCCGTGACGTCGACGCGCTTTGCGCCGTAAGCCCGGAACACCGCATCGGCCGCGCTTACGCGGTCGGTCCTGATCTCGGGCACGGCTCCCGACGCGTCAGCGGCGAACATGCCCTCCCGCGGAGTCCGGGACGGCACTGCGGCGATGGTCTCGCTGGCGTGGCCCATCAGCGCGAGGTGGTCATCGTCGACCAGCCAGAACCGGTCGTCGTCAGCCGGGATGGCATACGCGTTGTACCCGTCGCACAGGTCCTCGGACCCGTCGGAGGTGAGCCACCCCACCCGCGACTCGCGGGCCGACCAGCGGCCGGAGATGAGCACGCCGCGTGTGGTGGCGTAGCCGGTCAGCTCGATCTCGTTCGCGCCGCCGGAGTGCCAGAGGCCCACCAGGTCAAGTTCCGGGGTGAAGTGCGCGACAGCCCCGGCCGAGCCGTCCGCGACCACCAACCCGTGCTCGGTGGCTGTCAGGGTCGGGCAGCCGCGGAACGCACGGTGTCGCGGAACACCCGCACGACGCCCATCTTCTCCCACGCATGGACCACCAGCTTGCCGTCGGTCCAGATCTCCACGAGTACTCCCGTATTTCACGAAGATGGACCCGCAAGTCGTGGTCCACGTCCTTGTGCAACGCGGTCTCATTTCCGCGAAAGCCGTGCCCGATCCTCGTTCATCGGGCACGGCTCGGCGGTGTCAGTGGGTCATGATCGTACCCAGCCGGGCAGGCCGGGAACGGGGCTGGGAAGTGGTTTGTAGGTGGATTTCTTGGTCTGTGTGGTGGGTGGGATGGCGGGGCATCTGGCGCCTTCGGCCGGCAGTTTGAGGGAGACCAGTTAGCGGTC
>NZ_JBFANV010000175.1:0-9245 GCF_040674955.1 Nonomuraea sp. NPDC049695 | reverse complement strand
CACGCGAGGCGATGCCAGGCTCCTGTGGCGACGCCTCGCGTGCGGTGCAGGGCGGTGGTGGAGGCTATCGGTAGGCCGTTGCTTGGAGGGTGTACAGCTCGCGGTAGAGGCCGTCTTCGGCCATCAGTGTTTCGTGATTGCCTTGCTCGATGATCTTGCCGTGGTCCAGGACGTAGATGCGGTCGGCGTAGCGGACGCTGGCCAGGCGGTGGGTGATGAGGAGGACCGTGCGGCCGTCGGCGTGGGTGCGCAGGCCCTCGAACGCGGCGTGTTCGGCGCGGGCGTCGAGGGCGGCGGTGGGTTCGTCGCAGATGAGCAGGTCGGCGTCGCGGTGGAAGCCGCGGGCGACGGCGATGCGCTGCCACTGGCCTCCAGACAGTTCGCAGCCGTCCTTGAAGCGGCGATCCAGCAGGGTGCGGTAGCCGTGGGGCAGGCCGGCGATGACGTCGTCGGCGCCCGCGATGGCGGCCGCGGCGTGCAGAGCGGGCTCGCCTTTGTCGGTGCCCATAGTGATGTTGTAGCGGGCCGTCAGAGGCCAGCGGGTGTGGTCCTGGGCGATGACGGCGGTGCGCAGGCGGACCGCGTCGGGATGAACGTCCGCCAGATCGACGTCGTCCCAGAAGACGGTGCCGCTGTCGGGCTCGTACAGACCGGCAAGGATCTTGGCGAGCGTGGTCTTGCCGGAGCCGTTCTCGCCGACGAACGCGATCACCTCGCCGCGCTTGATCTCCAGGCAGACCCCGCGCAGCGCCGGGGCATCGGAGCCGGGGTAGGAGAACGTCACGTTCTCCGCGGCGATCCGGCGGAACCCGGTCAGGGCCGCGGTAGCGGGAACGGTATGGGGCGGGCGGTGCCGGTCGGCGCAGAAGTGGAGGAACTCAGTGAAGTCGGTGAAGTACAGGCCCTCCTCATACAGGCGGTTGGTGGCATACAAGAGGTTGGCCAGCGAGGTCTGGGCCGACTTGATGGCCAGGACGGCGGTGCCGGCGATGGCGAGGGGGATCGCGGACATGGCCAGCAGGAGGCCGAGGGCGATGTAGACGAGCGCCGCGCCGACGCCGCCGATGGCTTCACCGATCAGCCGCGTGATCGTCTGCCGGCGTGCGAGTGCGAGCCGGACGTCCTGCTCGGCGACGGCTACCGCGTCGTACATGCGCAACAGGAAGCCTCGCATGGTGAACGCGCGGACCTCGGCGGCGGATGAGCGTTCGGCGAGCAGCTTACCGATGATCCACATGCGGCGGCGGACAGGAATGAGCGCGTACTCGGTGGTGTAGCGCATGCGCGCGGCGCGGACGGCGGCCCAGGCATCGGGCAGAACGGCGAGCAGGAGGAGCAACAGCAGCACGGGATGCAACACGCCTAGCACACCGGCGACGGCGATGAGCCCGATGGCGGCGGTGAGCACGTCGATCGCGGAGGTGACCACGGTCGAGGCGACGTACATGCCGCGCGAGGTGGCACGTTCGAGGGCGTCGTGGAAGTCGGGATCGTCGAAGGCGACCAGCGGAACCTCGCTGGTCTGGCGGTAGAGCTCCTCCTCGCTCAGCCGGGAGATCTGCGGGTTGAGACGGGACTGGGCCCATCCCGCGCCCGCTTGCAACGTGGCGCGTATCGCGGCGGCCGCGGCGACCAGGGCGAGGCTCGGCAGGGCAGCCTGGACCCGGTCGAGGGTAGGTCCAGCGGTGAACAGCGCGGTAAGCACGCCCGTCGTGGCCAGCAGTCCGAAGGCGGTGAAGACGCCGCCGAGCAGGTTGAGAATGACCGCGCACAGGGTGTCGCGGGAACTGGCCTGCCAGGCTACGCCCATGGCCTGGCGGATAAGTGAGGGCAGGCGTCTGGCGATCGTGAGGAAGCGGACTTCGGCCATCTTGTCGGCGTGGCCGTACCAATCGGAGATCGTGATCTCGCCCATGTCCAGGGCCTCTTCTGCCATGACGAAGAGTATGAGTGTGGTCACTGACAGTTTCTGCTGGGTGTCTCCTCTCAGATCACTTTGATCATCACGCGGAACCCGTCGCCACCATCAGCGAAAGCGACCGTCGTGCCCGCGACAGCCAGGATCACCGGCTCCCCTGACGGCACCAGGTGGTAGCCGCGCCTGCGATACCACCGCAGGCGCGGCCCGTCATCCTGGCGGACTTCGACGTAGACGAGCCTGCCGCCCCGGGCAAGCGACGAAGACCAGGCCTTGGCCGTGGGGCAGCGGGATCTGACCGCCGAGCTCGTCGATCGCCGCGGCGAACGGGCCAGGCGGGGGCCGGCGCCGGTGGCATCGCCCAAGGCGGTGGCGGCCAACGTCTCAGCGGCGTGGCCGTCGCCGTGGCGGGCCGGGCGGATGTGGACCATGTCAGGCAACTCCAGAGAACGGGCACGGCCCTGGCACCAGCCGCTCGTCGGCCTCTCACATCGCCTTCATCGCGACGGTGTTGCCCTCCCGGGAACTCTCTCAACGATCGCCGACCATCCCGACGGGGAAAGGACCTCCTGCTGGCAAGGACAGTGACTTTGATCGCGCAGGAAGCCGCGCTCGGTCAGCCGTTGAGCTGTCTGCGCGTAGGGTCCGGACATGCGTGCAGGCAGCACCTGGACGGATGCGGCCAAGACCATAGCCGGCGCTGGACGACGGTGGGCGGTCAGGCTCTGGACCGGCCGGCGGCTGGCATGTCAGGCGGCATCAAGCCTGATGGCCACGCTTGCCCGGCTTCGGGCGGACATGCGCGAGGCTACGACGAGCGCCGGACGCGGCATCGCGGTCGTCCGATAGCGATCACGGTGGATGCTCGCCGCGGCCATGATCGACCTTCGGGTCGCGGGCCGGTCGGAAGATACCGATGTCACCGGCGGGAGATGACAGGGGTCATAGCGAGCGTCTTGCTCGCACCGCTGACGGCACCAACGCGCATGGGGGTTAGCGAACGCACCTCACGATAGCCTCATGCCAGACCCGTCGCTCTCCGAATGGAGGAGCGGGAACCGTAGGTCAAGAGCGGACAAGTGTCTGTCGCGAACGCACCACCATCCCCCACGTCGCTGTTCGGGACGCACATGATGACTTCTGCGCCCCAGGGCGCACCACCAGGAGTCCGATGCGGCGAAGTGCCTTGCCACCTCGCCAGATCGCCGGCACCTGGCCTGAGGGATTGGGAACATCCGGGGACGGCATTCGGGGGAAGCCGTCCCCGGATGCGCGCCAGGGGTCGTGCCGAGGCAGTACGTCTCGCGATGTAGGCGAGCGCCGCACGCGGACGTTGAACATCTCCCTCGGTGGCGTGCCACGCCGACGACGATCTCCCACGCTTGCCCCCTCTCCGTCACAGGTTGCTGGCCCAAAAAGAGAGGGCGGCAGGACAGTATGAAGGTGCGTGACCTGCTGATTGGATATGAGCACCGGGTTCTTCATGGCGATCCGGGCCAGGCCGACATCTGCGCCGGCATCGCCTACGACTCGCGGCGCGTGATTATCGGCAGCCTCTACATCGCCATGCGCGGTAGCCGCATGGACGGTCACCGTTTCGTGGCCGACGCCGTGGAGCGTGGAGCGGCTGGTGTGCTGGTCGAGGATCCGCTCGACGTCCAGCTGCCGGCGCGCACCTGTGTGGTTCAGGTGGCGGACACGCGCGCGGCGGCCGCGGTCGTAGCCGCGCGCTACTTCGGCGAGCCGTCACGTGAGATGCGCGTCGTCGCGGTCACGGGTACCAACGGCAAGACGTCCTTTTCCTTCATGACGGAGGCGGTACTGCGCAGGGGGGTGTGTGCGCGGGTGGGTGTGATCGGCACCGATGGATGCCGCATCGGTGATGAGCCGATCACGATCGACACGACCACGCCCACGACTCCGGAAGCGGTGGAGTTGCAGCACATCTTGCGCGCCCTGCGTGATCGCGGGGCCGGCGCGGTGGTGCTGGAGGCATCCTCGATGGCGCTGATGCTCCACCGGGTGGACGCGACCGACATCGATGTCGGCGTGTTCACCAATCTGACGCCCGATCACCTGGATAACCACGGCAGCATGGAGGCCTACAAGCAGGCCAAGCTCTTGCTGTTCGGCGGAATGTGCCGGCGGGCGGTGGTCAACGCCGACGACCCGGTCAGTACCGACATCGCCGTACTGATGCCCGGCGCGGTAACGACATACGGCCTGGACGACACCGTTGCGGAGTTCCGGGCGACAGAACTGCGGGTGCACCCTACCGGCACCCGGTTCGTGCTGCACCACGCCGGCCGTCGGCGCGCGGCACGGGTGCCCATCCCGGGCCGGTTCGCCGTCTCCAACGCGCTGGCCACGCTCGCCACCGGTCACCAGCTGGGCTATGACGTCGATGCCCTGCTCGGCGCGTTGGAGGAACTGCCGGTGATCCCGGGCCGGTTTCAGACCTACCAAACCCCTGCCGGGGTATCGGTGGTGGTGGACTATGCCCACTCAGTCGACTCGCTGACGAAGGTGCTCGCCACGATCCGCGAATTCGCCAGCCGCCGAGTACTCACGGTCTTCGGCTGTGGCGGCGACCGAGACCCCAGCAAGCGCGCCCCGATGGGGCAGGCTGCCGGCATGTACTCCGACGTGGTGGTGGTTACCAGCGACAACCCGCGCAGCGAGGACCCGGACGCGATCATCGACGAGATCACGGTCGGTGTGCAGGCCACGAACGCGGCTCTGGAGCAGATTGCCGATCGGCGGCAGGCCATCGCGTGGGCGCTGGAGGCGGCCGAGCCGGGCGACGTCGTGCTTGTCGCAGGCAAGGGCGCCGAGTCCTACCAGATCATCGGCGATCGCAGGTTTCCATTCGATGACATGACTACCGTGCACGAGTTGAGCACCCTGCCCACTGCGTAGGCCCCTGCCGCGCACGCCGATAGACCTGCCTGGCGGCCCGTGACAGGGAAACGATGAATGCTCGCCTGGATCTGCCGGCTGCTCTGCCCGCGTGGCAGGTGCTGGGCGCGGTCGATCTGCCGCAGTGGCGCGCGCCCGCCTGCGCGAGCACACCGGCAGCACTGAACACGTGCACGTGGCCCCGGTCCCGTGTGGCAGCAGGCATCGGTGTCTCCACCGGAATGGCCCCTTAACTGCCGGTCGACCGCCGCCCGCCGCCAGTTCGTGGCCCTGCCGCAACCTGCCCGGGGTGACCTTCACCTGCGAGCCAGCGGAAGATCCCTTACCGTCACCGAAGTATGCCTAGGCGAGCGGCTGCAGCGCTCATACCGTCCTAGTGACGGAACGTGCATACGTCCAGGCGAGGGGATGCATGGCAACCTACGTCAAAAATCAACCCGAACCCACCGTCAAGGGCCGGTGGTGGAGAGATCCCTTATCGTGGATCGGCAGGGGAAGGCGACTGGAGGAAGCCCTTCGGGCGGCTGAGGAAGCTCGTCAGGCCGCCGAAAGCGCTGCACAGGAGGCTCACGCCAGGCAGCAGCAAGCTCTCGAGGCGCTGGTCAAGAGCGCGGCAGGCAGCCTGGACGAGAGCATGCGCGAGCAGGCCGACAAGGTTCTTGCTGCTGTTGAAGCGCTCAAACAGCCGTCGCCACCCAGTGAGGACGTCCACATCGGGCGGCTGTACCGGCTCTACCTCTGCTCCGGACAACGGGGAGACATCCACAGGTTCATCCGATGGATGCAGCAAAGCGAGGAGCATCGGCGGTGGGTCCCCTTAGCCATTCAGGCGCTGTTTGAAGGGGAGGAGGCCAGGCAACGTCAGGCGCAGCCGGGCAGGCGCAAGTCGAAGGCGTTGTTGTCGCCGAAGAAGAGGAATGAGTACGAGGCGCTTCTAGCCCAAGACGGGACGGTGCAAGAACAGACGGATCTGGTGGCCTGAGCCGGTCGCCGGCTCACCTCATGCGTCCAGCCCGCGCTGCTCTATCGCATCGTCCGGACCCAGCAGGCCGGGCGGGGCATCGAGCGCACTGCCACCGGGCGCGGTGTTACCGATCTGGGCATGCCGCGCTTCCCGGGTCGGCGCGGGCAGGAGAGCGCGTGAGCCGGGCCCAGAAGACCTCAGGACGCGCCTCGGGCGAGGTGCTGCGGGCCTCGCGGCGCACCGACAGCCAGGTCAAACGGGGCAAGGTGATGGCCGTGCTGGAGGAGCTGAAGGCAGGCGGGGAGCGCCGGCCGCCCTGGAAACCACGTGTTCGTGGCCTCCCTCACGAGCATCCTCGGCCCACCGGACCTCGTCTGCCCGCGTACTTCTTTGAGTGCTCCGCCAAGTCCGGATTGATGGGCGTCGTGCGGGCGCTCAGCCGCGAATGGGCCAGCCAGGGCATCCGGGCGGCCCAGCGCCGTCTGAACACGCTGAAGGGGGAATGGATGGGTCACTGCGAATGGGGACCCGAGGACGGCCTTCCCGGATACAACGACTGCAGCGCTTACGTCGAAGGCATTCTGAACGATCCCAAGGGGCCACTCCACGACCCGGATGGTTACGCCCATCAAAACGCCGACAAGTGCAGGCGAGAGTTCGTCGGCAAGGCCCTGGACGCCTGTCTGTCCGTTGTCATGAGCCCCCTCTTCTCCTTCGCGAAAACGGGGATCGCCGACCGGGAGACCGGAACCCACCGTCTCGCCGAGGAATACCTTGCCATGACCGGGCTGGACCTGATCAACGCCGCCTCCCGATATTCGTTGATAAGCGATTGCAAGTAACCGCGACCAGATCGGTCAATCGCCCCGAACCGCCTGCATGACCCGACAAGATCACTGGGCGAAGCTACCAGCAAGATCGCTATCTAACGGCCTTGATGCTGTTGGGTCGTTGAGGGCGCCGCTTGCTGATTTGGCACCACGGGCACAGGACGTCGGAGAAGACTTCGACCGCCGTCATGCCGGAACCAGTACCGCCAGCTCGGCCCAGTCGATCGGCGCCGGGGTAATCCCGCGCCGCTTGAGGTAGCGCTCGGTGCGGGCACGCGCGTCGGCGATCCAGTCGTCGTTGGCACCGTCGTCGGCGGCCGACGAGCCCGGAATGCGCTCCGGGTGGAACTCCCACTCCGTGCCGGACCCGATCGCAGTGCCCGCGACGTGCAGCGAGCACATGTCGCCGGACTGCCCGTTGTGCCGGTGCCACAGCAGGGTCGCCGGTCCGATCCGGCCCTCGAAGTCTTGCGCGGTGCGGACCCGCAGCTCGCCATCGTCACCCGCCGAGACCCTGGCGCGCACGGCGTACGGGTGACCCTGAGACGAAGGCCGCCGACGGGTAGCGGGTGAGGGCGTCCTCGATCTGCTCGCCCATCGGCGCGCCCCACGGCGGAAACGGCTCGAAGGAACCTCCGACCTCGACCGGCTCGAGCACATGCACCCGCTCGGGCGTCACGAAGACCGGCAGGCGCAGGTAGTACCAGTCCATCGTGGCCTTGGCCTCGTCGGAGGCGAACTCCTCGGTCAGGCCGGGAGTCTTGCGGAACAGCTCCCGCCAGTACTCCTTGATGTCCTCCGGCCTGGCCACCACGTCCGGCGCGGTGGCGACGCCCTGGACCAGGACGGCGGACTTGCCGGAAAGCCCGCTACCGGTGAAGTCCGACTACAGCACCGACACCCGGCCGTCCCGCCGGATGTTGAACGTTTTTTTGTGCGTACGCGAGCGGAGTCGTGATCGCGATCTGCTGGGTGTCGGCGATCCAGGTCGCCGCCATCGGGCGGACGTTGAGACCCCCGTCGCGAGCGATCGTGCCCAGTTCCAGGACTTCACTTCGGACAGGACTTCGAGCACATCCGAATCTAGCTGCATTCCAATCCTCTCGAGGGGATCGGCTGCAGGCACGGGAAAATCGCCCCAGCCGCCGAAGCGGACGCTACAACCTGAACCGAGGTTGAGGTCAACGGTGCGAACGCGTCAGCACCGCACTCCCCAATGCCGTTAGATAGCGATCTTGCTGGTAGCTTCGCCCAGCAAAGACCATGATCAATTGCTATCTCAACGGCATTGACCCACGAAACACAGGGCCGAAGCGTTCTCACGTCATGAGACCGAGTAGCTGAAGACCGTCCGAGGGATGGCCTCGCCTCGCAACGAGGCCGCGTCGCCATGTGTTTGCCGCAGCGACCCAACTCGCACGCCTCTGACACCGCCCGAGGTTGACCGCGACGTCCTGCACCTCCCAAGACGGCACAGAGCGCTTGCCGTGCACGCAACGGGCAACCTGCCACGGTCCACGAGTGCGCCCGGCTCCCTGGCCCTGACGCGGCTGCTGATCGAACGCGGCGCCGACCTCTGCGACCGGGCCTTCGACGACGAGGGGCCGACCCCGCTGGACTGCGCGCTGTGGGGGCTGCGCAACAACCGGGCGGAGGACGGCGACTACCGGGGCACGGTCGAGGCCCTCCTGGAGGCCGGCGCCCCCACCCGCCTCGGCCCGCCGACCGGCGACGCCGCGATCGACGCCCTGCTGGCACACCACCAGGTGATCATCCTGTAACCGCTCGGCGCCCCTCGGGCACCGGCCTCGTCACCCACCTGACATACCGGGTGATCCGGTAGAAGTCTGGTGAAACTTTCACCGCGGACGCGCCGCCGACCTGCCCGGAGGCGGCCCGCCGGGCGCCGCGCGGGCGGTCTCCTTGACGATCGTTCCTGACTTCCCGTCCACTGTCCCTGCCAGGTCCTTCCGAGCAGGAGGCAAGGCATGAAGAAGATCGGACTCTCATGAGGACACGGCTGCTGCTGACCACGCTCATCGTCGCCATGATCACGGCGGTCACGTCGCCGGCCGAGGCGGCGACGGGCGACGGGTCACCCACCGACGCCAACATCTCCTTCACCGGGCGCTGGGACACCTCCGTGCCCACCGCGTACGTGCCGTACTGGGCGGGGACCTATCTCACCACCGGCTTCACCGGCAGGACGGTCAGGCTGAGCCAGCGCAACACCATCGACCTGTACTACAGCATCGACGGAGGCGCGTGGGTCTACATCCAGAACGTGCGCGGCACGGTCAACCTCACCCCGGCTCCGCTGGCCGCGGGGAACCACACCTTACGCGTGTCCTACCGGGTCGTCGCGGGCTCCTACCACGGCGACGCGGTGTTCCAGGGTCTCCTGCTCGACCCGGGTGCCACGACGTACGCGGCGGCGGTGCCGCAGAAGCTGATCGAGTTCGTCGGGGACTCCATCACCGTCGGCACGACCACCTCCAAGAACGCCCTGACCGCCTACGCCGGCTTTCAAGAACGCCTTGACCAGTGCCAGAACGCGTTTGTCCTTCACCCGGCAACGCACCCGCTCCATCAAGGCCGTATGGTCGATCCGGTC
>NZ_JBFANV010000174.1:0-9876 GCF_040674955.1 Nonomuraea sp. NPDC049695 | reverse complement strand
TGGTCAACTGGCTGCTGCCGGGGGTCTCGTCGGTGCTGGAGACCACGCTCGCCTACGAGCAGGCGGCGGTCGAGCTGACGGCGTGGGTGGCGCGGATGGAGGCGGACGGGTATCTGAGGCAGGCGTACGAGTTCGGCGTGCTGGAGCACGTCGATCATCTGTACCGGTTCGCGAACCTGTACGAGACGATCGAGCACCGCAGGGCGGACAAGGTCGTGGACCGGCTGACCGAGGTGATGCCGGGGCGGCCGACGTACCTGCAGCACAGGGACCCGATGGACAACGTGCGGGAGCCGTACCAGAGGAGGTCGACGGAGCCGCTGTCGCGCCTGCACACGCTCACGGTCACGGCGGCCGAGCAGCAGGCCATGAACTTCTACATGAACGTCGGCCCCATGCTTATGGAGCCGGTCGCCCGCGGGCTCTACCAGGAGATCGCCATGATCGAGGAGGGGCACGTCACGCACTACGAGTCGCTCGTCGATCCGGGCCAGAGCTGGTGGGAACGGCTGCTCAACCATGAGTACAACGAGTGCTACATGTACTACTCGTTCGCGCAGACCGAGGCGCACCCCAGAGTGCGCACCATCTGGGAGCTGAACCTCGGCATGGAGCTGGAGCACCTGCGGCTGGCGGCCGAGCTGTTCAAGCGGTTCGACGATCGCGATCCCGACCAGGTGCTGGCCCCGGCCTGCCCGCCGCCGGTGACGTTCGAGCCGAACAAGGCGTACCTGCGCGAGCTGATCGCCGCCCAGAGCGACTACACCACCGTGGGGCCGGGCTACACGCGGGAGGCGCACGAGCGCTTCCGCAAGGCGCAGGACGCGCTCATGGGCGGTGACAGGGCGCCCTCGGAGCAGGTCGTCGACCGCAACCGGGCGGTCTCCGGCCAGGAGTATCTCCTGGAGACGGAGGGGCCGCACCCCGCGGAGCTCCAGGCCCGCCGCTAGCGCCTGGAGCGGGGGCTCATGACAGCCTAGGGTGGGCTCATGACAGCCTAGAGTGGGGGCTCATGACAGCAGTCGCCCTCATCACCGGTGCGTCGCGCGGCCTGGGAGCCGTGATCGCGCACAGGCTGGCCGCCGACGGCCTGGCCGTCGCGGTCAACTACCGTTCGGACGCCGCCGGAGCGGAGAAGGTCGTGGCCGCGATCCGGGACGCGGGCGGCGCCGCGGAGGCGTTCGCCGCCGACGTCACGGACGAGTCCGAGGTGGCCGACCTGGTCTCCCGTGTCACCGGCCGCCTCGGCCCGGTGCACGTGCTGGTGATCAACGCGACGGGCCCGCAGCCCTCCATCCCGCTGGAGGAGCTCACCTGGCAGTCGCACCTCGACCAGCTCACGTTCTTCGTCAAGAGCCCGACGCTGCTGGTGCAGGCGGTGCTGCCGGCCATGCGCGAGCGCCGCGGCGGCCGCGTCATCCAGATCGGCTCCGACGTCGTCGACCGCAACCTGCCCGGCATGTCCGCCTACATCGCGGCGAAGGGCGCCCAGCACGCCATGACCCTCACCTGGGCGCGGGAGCTGGGTCCACACGGCATCACGGCCAACATCGTCGCCCCGGGCTGGATCCCGGTGGAGCGGCACGCGGGCCTCGACGAGAGCGGCTATCTCGCGGAGGTCCCCCTGGGCAGGATGGGCACGCCCGAGGACGTGGCGGCCACGGTCTCGTTCCTCGCCTCGGAGGGCGGCGGGTTCGTCACGGGGCAGCGCATCTCGGTCAACGGCGGCCACACGTGACCTGCGCGGGGCCTATTCAGTTTGGGGACTGGGCCAGGATTCGCTAGAGTTCTCTCGTCGCCCGGCGCGAGCGGGGCGCACGCGGAAGTGGCTCAGTGGTAGAGCATCACCTTGCCAAGGTGAGGGTCGCGGGTTCGAATCCCGTCTTCCGCTCGGAGCTTCCGGCTCGGTGGCGTGGCCGAGAGGCGAGGCAGCGGCCTGCAAAGCCGTCCACACGGGTTCAAATCCCGTCGCCACCTCCAAGGACGATTAGCTCAGCGGGAGAGCGCTTCCCTGACACGGAAGAGGTCACTGGTTCAATCCCAGTATCGTCCACCATGATCAAGGGGTCAGGTTCACGGCGAACCTGACCCCTTGATCGTTCAACCGTCATTTCGCGCCGTGCTTCTTCACCTTGGCCTTCTTCACCTTGACGTTCTTGGTCTTGACGTCCTTGGTCTTGGCCTTCGGCGTCTTGGTCGCCTCTGTCTTGGTCGGCTCCGTCTTGGTCTTCGTCGCCGGTGCGTGCGAGGCACCGGCCGCCTGCGTGGAGACGGACGGTGTCGTACGGGCGGGCTCCGGTTCGCGCCTGCCGGCATGGCGCTGGGCGACGACTTCGCGGGCCTGGAGCGCCGTGGTGTCCGGCGCGAGCGTGGCCGGCGACGGAGTGGGCTGGGCCACGGTCGTCGGACGCGGCGCGCCCGGCTCGCCGCTCCACCACGACGCCGTCGCCAGCACGCTGACGATCAGGGCCGCGACGGCGGCCGCCTGCCGCCAGTGCTCGGTCGCCCGCTGCCGGAACGGCGTCCCCTTCCCGAACGGACGATCGCCGGACGAGGCGGTGATCCGCCCGCTGTCACCGTCAAGGGTCGGAGCGTCCAGAGAGACCGGAAGGATCGGGGACGCGCACAGCGCGGACAGTTGCTCGTACGCGCGGTCCGCGTCGGTGCGCCGGTCCGGATCCTTCTCCAGCAGTCCGGTGATGATCGGGGCGAGCGGCCCGGCGTGCTCGAACGGCTCCGGCGCCGAGGTCAGCACCGCGGAGAGGGTGGCGAGCTCGCTGCTGAGCCCGAACGGGGCACGGCCCTCGACCGCCGCGTACAAGGTGGCGCCCAGCGACCACAGGTCGGCCTGCGGCGTGGCGGGGCCGCCGCGCGCGCGTTCGGGGGCGATGTAGGCGGGCGTGCCGACGACGATGCCCTCCTGGGTACGGCGCCCCTGGTCGTCCAGGGTGCTGGCCAGCCCGAAGTCGGTCAGCATGGCGTGCCGGTCGTCGGTGATGAGGATGTTGGCCGGCTTGATGTCGCGGTGCACGATGCCGCCGGCATGAGCGGCGCGCAGGGCGTCCAGCATCTCGAGCCCGATCCGGGCGACCGAGGCCACGGGCAGCGGTCCCCGTTCGGCGATCAGCTGGGCGAGGCTGGGGGCGGGGACGAACTGCAGCACGATCCACGGCCGCTCGTCGGCGACCACCACGTCGTACACGGCGGCGATGCGCGGGTGGCTCAGCCGCGCGGTCAGGCGCGCCTCGCGCAGGGTGCGCCCGAGCAGCTCCTCCCGCTCCGGCCCCAGCTCGTACGGGATGCGCAGCTCCTTGACCGCCACCTGCCGGTCCAGCAGCTCGTCATGGGCGCGCCAGACGCGGCCCATGGCGCCCCGGCCCACCTCGGCGAGCAATCTGTACCGACCCGCCAATAACCAACCTTCGTAGCCTGTAACGGGCATGACGACAGGCGTACCCGGTGATCATCCGATCATGCAAGTAAAATCCCCAAGAAACACGGCCTGGCGCGGCGCTCACCGTGTGGCCCGGCGCACTGGTCATCGGGCGGGCACGGCGCAACGATCGGCATCATGGACATACAGGAGATCGCCGACCGGCTGCACATCACCGACCTGCTGGCCCGCTACACCCACGCCGTCGACTCCGGCCAGTGGGACCTGCTCGACGAGGTGTTCACCCCCGACGCCGTGATCGACTACCGCACCGCGGGCGGCATCAGGGGCACGCGGGACGAGGTCAAGGCCTGGCTCGCGGAGGTGCTGCCGCACTGGCCCGGGCGCCTGCACCTCGTCGGCGCTGCGCGGATCGACTTCGCGGACGGCGAGGCACGCGTGAGCGCCCCCTTCAGCGACACCCTCGCCCCCACCAGGGACATGGTCACCGCGGACACCGAGGGCTTCCTGCACGGCGGCGGCTGGTACCACCACCGCATGCGGCGCACGCCCGGCGGCTGGCGCAGCGTGGAGCTGGTCGAGGAGCAGTCCTGGCGCACCGCTCGCTGATTACCCCGGCCCCGCACCCGGCGAGATGCGCAGGCTCCGGGCTCTTGGCTCTCTCGGACCAAGGACCCGAGCACCGGCGAGCCTGATGTCGTCCCCTTCTGCCGGCAGCGCAGCGGCACTGCAACTGCCCAGATTGACGATACTACGTTTAACAAAGTATTTCGCGGATCATGCTCATCAGCGGGCCTCCGATACTAAAGACAATTCCCGCCGCGCTGCTGGCCTTTGCCGTGCTTTGCGGTTGCGGGGAGACCGGGGCGGCGCCGGCCGGGCCCGCGTCCACGCGGAGCGCGCCCGCAGGCAGCGCGGCGGTGGACAAGCAGCACCAGCTCGAAGCGGTCAAGGCGGATGCATGAAACAGCAGGGCTTCAAGTACGTCGCGTGGGTGATGCCGGAGAAGGAGGAGACCGACGAGGAACGTAACCGCGCGTCCGGCGAATACCGGGCGATGCGGAAATATCGCGAAAAATATGGGTTCGGGGCGTTCGCCATGAGCGTCTACCCCCAGGAGATGACCCGCCAGGCCGGCGTCGCCGAACTTGACGCGAACCCGAACGCGAAGCTCATGCTCGCGCTCTCCAACGCCCAGGCGCTGGCCTACATCAAGGCCAGGAACACATGCGAGGGCACCGCGGCCAAGCAGGTACTCGGCCTGAACGTGAGGTCGGGTGCCGATCTGCTGTCCCAGCTCTTGGCGGCCAGGAAGGAGGCGATGACCACCGAGCTCGACAGCGACCCGAAGCTGGTGGAGCTGGCCACCGCCATGGCCACCTGCCTGAAGGGGAAGGGCTACGCCGTCAGCGACGCCAAGCCAACAGCCGTCGCGGACCGCGGCGCCACGTTCGCCGGCGAGTACGCAAAGCTCCGGAACGGCAGCCAGCCACTCACCGACCAGCAGGCCCGACAGCATTTGGACAGGGAGATCAAGGCCGCGCTCGACGACCTGGAGTGCGGCAAGGACTTCTACCCCGAGTTCGAGCCCCGGAAGCGGGAGATCACACGGCAGGTGGCGCAGAAGTTCGGCAGAAGCGACATCTGAGGCCTGGGCCCGCTTCGCAGGCACCCGGCGGGTGGACGCCACGGTGAAGGATGGAGGTCGAACCGAAGGGATCGCGCATCCTCGGACAGGTTTCCGCCCCCGGTAGGGTGCGATTTTCAGATGGCACGAAGATGCTTGATGGATGACCGGCGAAGAACCCAGCGATCTGATCCGCAGCGTGTCCCGCGCGCTCCGCGTGCTGGAAGAGGTCTCGCGGGCTGACCGGCCGCTGTCGGTCAAGGTCATCGCCCGCCGCTGCGGCCTCAACTTGTCCACCTCCTACCACCTGGTCCGGACCCTCTGCTACGAGGGCTACCTGCACCGGCGGCCGGAGGGCGACTATCTGCCCGGCTCGAAGGTGGCCGAGCGCTTCCACGAGATGCTGGAGTCGTTCGAGCGGCCGCCGCGCGCCGCCGAGGTGCTCCGGCGCCTGGCCGAATCCTCCGGCCACACCGCCTACCTGGCCCAGCTCGCCGACGCGCGGCTCATGGTGGTGGACCTCGCGGAGGGGCCGCGCTCCCCGTGGCTGGAGGACCTGCAGGCGGGCCTGGAGACGGCGCCGCACGCCACCGCGCTGGGCAAGGCGCTGCTGCTCCCCCTGCCGCCGCGGGTCCGGCGCGACGTGCTCACCGAGCACGGCCTGCGCCGCTTCACCTCCATGACCCCGGCGAGCGTGGAGGACGTGGAGGAGGAGCTGGCGGGGCTGCGGCCGGGACAGGTGGTGGAGGAGCACGGGCAGTTCAGGCAGGACGTGGCGTGCGCCGCCGCGGTGGTGCCCGGCACGCAGTGGGCGATCGGCATCTCGACCCGCGGCCTGACCGTCCCCCCTGCCGCCGTCGCCCACCTGGTGCTCGCCGTCCGTGACCTGGCGGGGCCTTAATGCGTTGCACCCGGGAACGGACCTTCGCCACTCTGGGCGGCATGAGCGTTCCCTACCGGCAGATCCGTGCCGCCTACGGTGGACCGCGTCCAGCGGTCCACCGCAGGTAGCGGACGGAGTCCGCACCTACACCGAGGAGTCGATCACCGTCTACCAGGCTTATGACGCCGCCATCGCCGAGCCCGCCGTGGCGGCGCAGCGCTTCGTGGCGCCGTTCAAGCGGGATCACCGACATCACGGACCGGGTGCGGGAGGTCCGCGCGGCGGTGTCAGGCCGCGCGGACGTGTCCGGCCTGCTGCCGGTGGAGCGGCCTTACCCCTTGACCGGCGACATCATGGAGACGATCGGGGCGGACGCCGGTCAGCGTGGGTGACGGAAGCGGTCGGTGGCCTCGATGAGCAGGCGGCGGGTCCCGGGCTCGGAGCCGCCGTGGCCGGCGTCCTCCACGATGTGGAGCTCCGCCTCGGGCCAGGCCTGGTGCAGGTCCCATGCCTGGCTGGGCGGCGTCTTGACGTCGTAGCGGCCGTTCACGATGACTGCCGGGATGTGGCGGACGCGGTCGATGCCGGCGAGCAGGCCCCCCTCAGGCTTCTGCTCGGCGAGGAAGGCGCCGTTGGCGATGTAGTGGTGGGTGATGCGGGCGAACGCCACCAGCATGGCGTCGTCGAGGTCGGGCAGCGGCACCGGCAGCAGGGTGTTGGCGGACAGCTCCCAGCCCATCCAGGCTCGGGCGGCTGGGACGTGGACGGCGGGGTCGGGGTCGTTGATGCGGCGGCCGTAGGCGGCGACGAGGTCGTCCCGCTCGCCGGCGGGGATCGGGGCGAGGAACGCCGCCCATTCGGCGGGGAACAGGTGGGCCGCGCCTCCGGGGGTGAAGGCCCAGGCCACGTCCGCGGGGCGGACGAGCCACACGCCGCGCAGCACGAGCTCGGTGACCCGGTCGGGGTACGCCTGCGCGTAGGCCAGGCCGAGTGTGGTGCCCCAGCTGCCGCCGAAGACGAGCCAGCGCTCGATCCCCAGGTGCTCGCGCAGCCGTTCGATGTCGGCCACCAGATGCGAGGTGGTGTTGCGCTCCAGCGACACCCCCGGGTCGCCCGCGAAGGGGCGGCTGCGACCGCAGTTGCGCTGGTCGAACAGCACGATCCGGTAAGCGGACGGATCGAAGAACCGCCGGAAGTCCGGGAGCAGGCCCCCTCCGGGGCCGCCGTGCAGGAACAACGCGGGCTTGCCTGAGGGGTTGCCGCAGGTCTCCCAGTAGAGCTCGTTGCCGTCGCCGACGGCGAGCATTCCGGAGTCGTACGGCTCGATCGGCGGATACCAGTCCATCACACCCATGGGACCCTAGTATGGAACGCCGACGCTCAAGGAATGGCCTGTCATGAAAGTGATCCTTTTCGGGGCGACCGGGATGATCGGGCGCGGGGTGTCTGAGTGAGACCTACGATGCGGCTGAGTCAGTCCGACCCAGGTTGAGAGAAGCTAGAGAGCATTAAGGGCGGGGCGCGATACGGAGGCGCTGGAGGTCGGCGGCCGGAAGGGGCTCGTCTCGAAAGAACCGGCTGGCCAAGCCTGCAAGCTGACCAGTGTGCAGCTGGAGGAGCTGCAGACTGCCCTGGATGGGGGGCCTGTCGCGCATGGCTGGGATGAGGATCAGCGCTGGACGCTGGCCCGGATCGCGGAGCCGATCCGCCAGCGGCTCGGCGTCGCCTACACCGTGTCTGGGGGCGTGTTATCTGCTGCACGGCTGGGATGGAGCTGGCAGGCGCCTTCCCGGCGGGCTATCGAGCGCAACGAGGCAGCGATCGCCGCTTGGCGGGATGAGGTCGAGCCGGAGGGGCCATGACGATGGATCAAGAGCTATCTCCGATCGCTTCTGACCCCGTGCGATGATCTGGTACCTCGCAACCGCGATTGCCTTGATGTGGCTCTCAAGCGCGGCGAATAGAGCATGCGTGGCCTTGATGACCAACTGCATCTGCACGTCGGCGGCCAGATGGTACGAAGTGACGGTTACGTGCCGATGCACATTTCGCTGCATCACTTGCTTGCGTTCTTACTCCGATTGCCTGCTAGGGCAATCTGTTCTATTGCTCCGCCCGCGCCGATGCCAATTATGCCGATCAGGGTGAGATAAGATCCGCCAGCAAGGACACTACCGCCCTCTTGACCCTGAGATGCAAGGAATACAAGCAATACAAAGAGCACAAAGGCGAATATTCCTCCAGTAAGCATTAGCGCTATCGAAACACCGCTACGCCTCGAATCACTGGGAGGTCCCCCGACTCCGATCAGCACCGACGTCAGGGCGATAACCGCAGCTAGAGGAACCATCCACAGCGCCGCTAGCATACTAGCGGTTGGATCTCCAGAGTCTGCACCCTCAGATCCGGCTTCAGCTGCGGCGTTCGCGAGCTGAATTCCAGTGGCGTTTACTACTACAAAGCTGCTGACGTATGGAACGGCGAAAAATGCCACGAGCACTATGATCGAACTAATAGCTGCAATTGTATACCCAGGAACGAATTGCTCTCTAGGAGTTGCATTTTCCGTCATAACGGCATCCTCTCCCGCGTTATGTTCTCTCGGATTAATGCCGGAGCCACGATGCACCGCATGGACCCCTCGCTGGTAGATCGGCCGGCCTACCAGCGGCCCAAGGCCATTGGCTTATCGCCTGCTACAGCCGGAATGCATTCATCGCAGCTTGAACGAATGCCGGGACGTGGTACGAGTAGACTCCGAACTCTTGCACCAGGCTATAGTCGGAATCGACAACCCTGTGCCCGACTGCGATAGCCTGCCCGTCCGGTGCGACAATTCCTGCATCATGAATATCTCTGAGGAATTGCTCATCCGCAACCGACCCCGGCGGACCCTCGTTCGGTCGATACGCGTTCATGGCAGCTTGAACGAATGCCGGGACGTGGTACGGGTAGACTCCGAACTCTTGCACCAGGCTGTAGTTGGAATCGACGACCCTGTGCCCCACTGCGATAGCTTGCTCGTCCGGAGCGGCAATTCCTGCATCATGAATATCTCTGAGGAATTGTTCATCATTGGGGTCAAATCGCTGAGGCCGGCCGGCGAAACTCCATTCGCTTCCAGTCGTCGCGATTCTTTGCTCACTGCCATTCGCCTGACCATTTGCGTTCACTCCAATTGAAGCAGTGAGAGCGAAGACGGCCGCGAGTGCCACCGACCCTGGATCTCTAATTATTCGCAGCATTTCATCAGCTCCTCTTAGCATGACGTGCAGACTTGTACCCGTCCACGACTAACAGGTGCTCGCTTATTTACACCTCCAGCTTTGCGTTGTACGACTTTACCGCCCAATAGGCCATTACCATGCAAGCAACCCATACGATCAGACCCGTAATGGACCCGATGACAGCCCAAGCCATAGCAGGCTAACCAGGAACGCCACAAACGGTCCTAATCCCAGCTCCCGTGTCTTTTGCGTACAGATTTCAGAGGTCTGGAATGAGCAAGAGAAACACGGCGACGGCTATTGACTTTTTCGCCGCAGTCTCCATAAACGCACGAAACTGTTTAGCGGGTAACCAGCTTCTCCAGAGATCGACTCCGTGGATAGAGGACTACCTAAGCCTCATTTGGCGTTCAATTAATAGATAACCCGCTGGTCGGTGTAGGGGGAAGACCTCAGGCGTGGCCATGGCGCGGATATTGCGCACCTTTTGGGCTGTATGGGCTTAGTGCCTGGAGCCGTCGAGATGGGCTTGCCTCGAGTTGAGGTGGACTCTGAGCGTGTTTGATGATCGTTCATGGCGGAGTCCGTTAGCCCTGGGGCCGAGCACGTCGGCGCTGAGGGGCGATGACGGTAGAGCGCGTTGCCGTCGCCGACGCCGTCGCCGACGGCGAGCATTCCGGAGTCGTACGGCTCGATCGGCGGATACCAGTCCATCACACCCATGGGACCCTAGTACGGAACGCCG
>NZ_JBFANV010000173.1:0-9927 GCF_040674955.1 Nonomuraea sp. NPDC049695 | reverse complement strand
GACGCCGGACCTGACGGTCATGCCGGGCTATGACCTCATCTGCCTTGACCACCTGGGCCAGCTTCTCTGGCCGCGAGGCGCACACCTGCCGACCGACGTCGCGGCCCTGGCCCCGGACGGGTCGGTTCTCTTCCGGCGTGCGGTTCACGCCCTGCCGTGAACGCGACATCCGCAGACTGTGAGGCGAAGCCGATGACCAGCGAAGATGAGGTGGGTCTGGCGGACCTTCCCGGTGACCTCCCCACGCTGCAGGAGGCGTTCCAACTGCCGAAGGTCACCACGTACCGGCATCTGACCACGGGCTGGATGAATCGGAACTGGGAGATCATCGCCGGACAGCAACGGTACGTGTTGAAGCGGATCCTGGCCATCCCCCCGGCCGCGGCCCGCGAGATCCACGCGGCGTTATCGTTCGTGGCGACCTGTTCCATTCCGGTGTGCCTGCCGATTCGATCGCTCGCCGGTCACTCCGTGGTGGACGTGGACGACCGCTCGTACTGCCTGGTCCGCTGGGTAGGCGGCGCCCACCTGGCGGGCGAGGATCTGTCGCTTCCCGCTGTTGCGCGGCTTGGCCGCCTGGTCGGCAGAATCCACCAGGCGCTAGCGCGGATGCCCGCCACCTGCGAGCCAAGACCCATCTCTTCCCCAGCGGACACGGTCATGGGTGAGGCGGCGAAGACCACGCAGACCATCATGGAGATCGAGCGAGTCATCACCTCCCTGGCCGATCCAACCCCCTACGACCTGCATATCCTCAGGCTGCTGCGACGTCGCGCCGACCTGCTGCACCTTTATGCGCATCTCCGACCCGCCAGGCAGGCGGAAGTACCCTCGCGCTGGGTTCACGGGGATCTCAACAACAGGAACCTGCTGTTTCGCGGTCAGACGGTCGCGGCGGTACTGGACTGGGACCGGATGCGGCTCAGCACCTACGCCGATGAGATCGTCCAGGCCGGACTCTCACTGTTTCGCAGCAGGACCGGCGCGGTGGACGTAGCCAAGATCGCAGCGTTCGTGGCTGCGTACCGAACGATCGTCGACATGGAAAGCGCCGAACTGGCCGAGGCGGTGTCTCGCCGATGGTGGAAGCGCCTTACGGACGTCTGGCCAGCGGAGTTCCGCTACCTCCGTGGCGAGCCCAGCGAGCGGATCGCCAATCTGTTCCCTCCCGAGGAGGCGGCTCTGGAGTGGTGGACCCTCCATCGTGACGAGGTCATGCGGGCTTTCGCTGGATGAGATGCGGACACAGCGACCACCAGCCAGGTACGCCGCGATCGTTCCCGGGGTGGGACGAGTAGCAATGTGAGCTTGACTCGATGGCCCCCGATCGGTCGCTCGTCTGAGCCGGGATGATCGACGAAGCCCCCCCGTCTAGGTAGCGGCGCCGAACAGGTCATGACAGCCAGCAAGGCCGCTCACCGTTACCTGACGATGGGCGCCCTGCTCCCACGTGGCAGCGTCGATGATCATGAGGTGCTGCAGGAGCCGCTCGCCGTCCCGCGCGGAAACCTTGCGTCCGTTGTCCCGATAGCCCAGCTTTCGGGACACGACCGCGGATGCGACGTTTCCGTCCACATATTCTGTTCCGGCTTCGACTGCGCCAAGGTGGACAAACGCCAGGTCGAGCACGGCGGTCCGGGCCTCGGTGCCGTAGCCGCGGCCCTGGTACCGCAAGCCTATCCAAGAGCCGGTCTCCACGGTTCGCGTGATCGCGAAGTCGGTCGCCCACATGCTTTGCAGGCCGATGGCGGTGCCGTCGAGGCGGACGGCCAGCTGAAGATCCCAGCTGTCAGGTCTCCAGTGAGCCAGAGCCCGCCAGTGCCGCTGGAGCAGCTGCCGTTCCCGTTCGGGAGACGGCGCGTACAAGAAGGACTGCTGGAAACGGACCTGGCCGGCCGGCTGAAGGTGGGCGGCGGCCCGGCACAGGTCCACCAGGTCGTGGGGCGTCGGCAGAGCGAGTTCGAGCCGTTCGGTTGTCAGGCGAAGCCCGAACAACGGCCAGATGGAGACCAGATCGTGGTGCGCGTCGCGTGGCGTCTGTGCCACGGGCCCGTTATCGGTCACCGGCTTTCCCGCTGTCGAGGGGTGCCGTGTGGTCCGGCCCCGGCGGCCAGAAGATCTCGATGTCGACATGACGTTTCGTCACAACCTTTCCATCGGGGAGGGGCGGGCGAAGGCCGATGGGGTAGATCGTGTACCGCGGGTCTGGGCCGCGACGGTGCTCGCGGTCCCATGCTCGCACGAGGTCGGCCATGAGCGTCGCCGCGGCGGACGCTTCAGGTCCGAAGGCGTGGCTGCCGATCTCGACGTGGCGCTCGCCTCGGCCGCGTTTGGTGAGGTAGGCGAAGCTGTCCGCCTGGACGACGGCGTTGCACATTGACGGAATCAACGGGTTGGCCAGGAACTCGGCCACGCCCTCGGCGTCCCTGTCGATGGCCAGCACACAGGAGTTGGTCAGGGTGGTAGCCAGCCACACCTGGAGAGTGTCCAGCGACTCGTCGCCGCGGACGGTGACTCCGGCCCATTCTTGCGCCTGTCCTGCATGGAATGCCCGGTCCAGCGTCGCCGCGTCGGTCGGGCAGGGATCCTCGTCGAACCGCAGCCGCACCGTCCCTCCGCGCAGCGGCACCGACGTCCACGGCCGCCTTCCCTGGCCCTGCATGGCGACGAAGCCGGCCAATTCCTTCGAGGTGCTCACCAGCCGGTCACCGTGCTTAGCGAAGCCGATCGAGCGGGTGAAGCCTCGCACGCGCAACGGCGCCACCAGCGAGCCGCCTTCGGCGAGCTGCGCCATCCACGCTGGGGGAATGTCGGCGGCCTCGACCGTCACCACGATGGCGTCGAACGGCGCGTGCGTCACGCAGCCGTCGTCTCCGTCGCCGAGCGCCACGTCGACGTGGGTGTATCCGTTCTCGTCCAGCAGCCGGCGGGCTCGACTGGTGATGTCGGGGTCGATGTCGAGGGTGACGACATGCCCCTCATGGCCCACCAGTTCGGCCAGCAGCGCGGCGTTGTAACCCCCTGACCCGATCTCCAGCACGCGCATGCCGGAGGTGATGGCGGCTTGCTCGATCATCCGCGCTTGGATCTGCGGCGCTGACACGGAGCTGATCGCGGTCGTTCCGTCGGTGGCCCACTTCGTGCGGACGACGGCCTCGGGATCGTACGCCTCCCGCAGCGTCGCTTCGGGCGCGAACGCATGCCGGGGAACGCGGGAGAACGCCTGGGCGACCTCGTCTCTGCGGATAGCGCCGATCTCGCGCAGGCGGTCAACCATGGCCGCACGCAGCGGCTGCTCCGAGTCCACATCGAGGGTTGGCATCTGCTCAAATTAGCGGCCGGCAATGCAGACGGGGGGCACTTCGTCGTGCGTGCCCCCACCCTTTGCCCATGCGGCAGCCCGCAGTCCCGAACCGCCGCCGGAGACGGGTTCGCTTCTCGAGGCAGTCTTATCCGTATTGCTGACGCATGGAGCGGTCGTAGGCGGCGTGCGGCCCCAGCCCGGCCTCAGCTCGACGCTCGTCCAGCCGTTCAGGCTCTTCTATCGGCCGCGGCTGGAGAACACCATCAGGGGCGTGGTACTGCGTGCCGTACACCTGGGGCCGCCCCTCACCGACACGAACGCGGTCCACGAGATAGGCGAGGTTCCGCGGCGGCGCCTGGCCACGATCTACGGCGTCGTGTAGGAGCGCCAGGCACCGCTGCTGGAAGGGCAGGTCATGGTCAGCATGCTGAGCCCGGAGCCACGCTGCCTGCGCTCCGTTCTCTCCGACGAGGTCATAGCCCGGCCAGCCGTGTTCGTCGATCACCTGCTTGAGGTAGGTGGTGTTGTCGGCGTCCACGCTCCTCCACTGCTCCATCAGGTCTTCTGGCTCGGGTCCGCTCTTGGGCAGGCTCAGGCGAACCTCCTGATCGCGTTGCATGCGCTGCAGGAGCTCGTCGCGAAGACCGGCGTCGGTCACGATGCGCATCCCCTTGCCACAGCGCGGAACAAGGAGTCGATGTGGCGGTAGGCGACCTGGCGCCCGCAACGTGATCGACTGGGAGCTGGTGGAGAAGATGTGGCCCGACCCCATGCGGGTGGCGATCTCCATCCGCGAGGGCAGGCTCAACTCCGTCACTCTGCTGCGCTGGCTCGGCTCCCACTCGCGCAAGAGCGAGATCTACAAGGCGTTCCGGGAGGTCGGCCGCAGCGTGCGCACCGTGGCGCTGCTGCGCTTTCTCGCTGACCCCGCGCTGCGGCGGCGCATCACCGCGGGAGGCGCATCGGCGCCTGACTGAGGTGGCCGCTCGCCGTAATGCGCTGATCTCGCAGTTCGTCGCGGCGCTGACCGAGCTGGACGAGGAGGAAGCGATCCCGGCGATCCTGGCCGCCTCCCGTCCGACCTCCGGCGGGGACCCTCCAGCGGCTACGCCGATCAACTGGTGCCGCAGACCGCCATCGCCGCGGCCTTCTACAATCCCGATACTGAGGATCTGGCGCTGACAATGTCGGTGTATCAGATCCGTAAGCTGCTGGCTCGCGCGCAGGGCGAGCAGGCGGATGAGGGCGCGGGCCTGCCCCGATCAGGCCCCTTTGCCGGGTAGAGCGTTTTGGCTGGCCGCAGGCCAGTCCCGGGGAACGCGAAAGCGCAGGCTCCGGGCGGTCAGCACGCTCAGGTGGGCCGCCAGGCGCCGGGTGATCGCGTGCTCGGGCACGTCCAGGACGAAGCCGCTGGCCACGCGCTGGGCCGTGACAAGGTGAGGCAGGAGCAACAGGTCGCTGCACCGCCGGATCGTCGTCGTCCCCCAGGGCCAGTCCAGCGGCTCTGTCCGGAGCGCGAGCCCGGAGGAGAGCTCGCAGATGGCCTCGGCCAGCGGGTCGAGGAGGTGGGTATCGATCTGGGTCTCATCGACATACATGTCGTGGATGTTGTTTTCCGACAGGATGACCGCGGGCACGCCCAGCGCGGCGAGCTCGCGCGGTGGGATCCCGAAAAGTCGGACAAGGGTCATGGTGCCATCCAATGCGTGAGGGCGTGAATGACGAGCTGGTGACGGTCGGCGAAGCCGTGTTCACGGCAGATGTCGGTGATGATGCGCTGCTCAGTGCGCACGCTCCAGGTGGTCACCTCCGCCGCCTCGTGCCCGCAGGGAGCGCTCTACCATGTCACTCTCGAACATGTGAACGATCGTAGCGGGCGCTCGAAATGTACTACGGAGCGTGGCCGTGCTACGGGACCAGGAGGGGCATGTGTCATGGCTGGTCCTCCTCGCTCCGCTTAAAGCAGGGCGCGAAGGAGTCATCTGGCGGTGTTCATCATCGCCCATGACGACGGAGCGGAGGACCACTCGAGATGCTCGTCGTCGTCGCGAATGTCGGCGCGTCCCCCCGGTGGCGGTGTCCGCACAGCGGGGCCGACCGGCCGGCCGCCACCTCAGCGCAGGCCGCCACCCGCCGCCATCAGCGGCCGGGCGGTGGGGGTGGTGAGCAGAGGAGAGCCAGTTTCGGCGCATGGGTCATCCCGGACGTCGAGGAGGGCGCCCGGCATGGGGCAGCCTCCAACCGAATCGATCCGGGATCAGGCCGAGGAGGACAGGCCAGACCCAAACCCCGCCTTGGCGAGGTCAAAGGGCAGGTTACTTGGCGGGCGCGCGCCAGTCAAGATCATGGATCTCGCGCACGAAAGGAGTGCTCAGCTTTCATGGGCAGGGGTGTCACCCCCGCCCGTGGATCGTCCTGTCTTAGAGCCTGCTGACGAAGGGTTTGGTCGGTACCGCTGAGTTGGGGTGATCTCGGCGGCTCTCCGGGTGTGTCATGCCTGCGAACAGGAGCGGGCTCCTGATAGCTGAGGTGTTGTCGAAGCAGCTCAGTAGCCAGGAGCCCGTGATTGTCTGTCTACACGCCCGCGCCCGAAATGCCAGTGGTTGCCCTTCGCCGGGGTGCCGATGTCACGGCCGAAGATCGGCGTGTCCGTCGGATCTGTCCGATGCCGAGTGGGCGGTGCTGGAGGGCGAGGCGCGGGCGGTGATGGCTGAGCTGGTCAAGGCCATGGGCCGGGCCTGGCTGATGCGCTATCGGCGGCTGGTACGGATCTACGAACGCAAGCCCGAGCATCACGAGGTTTTCGTCTGGTGGGCCTCCGTCCACCTGATGACCCGCCGCCTGGCACGCGAACTGGCAGGTCAACCACCTCATGGCCGTTGGGGCGACCTGCCACCGCTACCAGAGCTGACCAGCCCGGACCGGCGTGGCAAGGTCCTGGAGCTTCTCGCTGCCCAGCCCTGGCGCGTCTGGCGAGGAACGAGCTGGCCGCCATCCTCGGCATCGACAACGTTAACAGCTTCCGCGTCCAGCTCTCCCAGTGGTCCCACCGGGGCTACATCCACAAGATCGAACCAGCCCTCTAGGCCTGCACCTCATCGAGCGCTTAAGCCTTCGTCAGCAGGCTTCTACCTGGCGGTCTGGAGGTATCCCGGATGGAGCCGCGGGCACGGTCGGCGCGGGAACCTATGGCGAGCCGTCACCTTCGGGCCTGGTGAGCCGTACCAGCGCCGCCGGGGTGTGCTGATTCAGCTGCATGGGGTGGGCGGTGGCCTCCACCCGTATCCACCCGCCGGTGATCGACCGCAACCGCAGGACCTCGCGCACCCGTCCGGCCTGCGGCAGATCGGCCGCCATGCGCCGGGCCAGCGGCAGATCCTGCGGGTGGATTGCCGGTAGGTGCTCGCCTCCCAGCTCCCAGGCCACGCCGGGCATCGGGTCATCCACCCAGCGCAGCAGCGTCAGCTTGTGCACATTGACGATCGCGCGGTGCACGCCAGGCTCCTGCTCCGCGGCGAGCACCTGCTGCGCGAGCACCCCGGACAGGAGCATCGCGCTGGGGGTGCTCTCGGCTGGTCCGATGTCGTGGGTGATGCCCCGGGCCACCATCTCCAGCTGACCGTCCGGGCCTTGCTGGGCGACCACGCGGCAGGCGAAATTGGCGGCGCGGCACTCGCCGTCATCGCGCCGTACTCCCCAGGTCGCCTGGTGTTCGGTGCCGGGTACGGAGTTGACGATCAACGACAACGCGTTCGCCTCGTCGGCGTTGGTGATCAGCCGGCCACCGCCGAACGCCTCGGCGGTGGTCTTCTCCAGCCGCCGGCCCTCCGGGGCCACCCCGTACAGGTCCAGCAGGTCGTGTGACACGCCGACCCGGTCGGTGGTGAGGTTGAAGTACCAGGCGCCAGCCGGATCACGGGGCGGCGGCTGCGCGCCAACCGGCCCCACCCACGCATACACCCCATGAACTCGCCCGCCGGGCGCGATCAGTGGGTCGCCGATCAGCTGGCGGCGACCGTCAGAGGAGGTCATCCGCACCGGTTGTCCTCCGGCCGCGACGCGAGCGATTAACGCCCGCGCCTCCGCGAGATACCGGCCGTTGCGCAGGACCTTGTCCAGGGGCAGCAGGCGTTTGGGAGTCTTTCCCACAGCCATCACGCTCGGCTCGCTGCTTGTCCCTCCGAACACTTCCACCAATAGCCAGTGGTCGGACACCATGCCTCCCTTGTCGTGTCATGTCGTCTCGGCCGAGCGCCGTCGCACCAGCCATGGCACTACCCGCTGGTAGGCGCTGCCCAGGAGGCGGACTACCAGCCAGGCGCGTTTGGCGTCCGACCCGATGAGGACCTGGCTGCGGCCTCGCGCCGTCCCGCGCAGGATCGCCGCGGCGGCGCTTGCCACATCGGTGCGGGCCATCGCCGCGAACCGCTTGATCGCGGCGGCGGGGTCGATGCCGGGCGCGAAGGTTCCCTTGCGCATAATGGCGGTGTCGATCGCGCCGGGAAAGACGCAGGTCACCGTGACGGGATGGCCTTGCAGCCGCAGTTCCTGGCGCAGCGCTTCGCTGAACCCGCGTACGGCGAACTTGCTGGCGTTGTAGGCGGTGGAGTAGGGGGCGGCCAGGAATCCGTAAGCCGACGACATCGTCACCAGATGTCCCCGGCCGGAGGCAATCAGGTGGGGGAGGAATGCCTTGGCGGTGTTGACCATGCCCAGGAGGTTGACGCTAATGATGTGGTCGAAATCGGCCAGGTCGGAGCGCAGCAGACTACCGGTGTGGATCACTCCCGCCACGGCGAAGACCGCCTCGACCTGACCGAGACGTTCGGCGACTGTCGTCGCGTAGGTGGTCACTGCCGCGCGGTCGGTCACATCGAGCTGGGCGTGTTCCACCGTGCTGGTCAGCTCACGGCACGCACGCGCCGTCTGCTCGACGGCGTCGCCGTCCAGATCGGCCAGTGCCAGGCATGATCCGCGCGCAGCCAGATCCAGGGCCAGAGCCCGCCCGATGCCAGAGCCGGCCCCGGTGATCACGGCCGCCCGGCCCGCGTAGTAATCCGGCATCCCTGTGTCTCCTCCTGCTTGTTCTGTGCGGTCGCGGTCCTGGATGGTGGATCCGCGGATCCACTTCCGCATCGTCTCCGGGGCAGCCGCGACGGCGCCGCCACGAAGATCGCGCCCTGGCCTGCGGTCGATTCCTGTGGGGCACATACCGTCCGCTCAGCTAGGTGCACAGACGACAGGGACATTTCAGGCAAGATCGTGCTGGGGCGTCACGGTAACGCAAAGCGGCAGGCCCGCGCCACCTCACGGGGGAGGCGCGAGCTGATGGGTGTGGCAGGGGGAGGAGTATCAGCTCCGTTTGCTGCGCAAGGCGGCGGCGAATTGCTCGGCCGCAGCGCGGACGCGGTCCAGCTCGCGATCGGTGAGATCGGGGGGAACAACGACGGTGACCTGCGCGGCGCGTCCGACGGCCACGTCCATGACCGACAGATCGGCGGGGGCGGCACTGTCCTCGGCTTCGCGGGCGCGCAGATACTGGGTGCGGAGGTCACGCAGCATGTCGGCGGCCTCGTGACAGCCGGCGTCGTCGAGTTCTTGGGGGTCGCCGCCGGTGACGAGCGCCGCGGCGGCGACGCGCCAGGTCTTGCGGATCGCGGCCGGATCGCCGTTCTTCATCAGGCGCAGGGTCGGCTCAGGTAGATAGAACCTGTGCGAGGTGCCGGGCAGGGTCTCATCCAAGGCGCAGACGCGCCTGGCGAGTTCTCTCCAAGTCAGCCCGGCTCGCTGCCTCCAGGTGTCGAGTAGGGCGGCCTCGGGAGTGGCGACGGTTCCCTCGGGTTCAGGCCAGGTCATGGTGTTCCTCCAAGCGGTGACGCCGTCCCGTTGAGGCGGGAAGTGGGTCGGCGCCGAGGTGCTTACGGGGGTAGGCCCTGCTGGTGAGGCTGAGCTGGTACGGGAGCCTATGACGTGCTCCTTGGACCCACCGAGGAGGGAGGTAAGGGGTGATGGCGAACGCGCCGCCCGTGATCGGTGAAGGTGGTGGTCCGGCCCAAGGATGTTCGCATGGACCAACATGTTCGCGTCGTACGCATCAACCGCGCAACTCGCATGGCGTATTTTTTCCCTCGCAAGCTGCATAAATAACGAGATGAGCAGGATTTTCCCCTTTCTCTCCCGCTAGTTTCTTGCTAGTTTCTACGCACCATCCGCAAGGACTGCGTAAAAAATCTTGGGAGGGGCTTGGTGGGAGCGGACACTCTCGATCTTGATGGGCTTGATCATAACGAACTGGCCGATCTCGTCCAGCGGGCCACCAGCCTGCTCATCCAGCGCGTCCTGGCCGGCCATGGCTCCCTGGCCGAGCTCGAGCCGCTCACCGCCGACGAGGCCGCCGCGATCATCGGCGGCCCGCCCTGTCATAAACGGTCACCGGCAAATACCCGAGGGACGCGGGCCAGAACTCATCGTCTGCGATGAGAAGACCACAAGCAGAGTAGGGAGGAAAGTGCATCGTGTTCGACGACAGGGTGGTGCCTCTCGACGACATCGTCAGGCTGCTCCCACGGCGTTTCACCCCCCGGCGCGACATCCCAACCGTCTGCGAGAAGCTCAGCGACCTG
>NZ_JBFANV010000172.1:0-10184 GCF_040674955.1 Nonomuraea sp. NPDC049695 | reverse complement strand
GGAGCTGGCGCTGGTGTCCAACGTCTCGGGAGAGCTGGCCGGCGAGGAGATCACCCAGCCCGGCTACTGGGTCGAGCACGTACGGCAGCCGGTCCGGTTCGCCGACGGCGTCCATGTCATGCGGCGACGCGGGGTCACCCAGTTCCTGGAGGTAGGCCCGGACGCGCAGCTCGCCCCCATGATCGAGGAAATTCTCGCCGACGGCGGCCACGCGGGCCCGGTGGTGCCGCTGCTGCGCCGCGACCGCGACGAGGTGGCTCAGTTCGGGGCCGCACTCGGCGCCGCCTGGGCCGGTGGCGTGACCGTGGACTGGGCCGCCTGGTTCGCCGACCGTGAGACCCCGCCCCGTCCCGTCGCCCTGCCCACCTACCCGTTCCAGCGGCGCCGGTTCTGGCTGGAGGCGCACCGGGCCGGGGACGTGTCGGCGGTCGGCCAGGCGCCTGTCGAGCACCCGCTGCTCGCCGCCGCGGTGACCCACCCGGACGGCGCTGTCACCCTCACCGGGCAGCTGTCCCCGCGTACCCAGCCCTGGCTGGCCGACCACACGATGAACGGCACCGTGATCTTTCCCGGGACCGGCTTCGTGGAGTTGGCGATCCGCGCCGGCGACGAGGTGGACTGCGGTCGGCTGGACGAGCTCGTCCTGGAGACCCCGCTGGTCATCCCCACTGCGGGGGACGCCGGGGACGCGGGCGTGGCCGTACAGGTTGCCGTGACGGCGCCGGACGATCGGGGCCATCGCGCCGTGGAGATCCACTCAAGGGCCGGGGAAGGCTGGATCCGGCACGCCCAGGGCACCCTGGTGCCCGCCACGGCCGACGGCGCCGGCCTCACCGCGTGGCCGCCCCCGGACGCGCAGCCCGTGGACGTCGACGGGTTCGACGACCGGCTGGCCGAGCGCGGCTACGAGTACGGCCCGGCGTTCCGCGCGCTGCGCGCCGCCTGGCGACACGGTGACGAGTTCTACGCCGAGGTGGCGCTGCCGGAAGGGGTGGAGGCCAGCGCCTACGGTGCGCACCCCGCGCTGCTGGACGCCGCGCTGCGGGTGGGCCTGCTACCCGAAATGGACACGGAGACGGCCGACGAGGCCGGGCGGCCGGTGGTTCCGTTCGCCTGGCGCGGGGTCGAGCTGCACGCCACCGGCGCCGCCGCGGCACGGGTACGGCTGCGCCCGGACGACACCGCCGGGGCGGGAGCCGTACGGCTGGACCTGGCCGACGCGACGGGCCGTCCTCTGGCCACTGTGACATCGCTCGAGTCCCGCCCGCTCGCCGCCGACCTCCCGGCCGGCGGCGGGGCGGCGACGCGCCCGCTGTACGAGGTGGAGTGGCGGCCGCTGGACGACGCCGCGCCGGACAACGGCGCGACGGAGGGGCCGGCCGCGCGGGACGCCATCGCGGCGGCCGAGGTGCACGTGTCCGCCTGGGATGACATCGCTGCCCGGGATGACACCGTGGCCCGGGATGACACCGCGGCGGCCATATCCCCGCCGGAGCGGGTACGGCACGGCGTGGCGGCCACGTTGGAGCGCCTGCGGCGCTGGCTGGCCGACGAGCCCTCCGCCGAGGACACCCTGGTCATCGCGACCAGGGGCGCGGTCGCGATCGGCGGCGCGGCGCCGGACGTGGCGCAGGCGGCAGTCTGGGGACTGGCCCGGGCCGCCAGGGAAGAGAGCCAGGGACGGATCATCCTGGTCGATCTGGACCCCGAGCTGGACCCGGACCGCGCTGTGATCGACGAGGCCGCCGCGGCCGCGTTGCGCGCCGGAGAGCCCGAGGCGGCCGTTCGCGCCGGCCGGCTCTGGGTGCCCCGGCTGACCCGCCTCGACACCGGGAATTCCGTCGGCCGCCCCGCCGTGCGAGGAGCCGGAAATGACGCCGGTGTGGCGCCGGACGCTGACCGCCTCGCCGTACGACGAGCCGAGAGTGGCGCCGGTGCCGCCTGGCCGGCCGAGGGCACCACACTGATCACCGGGGGGACCGGCGGCCTGGGCGCCCTGCTGGCCCGGCACCTGGTCACCGAGCACGGGGTGCGGCACCTGGTGCTGACCAGTCGCCGCGGCCTCGACGCACCTGGCGCGGCCGAGCTGTGCGACGAGCTGACCGGGCTGGGCGCCGAGGTGACGGTGGCCGCCTGCGACGTGGCCGACCGCGCCGCGATCGCCGCGCTCCTGGACGAGGTCCCGCCTGAGCGTCCCCTCGCCGCCGTGGTGCACGCGGCCGGAGTGCTGGCCGACGGCACCATCCCGGCGCTCGACGAGGAGCGGGTGGCGCGGGTGCTGCGGCCCAAGGTGGACGGCGCATGGCACCTGCACGAGCTGACCCGCGACCGCGAGCTGCGGGCGTTCGTGCTGTTCTCCTCGACGACCGGGCTGATGGACGCCGGCGGACAGGGCAACTACGCGGCGGCCAACGCCGCGCTGGACGCGCTCGCCGTACGGCGGGCCGCCGCCGGGCTCCCGGCGATCTCGGTGGCCTGGGGGGCGTGGGAGGCGGAACGCGGCATGGCCGGCCGGTTGGACGGCCGTCAGGTCGCCCGTCTGGCCGCCTCCGGGATGCGACCGCTCACCGCCGCGGAGGGGCTGGCCATGTTCGACGCGGCGCTGGCCGCGGGGCATCCCGCGCCAGTGGCCTGCCGGCTGGACCTCGCCGCGCTGCGCGGCCGGGACGCGGAGCCGCCTCCGCTGCTGCGCGCGCTGGCCGGCCGCCGGTCGGCCCGTGCCGCCGCGGCCGGGCCTGGCTCGCTCACCGACCGGCTGGACCGGCTGTCCCCGGCGGAGCGGCGGGAGCTGCTGCTGGGCGTGGTCCGCGCGGAGGCCGCCGGCGTGCTGGGGTACGACGCGGCCGAGTCGGTGCCGGTGGACCGGGCCTTCCAGGAGCTGGGCTTCGACTCGCTGTCCGGAGTGGAACTGCGCAACCGGCTGGGCCGACGGGTCGGCGTGGCGCTGCCGGCGACGCTGGTCTTCGACCACCCGACGGTGACCGCGCTGGCGGCCTACCTGGCGGACCGGTCCGGCGGGAAGCCGGCGCCGACGCCGGCGGCCCCGGCGGCGGCGCCCTCCACCACGACCGACCCCATCGTGATCGTGGGGCTCGCCTGCCGGTACCCGGGCGGCGTGGAATCCCCTGAAGACCTCTGGCGGCTGCTGACCGAGGGCGGGGACGCGGTGGGCGAGTTCCCCGCCGACCGCGGCTGGGAGCTCGGGTCGCTGTTCCATCCGGACCCCGGACACGAGGGGACCTCGTACGCGAGGGAGGCCGCCTTCCTGTACGGCGCCGCCGACTTCGACCCGGACTTCTTCGGGATCAGCCCGCGTGAGGCGGCGGAGATGGATCCCCAGGAGCGGCAGTTCCTGGAGGTGAGCTGGGACGCGCTGGAGCGGGCCGGGATCGACCCGACGTCGCTGCGGGAGACCAGCGCCGGAGTGTTCGCCGGGGTGATGTACCACGACTACGTGCCCGCCGGCGCCGGCGGCGCCACGGTCTCCGGGCGGGTCTCCTACACCCTCGGCCTGCGCGGTCCCGCGCTCTCCGTGGACACCGCCTGTTCGTCCTCGCTGGTGGCGCTGCATCTGGCCGCGGACGCGCTGCGGCGCGGCGAATGCGACCTGGCGCTGGCGGGCGGGGTGACGGTGATGGCCACCCCGGGGTCGTTCGTGGAGTTCTCGCGGCAACGGGGCCTGGCCGCCAACGGTCGATGCAAAGCGTTCGCCGAGGCGGCCGATGGGGTCGGCTGGGGCGAAGGCGTGGGCGTGCTGGTGGTGGAGCGGCTGTCGGACGCCCGCCGCCACGGGCATCGGGTCCTGGCGGTGGTACGCGGCAGCGCGATCAACCAGGACGGCGCCTCCAACGGGCTGACCGCGCCGAACGGTCCCTCCCAGGAGCGGGTGATCGCCCAGGCGCTGGCCTCGGCGGGTCTCGGCCCGGCGCAGGTGGATGTGGTCGAAGGACACGGCACCGGCACCGCGCTGGGCGACCCGATCGAGGCGCAGGCGCTGCTGGCCGCCTACGGCCAGGAGCGGCAGTCGCCGTTGTGGCTGGGCTCGGTGAAGTCGAATCTGGGGCATACCCAGGCGGCCGCCGGGGTGGCCGGTGTGATCAAGATGATCCTGGCGATGCGGCACGGGTTGTTGCCCAAGACGTTGCATGTGGATGCGCCGTCGTCGAAGGTGGATTGGTCTGGCGGGGCGGTGGAGCTGCTGACCGAGCCCCAGCCCTGGCCCCAGGACGTGGACCGGCCGCGCCGGGCGGGGGTGTCGTCGTTCGGTATCTCCGGCACCAATGCTCATGTGATTTTGGAAGAGCCGCCCGTCGAGGAGCCGTCGGCCGCTGACGCGGTTGCGCCGTCGGCGGGAATCGTGGCCGGTGATGACACCGCCGTACTTCCGGTGCTGGTGTCGGCCAAGAGCGAGGCGGCGTTGCGGGCGCAGGCCGATCGGCTGGCCGGGTTCATGACCGAGCACGACGAGGCCGACGTGCTGGATGTGGCCGTCGAGCTGACGCGAAGGGCCGGCCTGCCGCGGCGCGCGGCCGTATTGGGCGGGACCCGGGACGCCGCGGTGGCCGGGCTGCGCGCGCTGGCCGCCGGCGAGCAGGCCGCCGAGCTCGTCCGAGGTCTCGTGCACGACGGCGCCGACCAGCCGGTGTTCGTCTTCCCCGGGCAGGGCGGTCAGTGGCCCGGCATGGCGATCGAACTGCTGGACTCCTCGCCCGCGTTCGCCGCGGCCCTGGAGCGCTGCGCCGCGGAGATCGAGGCGCTGGTGGACTGGCGGGTGCGCGAGGCACTGAGCGACGCCCGGATGCTCGACCGGGTGGACGTGGTCCAGCCGGTGCTCTGGGCGGTCATGGTGTCGCTGGCGGAGACCTGGCGCGCGGCCGGGGTCGAGCCGGCCGCGGTGGTCGGCCACTCGCAGGGCGAGATCGCCGCCGCCTGTGTGGCCGGGGCGCTGTCACTGGCCGACGGGGCGCGGGTGGTGGTGACGCGCGCCCGCGCGGTCGCCGAGCGCCTGTCCGACCTGAACGGCGGCATGATGTCGGTGGCGCTGCCCGCCGAACGGATGACCGAGGTGCTCGCCGAGTACGGCGACGCGGTGTCGGTGGCCGTGGTGAACGGGCCCGGTTCGGTGGTGCTGGCCGGTGACGCCGACGCACTGGACGCGCTGGAGGCCCGGCTGCGGGCCGAAGGCACCCGCGTCAAGCGGCTGGCCGTCGACTACGCCTCGCACGGCACGCAGGTGGAAGTGCTGCGCGAACCGCTGCTGCGGGACCTGGCGGGGCTGAGCCCTCAGACCGCCCGGGTGCCCTTCTACTCCACGGTGGTCGCGGCCGAGCTGGACACCGCCGGGCTGGACGCCGAGTACTGGTACACGAACCTGCGGCGTACCGTGCGGTTCGCGGAGACCACCCGGGCGCTGCTGGCCCGGGGCCGCCGGCTGTTCCTGGAGATGAGCCCCCATCCGATGCTCACTCCGGCGATCGAGGAGACCGCCGCCGCGGACGGCGTGGACGTGGCCGCGCTGGGCACGCTGCGCCGTGACGAGGGCGGCCGGTTCACCACGGCGCTGGCCGAGGCGTGGCTGCGCGGAGCGCCGGTGGACTGGCCGAAGGTCCTGCCGGCCGCGCGGCGGCGGGTGGAACTGCCCACCTACCCCTTCCAGCACGACAGGTACTGGAAGCCGGCCACCCCGGCCGGACCGGCCGGCCTGAGCGCCGCCGGTCTGGACTCCGCCGACCACCCGCTGCTCGCCGCGGTGCTGGACGAGCCGGACGGTGACGGGCTGGTCTTCTCCGGCCGCCTGTCCATCGCGGGTCAGCCGTGGCTCGCCGACCACCAGGTGGCCGACCGGATCCTGGTGCCCGGCGCCGCGCTGGTGGAGATGGCGCTGCACGCCGCCGACAGGGCTGGCTGCGACCTGCTGGAGGAGCTGATCCTGGAACGCCCGCTGGTGCTGCCCGACGACGGCGCGACCCGCGTACGCGTGGTGGTCGGCGCCGCCGAGGACGGCCACCGGCAGATCTCCGTGTACGCCGCACCGGCGTCGGCGGACACGGCGGCGGCCACTGTCGCTTGGACCCGGCACGCCACCGGCACTCTGGCGAAGACCGCCGGCCCGGATCCCGCTCCGCAGCCGCCCGGTTCCGCCTGGCCGCCGGCGGACGCGCGGCAGATGGACGTCGGTGAGCTGTACGAGACCATGGCCGCCGGCGGGTACGGCTACGGGCCGGCGTTCCGCGGGCTGCGCCGTGCCTGGCGCCGCGGCGACGAGATCTTCGCCGAGGTCGCTCTGCCCGAGCCGGTCGCCGGCGAGGCGGACCGGTTCGGGATCCACCCGGCACTGCTGGACGCCGCCCTGCACACCGCCGGGCTCCTCGACGGCGATGCCTCCGGCGCGCCCCGGCTGCCGTTCACCTGGCGCGGCGTACGGCTGCGCACCACGGGCGCCACCGCGGCACGGGTACGGCTGCGCGGCGTCGCCGACCGGCCCGGTACCGACGAGCCCGATCACGGGCGGAACGGTTCGGTGAGCACGGATCGCTTCACCATCGAGCTGGCCGACTCCGCAGGGACCCCGATGGCCTCGGTGGACGCCCTGGTGGTGCGTCCGGTGAGCGACGGGGAACTGGCTCACGCGGCGGCGAACGTCGCGCCACCGCGGCTCACCTGGACACCACTGCCTCCAGTGGCCCCGGTGGCTTCGGTAACCTCCCTCGTTCCGGTGGCCGAGCCGCTCGTCAATGGCGCGGGTTCGACCAACGGCGCGGGTTCGGCCAACGGTTCGGCCGAACCGCGGGCCGACGCGGCGACGGCACACCTCGCCGCCCCGCATCGGGAGGAGTCCGCCGGGGCCGCGATCCCAGGCCTCGAGGTGTTCCACGTGCCCCGCGACGCCGGCGAGGACGCGGCCGCCGCAGCCCACGCGGCCACCCGGGCCACCCTGGACGCGCTGCGCGAGTGGCTGTCCGGCGACCGGCCGGACGGCGCCCGACTGGCCGTGGTGGTACGGCGCGCGGCGGCGGTCGTCCCTGGAGAGGACGCCGATCCCGCACACGCGGCGGCCACCGGCCTGGTGCGTGCCGCGCAGGCGGAACATCCCGACCGGTTCGTCCTGCTCGACACCGACGGGCAAGAAACGCCGTGGGCGGCGGTGCGGGCGGCGATCGAAGCGGGCGAACCGGAGCTGGCCCTGCGCGCAGGCACGGTTCACGCGCCGCGGTTGGCGCGGGACGCCGACGCGCTCGTCCCCCCGGTCGGGCCGTGGCGGCTGGCCACCACCGGCAAGGGCACGCTGTCCAACCTCGCGCTGCTGCCGGCGCCGGAGGCGACCCGCCCGCTGGCGCCCACCGAGGTACGGCTGGCGCCCCGCGTCGCCGGGATCAACTTCCACGATCTGGTGGTCGCCCTCGACATGATCACGGAGGAGGACGACGGCCTGATCGGCGAGGCCGCCGGGGTGGTGCTGGAGGTCGGCTCCGCCGTCACCGACCTGCGGCCGGGCGACCGGGTGACCGGCCTGGTCGACGGCGGCGCCGGCACCGTGGCGATCAGCGACCGGCGGCTGCTCGTTCCGATCCCGGACGACTGGTCGTTCACCGCGGCCGCGGTGCTGCCGATCGTCAATCTCACCGCCTACTACGGCCTGGTCGACCTGGCCGGCGTGGGTCCGGGGGATCGGGTGCTGGTGCACGCCGGCGCGGGCGGAGTCGGCCTGGCCGCGATCCAGCTCGCCCGGCACCTCGGCGCGGAGGTCTACGCGACCGCGTCGCCCGCCAAGTGGCCCGTGCTGCGCGCACTCGGCCTGGACGAGGCCCACCTGGCCTCCTCCAGAGACCTCGGCTTCCGGGAGAAGTTCCTGGCCGCCACCGCCGGCGCGGGGATGGACGTGGTGCTCAACTCGCTGGCCAGGGAGTTCGTCGACGCCTCGCTGGAGCTGCTGCCCCGCGGCGGCCACTTCCTGGAGATGGGCAAGACTGACATCCGGCCTGCGGAAGAGGTGGCCGGCACCCACCCGGGGGTCGTCTACCGGGCCTACGACATGGTGGCCCAGTCACGCACCGAGCACCCGGCGGGCACCCCGGAGCGTATCCAGGAGATCCTCGCCGAGGTGGTGCGGCTGTACGAACATGACGTGCTGCGGCCGTCCCCCGTCACCATCTGGGACGCCCGGCGCGCCAAGGACGCCTTCCGGCACCTCCAGCAGGCACGCCACGTCGGCAAGCTCGCGCTGACCGTGCCGCGGGAGCTCGACCCGGATGGCACCGTCCTGATCACCGGTGGCACCGGCGTCCTCGCCGGGCACGTCGCCCGCCACCTGGTGGCCCGGTATGGCGCGCGGCACCTGCTGCTGGTCACCCGCCGCGGCGCCGACGCACCCGGCGCCGCCGAGCTCCGCGACGAGCTGGCCGAGCTGGGCGCCTCGACACGGGTCGAGTCCTGCGACGTGGCCGACCGGGACGCCCTCGCCGCGCTGCTCGACGGCATCCCGGCGGCGCATCCGCTGACCGGGGTGGTGCACGCGGCCGGCGTCCTCGACGACGCCACGATCGCCTCGCTCACCCCGGACCGGCTCGCCGCGGTGCTGCGTCCCAAGGCCGACGCCGCGTGGCACCTCCACGACCTGACCCGACGGTACGACCTCGCCCTGTTCGTCATGTTCTCCTCGGCCGCCGGGCTGCTCGGCTCGCCCGGGCAGGGCAACTATGCCGCCGGGAACGCCTTCCTGGACGCGCTCGCCCAGCATCGGCGCCATCTCGGCCTGCCCGGGCACTCGCTGGCCTGGGGGCTGTGGGCGGAACGCAGCGCGATGACCGCCCACGTGGGCACGGGCGACTCGGCGCGGTTGGCCGCGACCGGGCTGCGCGAACTCGACACCGAGACCGGACTGCGCCGCTTCGACGCCGCCGTCTCCGGGGATGCCCCGGTGGTGCTCGCCGCGGACGTGGACGCGGAGGCGCTGTCCGGCCACCCGGTGCCGCCGGTGCTGCGTGGCCTGGTGGCCGCGCCGGCGCGGCGACGGGCCGCGGCCGACGCGCCCGCGATGGAGGAGTCGCTGACCGAAAGGCTGACGGGGCTGCTCCCGGCCGAACAGCGCCGCATCCTCCTCGACCTGGTCCGCTCGCACGTGGCCGCGGTGCTCGGGCACGCCGGCGTCGACGCGATCGCGGCGGAGCGGGCCTTCGCCGAGCTGGGCTTCGACTCGCTGACCGCGGTGGAGCTGCGGAATCGGCTGGCCGTCGCCGCCGGGCTGCGCCTTCCGGCGACGCTGGTCTTCGACCACCCCAACCCGGAGGCACTGGTGACGTTCCTCCTCGAGGAACTCGACCCGGAGCACGCCGACCCGGCGCGCGCCGTACTCGACGAACTCGAACGACTGGAGGCCACCATGGCCGAGCCGCTCGCCGAGGCTCCGCCCGGGCAGGCCGATGTGGAGGCGGTGGCGGCCCGGCTGGAGGCGCTGGCCCGCCGGTGGCGGGAGGCGCACCGCCGTGCCGACGGCAACGGAGCTCCGCGCGACCAGGTGCGGGATCTCGCCGCGGCGACCGACGAGGAGCTGTTCGCGGTGCTCGACAGCGAGCTGGGCGGCCTGGACGGGACGTCCTGAACTACGGGGGAGATGACTCATGTCGGGCGACGACCGGCTGCGTGACTACCTGCGCAGGGCCACGGCGGATCTCCAGGAGACCCGGCGGCAGCTGCGCGATGTGACGGAGCGGGCCAGGGAGCCGATCGCGATCGTCGGCATGGCCTGCCGGTACCCGGGCGGGGTGGCCACCCCGGAGGAGCTGTGGAGCCTGGTGGCCGCGGGGCGGGAGGGCATCTCCGGCTTTCCCACCGACCGGGGCTGGGATGTGGACGCGCTCTACGATCCGGAGCTGACCCGCCCGGGAACCAGCTACGTGAACCGTGGCGGGTTCCTGGAGAGCTCCGGCGAGTTCGACGCCGACTTCTTCGGCATGAGCCCGCGCGAGGCCACCGCCACCGACCCGCAGCAACGGCTCATCCTGGAGACCTCCTGGGAGGCCCTGGAGCACGCCGGCGTCGACCCGTCGGGGCTGCGGCGCAGCCGTACCGGGGTCTATGTCGGGGTGATGGCTGAGACTTGCGCCTCAGCATAGGGGACCTTCTTCGCGATGCCTGCGTGTTCAATCTCCAACGATCCTTGTAGCGTGAGCTGGCATGATCGACAG
>NZ_JBFANV010000171.1:0-10396 GCF_040674955.1 Nonomuraea sp. NPDC049695 | reverse complement strand
GACGAGCGCGAACGCGGTCCTCGCCGACCTCACGCCCGAGCTGGTCGACCAGGTGGCCGGGCCCAAGGCGGACGCCGCCTGGCACCTGCACGAGCTCACCCAGAAGCACGACCTGGCCGAGTTCGTGCTGTTCTCCTCGTCGGCATCGCTGGTGGACAACCCCGGCCAGGGCAACTACGCGGCGGCGAACGCCTTCCTCAACGCGCTGGCCGAGCACCGCCGCGCGGCGGGCCTGCCGGCGCGGACGCTGGCCTGGGGCCTGTGGGGCGGCGAGGCGGGCATGCAACGCGAACTGCGCGACGACGACCTGGCGAGGATCCGCCGCTGGGGCATGCTGCCGCTGCCGGTGGACGCGGCGCTGACGTTGTTCGACGCGGCGCGGCGGGCGGACGCCGCCGTGCTGGCGCCGATCCGGCTGGACCCGGCCGCTGTGCGCGCCCGCGCGGACGGCGTTCCCGCGCTGCTCCAGGGCCTGGCATCGGCCGTACGACGCACGACGGCGGCGTCGGGCGGGAACGAGCTGGAGTCGCTGGCCGCACTAGGCCCGGAGGAGCGCCAGGAGCGCCTGGTCGAGCTGGTCAGGAGGCGGGCGGCCCAGGTGCTCGGACACGCGGACCCGGAGCCTGTCGAGCCGGATGCGGACCTGGTCGGGCTGGGCCTGGACTCGCTGGCCGCCATGGAGCTGCGCAACGCGCTCAACTCGGACACCGGCGTCCGTCTGCCGGCCACCGCCGCCTTCGACTATCCGACGGCCAGTGCGCTGGCCCGGGTGCTGGCCGAGGAGATCACCCCGGCTCCGGCCGCAGCGCTCGGCGTACCGGCTGGTGAAGTCGCGGCGGCCAACGGCCAGGCCGCGCACGGCGACGGACCGGCCGCACAGGATCTGCCGGGTGCGGCGGAGACGTTGAGCGGCCTGTTCCGCGCGGCGGCCGCCGCCGGCAAGATCGAGGAGGGGATGGCGCTGCTGCACGCCGCCGCCGCGGTCCGTCCCCGGTACGACGCGGCCGACGCTCCGGCCCGCACCCCGGTGGTGCTGGCCACCGGCTCGCGCCGGCCGCGGCTGTTCTGCCTGAACTCGCCGATGGCCTTCGGCGGGCCGCACCAGTTCATGCCGCTGGCGGCGGAATTCCGTGAGGTGCGCGACCTTGCCGTGCTGCCGGTGCCGGGGTTCGTCCGGGAGGAGAGCCTGCCGGACTCGCTGGACGCCCTCGTACAGGGGCTGGCCCAGTCGGTGACCAGCGGCGGGACCGCCGCGGAGCCGTACGCGCTGGTCGGGTACTCCGCGGGCGGGGTGTTCGCGCACGCGCTCGCCGGCGCGCTGGCGGAAGCCGGCCAGGGCCCGGCCGCGGTGATCCTTCTCGACACGCACGTACCCGGGGCGGGGGAGAGCACCGCAGTCTGGTCGTCGATCGTGGGCGGCCTGCTCGATCGGGAGGCCGTGTTCGGCCCGTTCACCGCCGCCCGGCTGTCCGCGATGGGCTGGTACGCCGCGCTGCTCTCCGAGTGGCGGCCGGTCGAGCTGGCGGCGCCGACGCTGTACATCCGCGCCGCCCAGGAGACGGCGACGCCCGGCGGGACGGCCGCGGGCGTCGGCGCGGGCTGGCGTCCGGTCCTCACCCCCGGCACGGCGGTGCGCGAGGTGGCAGCCGACCACTTCAGCATCCTGGAGTCCGAGGCGCGGCAGACCGCCGCCGTGATCGAGGAATGGCTGGCGCAGACGTCCGGGTGAGTGTGGCTCGTCCGGATGGCACGAGAGAGGACGTCCGGGTGAGGGTGACCCATCCGGACGGCGCGAAAGCTCAGACGTTCGGGTGAGCGCGGCTCGCCCGGACGGCGCGGTCTGGGATGAGCGTGACTTACTTGGACAGTGCGACGAGCGCGTCGGTCACCTCAGCCACCTGGTCGTCCAGGTAGAAGTGCCCCCCGGGAAAGATCCGCAGGTCGAAGTCGCCGGTGGTGTTCCGGCGCCAGGCGCGTGCCTCCTCGACCGTGGTCTTCGGGTCGTCGTCGCCGACGAAGACGACCAGCGGGCAGCCGACCGCGGCGTCCGCGGCGCACTGGTAGGTCTCCACCGCCTGGTAGTCGGCGCGCAGCGCCGGCAGCACCATCTCGAACAGCTCCGGGTCCTGCAGGAACACTGGGTCGGTGCCGTTGAGCCGGCGGAGTTCGGCCGCCACGCCGGCCGGGTCTCGCCGGTGCACCCACTCGTCGCGGTAGGTGGACGGGGCGCGCCGGCCGGAGGCGACCAGCGCGTGCGGCGCCGCGCCGCGCCGCTCCAGGAGCAGGGCGAGTTCGAAGGCGATCAGCGCGCCCATACTGTGCCCGAACAGCAGCGTGGGCCGCCCGTCGTCGGGGAGCGCATCGGCGACGCCGGCGGCCAGCAGGCGCAAGTCCGTCAAGGGCGGCTCATGCCGGCGCTCCTGCCGGCCTGGGTACTGCACCGTGTGGGCGTCCAGCGCCGGGTGCAGCGCGGCGGACAGCTTGAAGTAGGCGCTGGCCGCGCCGCCGGCGTGCGGCAGCAGGATGACCCGCGCCGGGGCGTCCGGCGCGGGGTGAAATCGCTTGATCCAACGCTCGTCCACATCGTTCCTTCCGCAGTGATTCTTCGCCGCCTCCCGGTGGGCCCGGTGAGCGCGGCGATCACCCGCGGCCGGACGCCGCGGGCACCAGAGTGATGACGCTTTCCGTGTTCCGCGCGACCGCGGCCGGGCTGTACAGCAGCGGCACCTGGGCGCCGGAGCTCCAGGCGGCGGTGAGGTCCGCGTAGTGCGGGCTCGCCGGGTCCCCGGACTGGCCGGGGGCGCTCACAAAGGTGGAGTTGTCCCAGGCTCCGACGTCCAGCACCATCCGGTACGCGGCGCCGGACGTCGACTGGTAGGCCCCTGGGTAATAGGTCGAGGCGTCCACCGTGGTCGCGGAGCCGCCCCGTGAGATCGGGCCCACGTGGTTGCCCAAGGGGTGGGAGAACAGCGCGTGCTGCAGGTTTCCCCAGCGCCAGGCGGCCGGGTCGGCGCCGAGCCGGCCGCGGACCGCGGCGTAGGCCGCGCTCAGCGTCTCCTGCACGAGCCGGTCCCGCACCGCGGCGCCGTCCGGTCCGAACCAGCGGTCCGGCCGCTCCAACGCGTCGATCACCTGCCGGACGTCGGCGCGCGGCACCCGGGCGGCCACCGCCGAGGGGACGAACTTGCGGAGGAACGCCGGGCCGAGATACCCCGAGAGCCAGGGCTCGAACAGCGCCGCGCCGGGGGAGTCGGCGCTCGCCGTACCGTCGTAGTCGCGCAGGTGCCGCAGCGCGGCCGCGGTGTCCGGGTCGTCACCGGCAGGAATGTCGCGCAGCACCGCGACGATGCGCCGGGCGTACTCGTCGACATGGTCGAACTGGAGTCGCGCCATCTCGGACGTAGTGTGCCGGGTCGAGCTGGACAGCACGTCCGCGATGCGCTCCTTGCGCGCCGCCGGTTCCCATTCGTAGCCGACGCGCACCGGGTGCCCGGGTGGCATGTTGTACTCGTTCGCCGAGGCGACGAAGCCACTCTTGGGGTTGATCACCCTGGGCAACTCGGCGCCGTCGTGGAAGCCGTCCCATTCGTAGCGGCCGTCGCCTGGCACCGGCAGCAGCCCGTCGTACCCTGGCCGCCGGGGGACCAGGGCGCCGGGCACCCAGCCGATGGTGCCCGAGGTGTCGGCGTAGACCAGGTTCTCCGGCGGGGAGACCCAGCGCCGCGCCCGGGCGGCGAACTCGGGGAAGCTCCGCGCGGTCATGGTGTCGAGACCGGTGAGGTACGGCGCCGCGCCCGGCTCCGACCAGGCGGTACGCAGACCGAACGCGAGGCCCCGGTCCTTGTCCACCTTGAGCACCGGGCCATGCTGGGAGAAGAGCAGCTCCACCTGACGGGGCGTCGAGCCGGCCACCGGCACATCCTCCCGCACCGTGGTGAAGGGCACCCAGCGATCACGGTAGAGGTAGCGGCCCGGGTCGTCCGGGTGCAGGCGGTACACCTGAATGTCTTCCTGGTCCGCGGAGAAGACGGTGAGCGCGAAAGCGGCGCGGTCGTTGTGCCCCATGGAGATGCCGGGCAGCGCCGGCTCGCCGGCGCCGATCACGTCCAGGCCGGGCGCGGACAGGTGGGCGACGTAGCGCAGCGCCGGCGCCGTGGTGGCTCGATGCGGATCGCCGGCGAGGATCGGCCGGCCGGTGGCGGTACGCGACGGCGCGAGTGCCCAGGCGTTGGACCCTCCGGGCGACGGCGGCACCGACCGTACCGCGACGCCGTCGAAGGTGACCGGTGAGATGCCGAGCAGGTAGGTGTTGAGCGCGTCCGCGGGCACGGAGCACGGGTCGAGTCCGTCCGGCACCTGGGCCTCGTGCTCGGGTTCCAGGCGGACGAGAGCCCGGGCGGCGGATTGCCCGCCGGAGCACATCGCGGCCGCGAGCAACGCCTCGGGGTAGGCGTTGAGCGCCAGCCCGTGGCTGCGGATCCGCACCACGTCCTCAGGCTGCCAGCGGTCCGGCCGGTGGCCCAGCCGGCGGAACTCCGGCGGCAACGCCTCCGGGTGCGCGTTGACCCAGTCGACGTAGGCGTTGACGCCGCGGACGAACGCGGTCACGGCGCGGCGCGTGTTCGGCCCGTAGGCGGCCCACTCCCGCTGCATGTCCCCGCGGTACAGAAAGAGCCGGGCGGCCCGGTCCTGCTCGACGTAACGAGGCCCGAAGGCGGCCGACAGCAGGCCGAGGCCGCGCCGCCGCCACAGGTCGAGCTGGAACAGTCGGTCCCGCGCGGCGTTGTACCCCTGCGCCAGGAACACGTCGTCGGTGTTGCGCGCGTACAGGTGCGGCACTCCCCAGCGGTCCATCACCAGCCGCACCGGCTCGCGCAGCCCGGGGACCTCACGCGTGGAGGCGTCCCCTGTGTCCCGCTCTGCCCGCCCCGGAACGGCCGGCGTGAGTGAGAACACCGCGGCCACGATCGCGGTGACGGCACGGCTGAAAGCGACAATCCGCACCGCCGGACTCCCTCCCGGAGACGTCAATGTGGAAAAATTCTCGTCGCCAGGGAGAGATCGGGTCAGCCCCTACCCTCCCCTAATTCAGGTATCTCACCGTGCTCATTCGCGGTCGGGCGCGGACGGTCCCCTATTCGCCGGTCACAGGAGCCTGGCGGTCCGTCACCAACCCCCCTAATGCTCCCCCTCTCTCCGGTCATCGACCTTGCCGCTCCGCTACGCCCCTGCTTAGCCTCGGGACACTTCCACGCAGCAGAGAGGTATAAGGCCGTGAAAGGAATCGTTCTCGCGGGAGGGCGGGGAACGCGGCTGCATCCGATCACCGCCGCGGTCTCCAAACAGCTGCTCCCGGTGAGCGACAAGCCGATGATCTATTACCCGATATCGGTGCTCATGTTGGCCGGCATCAGGGATATCCTCCTCATTTCCTCGCCGGACCAGCTGCCGAACTTCGTCCGGCTGCTGGGCGACGGCGCCCGCTTCGGGCTGAACATCTCCTACGCCTCCCAGGAATCGCCGGACGGGATAGCCGAGGCGTTTCTCATCGGCGCCTCCCACATCGGCGACGGCCCGGCCGCGTTGATCCTCGGCGACAACATCTTCCACGGACCCTCCTTTTCGGAGGTGCTGGAAGAGAATGCGCAGGACGTGGAGGGGTGCGTGCTGTTCGGGTATCCGGTGAGCGATCCCGGCCAATACGGAGTGGGGCTGACCGACGAGAGCGGGCGCCTGATCTCGATAGCGGAGAAACCGGCGAAGCCGCTCTCCAACAGAGCCATCACAGGCCTGTATTTCTACGACAACGAAGTCATCGACATCGCCAAGAATCTCAAGCCGTCCGAACGCGGCGAACTGGAGATCACCGACGTGAACCTGGCCTACGTACGGCGGGGCAGGGCCAAACTGGTGGATCTCGGCAGAGGATTCGCCTGGCTGGACACCGGTACGCCGGAGACGCTGCTCCAGGCGGGACAGTACGTGCAGACCCTCGAACAACGCCAGGGCGTGCGCATCGCCTGCCTGGAGGAGGTGGCGCTCCGCATGAACTTCATCGACGCGGAGCAGTGCTACCGGCTTGGAGCCGAGCAGTCGCAGTCCGGCTACGGCCAGTACGTGATGAGCATCGCGAGTAGTTACGCGCGATGAGGATCCTGGTCACCGGCGGCGCCGGATTCATCGGCTCCCACTACGTCCGTACCCTGGCCGAGCGGGGCGACTGCACGCTGACGGTTCTCGACAAGCTCACCTACGCGGGCAACAGGGCCAACCTGGAGCCCGCCGACGGCCGCTTCACGTTCGTGCGAGGCGACATCTGCGACGCCGCCCTCGTCGGAGAGCTGGTGGCCGCGCACGACCAGGTGGTGCACTTCGCCGCCGAATCCCACGTCGACCGGTCCATCAGCGGTGCGGGGGAGTTCGTCCGCACCAACGTGACGGGGACCTACACGCTGCTCGCGGCGGCGGTCGAGCACGGGCTCGGCACGTTCGTGCACGTCTCGACCGACGAAGTGTACGGCTCCATCCCCGAAGGCTCCTGGGGGGAGGACCAGCCGCTGTCGCCCAGCTCGCCGTACTCGGCGTCGAAGGCCTCGGCCGACCTGCTCGCCCTCGCCTACCACCGGACGTACGGGCTGGACGTGCGGGTGACCCGCTGCTCCAACAACTACGGGCCGTACCAGTTCCCCGAGAAGGTCATCCCGCTGTTCGTCACCAGCCTGCTCGACGGCGGCAAGGTTCCGTTGTACGGGGACGGCATGAACTCGCGCGACTGGCTTCACGTGGCCGACCATGTCGCGGGGATCGAGCTGGTACGGCAGGCAGGCCGGCCGGGAGAGGTCTACAACATCGGCGGTGGCACCGAGCTGACCAATCGCGAGCTGACCGGGCTGCTCCTGGAGGCCTGCGGCGCCGGATGGGAGCGCGTGGAGTTCGTCGAGGACCGCTTGGGCCACGACCGCCGCTACTCCGTCGACGACATCAAGATCCGCGTTGAGCTGGGGTACCGCCCGGCCGTGGACTTCGAGAAAGGCCTGGTTGAGACGGTCGAGTGGTACCGGAACAACCGCCCCTGGTGGGAGGCGCATAAGGGTGCCGTAGGGGTTGCCGCCGCGGATCAAGGCGACCCAACATAACGTCAAAAGGGGATCATATGCAGATTCGCGAACTCGGCATCGGCGGGGCATTCCTCGTCGAGCCCAAGGTCTTCCCCGACTCCAGAGGATTGTTCCTCGAGGTCTTCAGGCAGCCTGCCTTCGCCGAGGCCGTCGGCCATCCGCTGACCGTGGCCCAGGTCAACTGCTCCGTCTCCACACGCGGCACGATCCGTGGATTGCACGCGATCCACCTGCCAGGCCAGGCCCGCTACGTGACCTGCCCGAGCGGCGCCGTCCGCGACATCGTCGTCGACATCAGGCCCGGCTCGCCCACGTACGGCGAGCACGTCGTGGCGGAGCTGAGCGAGGACAACCGGCACGCGCTCTACCTCGCCGAAGGGCTCGCGCACGGGTTCGCCCCGCTGACCGAGCAGGCCACCGTCTTCTACCTGTGCTCCAGCACCTGGTCGCCGGAGAGCTCCTTCGAGGTGAACCCGCTGGACCCCGACCTCAACCTGCCCTGGCCGCGCGACCATGAGCCCGTCCTGTCGGACAAGGACCGGGCCGCGCCCTCCCTGAAAGAGGCCGAACAGCTCGGCATCCTGCCTTCCTACGCCGACTGTCTGGCCCGCTACGCCGAACTCGCCACACCGAACGGAGCGCCGCGTTGATCCCACTGTTCAAGGTCGCCATGTCGGAGTCGGCTCCGGCAGCGGTCGCCGAGGTCGTCGGCAGTGGCCAGATCGGTCAGGGCGCCAAGGTCGCCGAGTTCGAGCGGGCGCTGGCGGAGCGGATCGGCAACCCGCGCGTCGCCACGGTCAACAGTGGCACCTCGGGGCTGCACCTGGCGCTCCACATGGTCGCCGCAGGCGGGGACGACGATGGCGAGGTGCTCTCCACGCCCCTGACCATGGAGGCCACCAACTGGACCATCCTCGCCAACCGGCTGCACATCAAGTGGGTGGACGTCGATCCTGCCACGCTCAACGTCGACCTCGACGACCTGGCCCGCAAAATCTCCCCCCGCACCCGCGCCATCGTCGTCGTGCACTTCGCCGGCTATCCGGTCGACCTCGAGCGGCTGGCGAAGATCCTCGACGAGGCCGAGGCGGCCTTCGGATTCCGCCCCGTGGTGATCGAGGACTGCGCCCATGCATGGGGCGCCACCTACCAGGGCCGCCGCCTGGGTACCCACGGCAACGTCGCGATGTTCAGCTTCCAGGCGATCAAGCATTTGACCTGCGGTGACGGTGGGGCTCTGGTGCTGCCGGACGACGAGCTGCACCAGCGGGCCACGCTGCTCCGCTGGTTCGGCATCAGCCGCAGCGCCGACCGGCTGCGCAACCCGCCGGACGTCGCCGAGTGGGGCTACAAGTTCCACATGACCGACATCAACGCCGCGATAGGGCTGGCCAATCTGGACTGGGCGGAAGAGGTCGTGGCACGGCACCGGGCCCACGCTGCCTACTACGACCGGGAGCTCGCCGGCGTGCCGGGGCTGGAACTGACCGAACGCAGGCAGGATCGCGAGTCGTCCTTCTGGATCTACCCCGTCAAGGTCGAGGACCGCGCCGGCTTCATGAAGCGCATGGACGAGGCCGAGATCATGGTCAGCAACGTGCACGAACGCAACGACACCCACACCTGCGTCCGCCGGTATGCCACGCTGCTGCCCGGACTCGACAGCGTGGCGGAGCGCGTCGTCTGCCTGCCCGTGGGCTGGTGGGTGACCGAGGAGCAGCGCGCGCACATCGTCGAGACCGTACGGCGCGGCTGGTGAGAGCGGGTCGGACCAACAGGTAGGCCGCGGCGTCGTGGACGACGCCGCGGGCGGCCCCATCCATGCGGGGCCCAGGGCTTGCCATCCATGTGATGTGCGGGCCCTTTTTTCTTCCCGGAGGCCGGCCAGGTGCGGAAGGTCGCTTGGGTGATCACCAGGATGCCGGTGATGCACCGCCTGAATACGGATGCAGGCGGCCGAGTGGTTCGAGGCCGGGCAGTCGTCCAGGACGGTCGTCGCGCGGCCGCGGGTCCACGAGCGGTCGGTGACGCGTCGGCGGAAGGCCTGGCGTGAGGGCGGCACACAGCCCTGCTGTCGAAGGGACCGGTGTCGGGGGGCAGGCTGCTCCATCGGCACGGCTGGTCGGTGCAGATGCCGGTCCGGCGGGCTCTGGACTGGTCTCGTCCGGGATCCTGAACGATCGGTCCGTCGTCGACCGGGAGAAGCCGCTTGGACACTCCGCGGATGACGGGGTGCAGCCGCGTCCCCCGGCGACCGGGCAGGATGATGCCTTTGCCGGGTTGCCCGGTGACCGGGGGGAACGCCGCTCGGTTTCGAGGAGCTCGGCTACATGTCGCCACCCAGCTCCCGGTCGAGAATCTCGAAGAGTTCCTCCGCAGAGGCCGCGGCGAGCCGCTCGTCCTCCGCCTCGGAGGAAGGACCGTCCGCCGCGGCGGGAGGAGGCTCGGGAGATTCCGGCTCCGCTGGGGCCAGCCGCTCGGCCAGGTATCGGGCGACCGCGGTGGCGTTCGGCTGGTCGAAGGCGAGCGTGGCGGGCAGCGGAAGGCCGGTCCGCCGGCGCAGCCGGTTCCGCAACTCGACGGCGGCCAGCGAGCTGAAGCCGAGCTGCACGAAGCCGCGCTCGGCGTCGATCACGTCCGCGGTGTCGTGCCCGAGTGCCACCGCTGCCTCGGCCTGGACCAGCTCAAGCAACATACGGTCCCGCTCCCGGGCAGGCAGCCCGGCCAGCCGTTCCCGCAGCCCGGCTGTGCCGTTCGACCCGTTGGTCCGTTCGGGCGCGGTGGTTGTACGGCGCGCGCCCACGAGGTCACGCAAGAGCGCGGGCAGGTCGTCGCCACGAGCGCGCAGCGCGCGGACGTCCGGCTGGATCGGCGCCAGCACCGGCGCGGGCACGCGCAGCGCCGCGTCGAACAGCGCCAGCCCGGTGTCCGCGGAGATCGCCGGTATGCCCAGATTGCGGACCCGGGCCAGGTCGGTGTCCTGCAGCGGCCCGCCGAGCCCGGTGTCCACCGCCCACATTCCCCAGGTCAGTGAGGTGGCGGGCAGCCCGGCGGCGGCGCGATCCGCGGCGAGCGCGTCGAGGAAGGCGTTGGCCGCCGCGTAGTCGCCTTGCCCGGCGGCGAGCACCATCCCCCCGGCTGAGGAGAACAGCACGAAGTGGGTGAGGTCATGCTTCTGGGTGAGCTCGTGCAGGTGCCAGGCGGCATCCGCCTTGGGTCGCAGCACCCGGTCCAGCCCTTCCTCCGTCAGCGTGCCGAGCACCCCGCCGGCCACCACT
>NZ_JBFANV010000170.1:0-10690 GCF_040674955.1 Nonomuraea sp. NPDC049695 | reverse complement strand
GTGCCCTGCCAGATGCCCAGGCTGACCGCGATCACCAGGCCCGTCCCCGCCAGCATCGCCGGCCGCCCCATACCCTGGAGCCACCCCGTGAAGAACACCGCCGCGACGAACGAGCCCGCGGCCGCACCGCCCCTCTCCCAGCGACAAGTGCTCGTGGCGCTCAGCGGCCTGCTCCTCGCACTCTTCGTCGCAACGCTCAGCAGCACCGTGGTCTCGACCGCGCTACCGAAGATCATCGGCGCGTTGCAGGGCACACAGACGCAGTACACCTGGATCGTCACCGCGACCCTGCTCACCACGACCGCCACCACTCCGATCTGGGGCAAGCTGGCCGACCTGTTCAGCAAGAAGACCCTCGTCCAGGCCGCGGTCGTCGCGTTCGTGCTCGGCTCTGTGGCGGCGGGACTGAGCCAGGACCCCGGGCAGCTCATCGCCTCCCGCGCCGTGCAGGGCGTCGGGGTCGGCGGCGTGCAGGCACTCGTGCAGATCGTGCTCGCGGCGATGATCCCGCCCAGGGAACGCGGCCGCTACGCCGGCTACCTCAGCAGCGTCACGGCCACCTCCACCATCGGCGGGCCGCTGCTCGGCGGCCTCATCGTGGACACCTCGTGGCTGGGCTGGCGCTGGTGCTTCCTCATCGGCATCCCGGTCGCCGCGCTCTCACTAGTCCTGCTGCAGCGCACGTTGCGGCTGCCCGTCATCCGCCGCGCCGATGTGAAGATCGACTACCTGGGCGGGACGCTGATCGCCGCGGGCGTCAGTGTGCTGCTCATCTGGATCTCCTTCGTCGGCGACGCCTTCGGCTGGGTGTCCTGGCAGACCGGAGCCCTGGTCGCCGGATCGCTGGTGCTGCTGGCCGCCGCGCTATGGGTGGAGACCCGCGCCGCCGAACCCGTCATCCCGCTCGGCATCGTCCGGCAGCGCACCACCGCGCTGGCCATCATCGGCAGCCTCGCCGTCGGCACCGCCATGTTCGGCGCCGCCGTCTTCCTCAGCCAGTACTTCCAGGCCGGCCGCGGCTACACCGCCACTCAGGCGGGCTTGCTGACCATCCCCATGATGGGCGGCATCCTCCTCTCCTCCATCGTCGCCGGACGGCTGATCAGCAGGAGCGGGAAGGTCAAGCCGTACATCGTCGCCGGCACCACTCTCCTGGCGGCCGGGTTCACCGGGCTCGGGCTCATCGACCACACCACCTCGCTCATCCTCATGAGCGTGGCCATGCTCTGCGTCGGGCTCGGGGTGGGCATGACCATGCAGAACTTCGTGCTCGTGGTACAGAACGCCGTACCGCTCAAGGACATCGGCGCGGCCAGTTCCACCGTGTCCTTCTTCCGCTCCCTGGGCGGCACCATCGGCGTCACCGTGCTCGGCGCCGTCCTGGCCCGCCACGTCAGCGACCAGATCACCCGCGGCCTCACCACCGCGGGCCTCGGCCATCTTGACGGCCAGAACTCCGGCGCGCTGCCGCCCGCCGCCCAAGAGATTGTCCGTGCCGCCTACGGCGATGCCACCGGGCTCATCTTTCTCATCTGCGCCGCCGTCGCCGTCCTCGGCATCCTCGCGGCCGTCCTGCTCAAGCCGGTCACCCTCCGTACTAGCCTCGACAAGCCCGGCGTGGCCCGATCGGTGGCCATCGCCACCGAAGCGGCGGACAGTGTCGCCACCCTTGATCAAACGATTCTCACCCCCGAGCGAGACGATGATGGCCCCGCTCCCGGCCGACTGTGATTGGAGTGAACCGTCGAGGGTAGTGCCGGTGGCCCGTTGGAAGCGTCGGTAGGCGGCCATGGCCTTGGAGACGGCCATGGCCTTGGAGGTGGATGGCCAGATTACCTGGCGGCCGTCGGCCAGGGCTTTGATGGTAAGCGGCCGACGAAAGTTGTGGTGCTGACGCGAAGACGCCTACAGGCGGAGCGAGCGCTCTGCGTCACACCCGTAACCACCCCGATCCGGGGGGCCACGGCGACAATCCGCCCTCCCAGGGCACCCGCCAGTTGTGGTGGCCCCACTCTGACCGCCTTCCGCCAGGGCATGGACACCGACCCCGACTCCTTCCGCCAGTTGGTCGAGCGAGGCGGCGCCAACGCTGTCACCCTGCTCTGTCCGAGCCTCCTACCGACGCCAGCGAACCGGTCGCCCATCCGCGCGCACGACGCTTCGACCGGCCCAGCCCACACGATCTGCGATGTCCTTCACCTGCGTGAAGGAGGTACCCATACCCTTCGCCACCGTCCACGTCCCCGCAGACACCTTCAGCCAGGCACAGAAGCATATAGTCATTGCAGGCGTCACCGACCTGCTGGTCGAGGTCGAACAGCGCGAGGCGGTCCGGCCGTACGTGAACGTGCTCGTCGTGGAGGGGGCTGACGGCGGATGAGGTGTCGGAGGGCAGGTATACACCGCCCAGGCGCTGGCCGATGCGTTCGATGTCGGACCCAGACCCTGACACAACCCTCGACACCCCGCTCGCGTCGGCTCAACAGCTCTCCAACACGCCGACGCTGATCCCGGTCTGATGGTCGCCGTTGCACACCTACGTGGAGCGACGAAGAACGGCCGCGAGAAATGGGGCCGCGAGGCACAGAGCCAGATAGCCCTCAGCTAGCGACGCAACCGAAAGCCGCCCACCGGCCGACGAGATAGCCACCTCACCTTCGCCCGAGCGGAGAATTCCGCCATGAGCATTGTTGTCACCGCAGCCACCAGACAGCTGGGCCGTCTCGTCATCGACGAGCTACTGGCCACAGCGGAGGCGGATCCGGCCTGGAAAGCGCTCTTCAAGGTCTCCGGATCGCTGTAGTCGGCGATCCTCAGCTCGACGTTCGTGGCGGCGATGTCCGCGGCCTTGCCCGCGTCGCGGACCACCGCTGCGATGTCGTACGCGCCTGGGCCGCCTTCGCCAACGCTGCGCACGCTGCTCCGCCGTCATCCCCGGCAGGGCCAGCAGGCACCTCTCCTGTAGAGATATCGGCTGGTCAGTGGCTCCCACCCGAGATCACGACGGGGCCGCCGCCGATCATCATCCCGCACAGCGTCAACAGATGTGACACCAAACGCGGTTCACCGTTCCACTCCTACTGGCAGGCCAGGATGCTCATCCCATCGGGCCGAAGGTGGAGCCGTTCTCTCCGGCCCAGTTTGTGGATTTCAGATCCAGTGGGCCGGCTGCCGGGCCAGCGAACGAGATCACGCTTGTTTGTCGGCAGACGGCAGGTGGGCGGCAACGAACCGCATGACGTCGTCGGGATAGCCTTCCCAGCCATCGTAGAAGAAGCCCTCCCGCTGAGCCGTCCGATCGACCTCGACAAGAGCGGCAGCAAGGCGAGAGTCGTCGTCGAATGCCAACGCCTGCCGCAGTTCGCGATCGTGCACCAGTTGAGAGGTAAGGGAAGTGGTGCGGTCGGCGCGGTACCTCGCGAAGTTGGGGTAGTAATCCGCGCCGCCATAGACCGCCACCAGACACGCCACGAAATCGAACCGGGTCAAGCTGGTCAGGATCTGCTCGTCTTCGGCCTCGGCGTCGGGCCGCAAAGGTTCCAGATGACGGATGACATCACGAGCCAGGCTGAGCAGCGACAGCTGAATGGGTCGCTCCCCGCGCTGTGCTTGCAGGAGACCTGCCCGGGACGTCATCACGACCGCATGCCGAATCCAGGTGCGGCGTCGACGCCCATCGACATCCGGCACACGATGGGGCAGCCAACCGGCGCACCACGCCCCAGTCACCCCGACGCACCGCCAGGGCGCCTACCCCCAGCACCCGTTCTGCCACCCGCAACCAGAAGGTGACCGTCACCACCGGCGGAGTACTGTGCTGGCCCCCCGGTTCGGCCAGAGGCAGCTCATAGATCTCTGCCAAGGCAGCCACGCCCCGGTCGAACCACGCGGGACGTTCAAGAGTCACGAACAGGGCGATCAGGCACACCAGCCGGTCGAGAAGCCCGGTCAGCTCCTCCAAGTCCCCGTCACGCAGCAGCCCGCGGGCGCGGGCTGGCACCTGCGTCAGGAGCAGCCGGAGCGGGATGTCATCCTGGCTGCGCAGCAGCTCGACACCGACGGCGGCCAGTCGCTCCGGCTTCAGCTCCCAGTTGATCTCTGCCGCGGGACCTCGCGCAGTCTCCTGGGCCACGCTGCCGCTGCGCAGTTGCTCGGCCAGACGGCGGTATTCGGCTGCATGCGCTTGCTCCCACTCGGCGTGCGCCGACGCGACCCGGCGAGCAATGACCAGTTCCAGGCCCTGCTGCGTCAGCCTGCGGCTCTCGGTCCCATCGCGGAAATAGACCTCGCCCTGCCGGAAGACCGCCCGAGCCGACTTGTCCTGACCATACTGACCATCGGCCTTGAAGAAGACACATCCGGCGGGATTCGGAGCGACATACACCAACGCGACCTGTGCGTCCTCAACGTCGTGAGCCTGCGTGCGGATGACCAGGCTGTCCGGCAACCAGGACAGCAGCATCGGCCGTAGCCTCGCCTCGTCGAGCATCTCCACTTGCGCGTCCGTGAGACGCCCGGTGGGGGCGCCGCGCTTGTCCACACCGATCACCACATATCCGCCGACCACCGACATCGCCGCGACGTCCTTGGCCAGCTCCACCAGATTGCGCTTGTGATCAGTACACCCACGCCGCAAGTCGCAACCTGCCTTGAAATCCAGCTCGGGATACTCCGTCTGCAGCGCCAACAGCTCTAGCAGCTTCTCCCGGTTGACCACCGGCTCAACCACCACAGGCCCCATGGCCCCTAACTCGACCATGAACACAACGGACTGGCTGAACGCCGCCTCAGCGCGCCACGGCGACCCACACCATGATTAGACCGTGACTCATTTGGGGATTGATCGCACGCTGGTTTGCACGCCAGCCCGACCTCGCGCTCCGGGCTTACACGGCGTTGCTCCCGCCGGTGTTCACCCTTACCCAGGCGCAGCTCAAGGCGGCCGTGCTGCCGCGGGCGGGATGGTCGGCCGATACTGTCCAGGAACTGCTCGATCTCGTGGAACGCTTTCCGGAACACACCCAGTTCACCGGCCAGGTGCTCCTCACGATCCTCCTCGCCACCGGCGAACCTCCCCGCGAGGACGACTCGCTCCCCAGTTCCCCGCCACCCACACTCGTCCTCCCGCCCGCCCTGGGCGCCCGGTTCCAGGGCGTCCTCGAGACATATTTGCGCCTGCACCCGGATGGGCCGCTGCGCCCGGTCGATCCTCAAGACGTCACCGATCCGGATGCGCTTCGCCAGATGCTGGAGCCGGGCGCCCGCCTCGCCCAACATCTGCGTGACCATGTCCTGGCCGGCGCCATCCCGCTCGGGCTTCTCGCCAGCCAGGCCAACCGCCCTTACGCGCTGGCGCTGCTGCAGCGTGCAGCCGGCTTCATTCCCGCAGGCGAGGCCGACCCCGAGCGCTTCGACGCCGAGGTAGCAGCCGTTCAGGCCGCGCTGGACCAGGTCGTGGTGATCGACACCAGCACGCTGTATCTGGCCACCCAAACCGTCGCCGGCTTCGCCGAACTACGTGCGCGCTTCGCCGCGGTCCAGCTGCCGTCCCCGTGCTACGACGACCTCACGATGACCACGATCGCCATCGATCAGGTGCGGAAATCGTCGATGAACATCGGCGTCGAACCCGGCTCCGGCCTGCGCGTGTCCCAGCTCACGCAGCAGGAGAGGGACCATCTGGGTGACCGGATGCACCAGCTGGTGCAAGCGGCCCGACTCACGGACATCGCCTCGGTGGCGGATCTGACCCTTGTGACGGAACTCATGACCGGCGGTCTCGATGCCGACCTGGTGGCCCAGAGCCCGACCTTCACCTTGCAGCGCGAAGGCGCATGGCTGGCGGCAGTACAACACGCCCTGGAGACCGGGTCTCCTCTCTGGAGCGACGATGTCGTCCTGCGCGCCATAGCCGCAGGGGCCGAGATCCCCACGTTCGGCACGCTGGCGTTGCTGCATGTTCTCTACGACCAGGGACTGACCGACACCACGGACGACGACCACCGCCGTTTCCTGGCCGACTATGTGGTTGATCTGCCCCTCCACCCGGATCTGCTCAGCCAGCAAGCCCAGGCCGACGGCTGGCAGCCGCGCAGCGCAGCCGTGCCCTTCGCCCGTCCCAGCGCCTGGCGGGAACCCCTCGAAACGCTGGAAACCTTACTCACCCTCATCCGGGCGGTTCATCGACACGAACCGCAGGCCGTCGCAGGATGGCTGCTGTGCGGGGTATGCGGCTTCGCCGGGTCGGTGCACCCGCAAGAGGCACCCGTCCGTGCGGCGCGCCTAACCTGCCTGGTCGCCGAGCAAACCGTGGGGCTGACCCGGCAAGGACTCAGCGAACTGGTGCTGTCCGCCGAGACGGGACTGCGTCAAGCACGCAAACTCGGCGCGATCCGCGCCGGCCTCGCTGAAGAAACGACGCCGACCGGCGCTTCAGAAGATGCCCCTGAGGCGCTGCGCGTCCACATCACTGCGGTCCTCCTGGAAACTCTCGAGGCGCAGGCTCAGCCTGTAGCCGAGGTGGACGCGCTCACGAGGGAGGCGGAAGACTTCGTCGGGAGCGCCTACGCTCTGGCCGAAGCTCGCCAGGAAGACCAGCACCACACGACGTAGGTACTCGGTTGTGGTGCCTGGTCGATCGCGTGGGCTTTCCCCGGGGCCGGGGCATCATCAATGCTCCGGCGCTCCACTCCACTCAAACAGATCCCTGGTCGGCACCCGCAGCGCGTCGGCGATCTGGAACACCTTGTCAAGGTGCGGGCTGTACATACCGTTCTCGATCCGGTTGATCGTCTTGCGGTCGACCTCGGCCAGCTCACCCAGTTGCTCCTGGGTGAGGCCGTGCCCTTCGCGGAGCTCGCGCAGCCGCAGGCCGAACTGTCTGCGCAGCTCAGCGAGGCGTGGCGTGATCGGTTCGGGCACTCACCCACGGTGGCGGGCATGATCCTCAAAGGTCTGTACCAACGTTGGTACAAATGGCGGTAGTGACGCCTGAGCGCACAGCTGTGACGTGCAAGTATGCAGCCGCACCCCGACGCGTGCAGCCGTTCTCGCAGCCCCTTTGGAGAAAGAGGCATGACCCGTTCCCGCCAGCACCGATCCCTCCCGGCCCGCACCATCACCCCGCCCCGACGCGACCGCCATGGCGGCTTCTCACCCGCCTGGCTGCTCATTCAGGCCGCCCAGCTGTCCTGGGAGATCCGCAACGTCCTGCAGCTGATCAACGGTATGCGGCTCAACCTCAGCGAAGAGCTCCACATCCACAGTGAAGCCAGCGACATGCTGCTCAACGCCGCCCACGCCACCGCCATCATGGAAGCCCGGCTCCCGCTGGCCCCGGCCTGGGGCAGCGGCCCGCCCCGCGCCCGCTCCATCTTCGCCCAAGCCCGCGAGGCAGGCACCGACCCCGCCGAGGTCCGCCCGGACGTGGAACTGTCGAGGCCGCCCATCGACCCACAGATCATCTGCGACGTGGAGGCCGCCTACCGCGAGGACCCGGACCCCGACGCGCAATGCGCCGGCACCACACTGAAGAAGGACCGCTGCGCCAAGACCATCGTCACCGGCATCGGCTCAGAGCACTGCGCCGTGCACCTCACCCCCGCCGAACGCCAGCGCCGCGACAAGCTACGCGCCGCCCAAGACCGGCGCATGCAAGCCATCCAGGACGCACTCGAGGAACACCGCCTGACGTTGGCCACCGCCTGGATCCACCGCTATGGACACCGCCCTCACCGGGTCGAGTTGCCCGCCACACCGAGCCGACCCCGCCAGATCATTCCCTTCGACGGGCATCCCGGGCTGGCCCTCGGCAAGGACGAGCAGGCCATGCTGGCCTTGTTCGACACCGGCTGGCCGACGCTGTGCCCCCGTTCAGCGGAGATCATCGGCGCCCTGCTGGACTGCCCGCGCGCCACCACCGCACGCCTGGCCGAACTCGCCGCCGCCCAGACACCCGAGCGCTGGTCCAGTCCAGAGCAGTGGCTCGACTCCAGCATCTGGGACGGAATCCGGCCCCCTGATCTCCCCCTGCCCCCCGCCGGTGAAGACCCCGAACTGGACGAATACCCTGCCGTGCAGGAGCTGCGCCGTCACCTGCACGTGACCCGGCACGAGTGGGAATGTTGGCAGGCCGGTTTCGCCACCCTGATCGAGGCCTGCGACGACCCGCCCATCGAAACCATGGCCGAGCTTCTGGCCTTCTGGCAGGACGTTGGCCTGCTGGTCACCGGCAACGACGAGAGCGGCAGCGCGGTCTGGTCTCTTCCGGCCTCGCCGCCCTCACCGTGGCGGGTGGTGTACGCCCGAGGGCCGCTCGTCCCGCCACATATCCTGGCTGCCGCCTTGGATTGGCTGCTCGACGGTGAGGTGCCCTTGGACGACGAACTCCCGCCGCGCGAAGTGTTCAACCTGATCATGACATCGAGCGCGTCCCACGGCCCCGCCGGCAATGTCGTCGCCGGCGAGGCCGTCGGCGTCCCAGGTTGAGCCGCGTCGATCGGCGCGCCGTCGGTGTGGCTCACGCGCTGTGCAGGCCACACCGAGCAGCCCAGAGTGCCTGCCAGTCTGGGCGTACGCGGCGTACCGGGCGCGTTCATCGACCGGTGTGACGCGCGCCAGACGAATCTGCCACGAACGCCGATACGAAATGTGGATCTTTGGCACGTTCCGTTATATGGTGAGGGCCGCCAAAGTCCGGGTACGCGTAAATGAACTGGGGGCGCGGAGTTCACGATTAGGGGAAGTGATGGCTGCTGGCCCTTCACCCACGTCGGGACAGACTGCCGTGCGAGTTCTCTTCATCCTTGATCGCCTCGGGGATGATTGCGCGGGTGCGGTGGATGCGCTGCCGACGGCTGTGCGCGTCATCCAGTCGCAGCGTAAGTTGCAAAAGCTCGATTTTCTCGTCCGGAATCCGGATTATCTGGCTGATCTGATCATTTCTCGGTGGGAGGAAGGGCTTCTCCCGGCGTCGAGCCTTCTTCAGGCTCGTGCTGTCCTGGACGAACGCGAGCCGGAGCTCCATACCTATCGCATGCTCCGCAACGATCACGGGGCATATGAGTCGCTGGATAATGCGCTGAGCGTGCTGCGCCACCTCGAGTTGATCGCCATCCGCAGACTGGGGTGCATTTCCGATGATCATGTCCGGCGCCGCGATTACTACCTGCTCGAAGCCGGAGCACGCCAAGCGCAGCGGCTCCGCGAAACCGAGCCTGCGCTGGCCTGGTACGACCAGCAAACGACCTATGTCGCAGCCGCGGTCCAGGGGTTATCCGGCGCTCAGGTCAAGCAACTGCAGTACGACCACCCGGAATACGCCCACACCGGCGTACGGCAACTCATCGGCGGTATCACCGAGCGGGTGCGCGAGAGACTGGCCACAGCCCTGGTTCAGGAAGGATTGGCATGAGCGCAGCGAGTGGCGACCAGGTCGGTCCGGTCGAGGTGTGGCTGGCGGAGATCACTAAGGACTCCCGGCAGCCTGCCGATGTCGTCCGCGCCGTGCTGGCCGAGCACGGCGTGCGCCCTCAGACCGTTCTTCCGCGCCCTCACCGGCTGCGGGTGACCCACGTCGCTTTTCGGGGCGTTCGCCCGGCATCCGTCGAGGACGGTGCTGCGGACGGTGAGGCCACAACCACACAGGTGCCCTTCGACTTCTCCTGGAGTCCAGGGGCTGGAGTGTGGTGCCTGGCCTCCTCCGGCAAGAACGAAGCCGGCAAGTCCAGCGTGTTGGAGATCATACTGTGGTGCCTGCGGGGCCGCAGCGGCCTGCAACGCGACGTGCAAAGCTGGCTTCGGCAGGTCCGTCTGGAGTTCCTGCTGGACGATGAGCCGCTGACGGTCGCGATGACGGTGACCCAGGGCCGCCCCTGTGGCCAGGTCGTCGCGCAGAAGACCGGCGCCGTGCTGGTCGACTTCGACAACGCCAAGACGTTCGAGGAACTCATGGACGCGTTCATGATGGACCGTCTCGGCCTGGAACCGCTGCGAACCCAGCAAAAGCGGCCCGAAGGAGTCCAAGGGCCGCCCTTGACCGGCGAGTTATCATGGCCGGCGTACGCCAGCGGACTGCACATCAACCGATCCGGCCTGGGACATCTGCTGGGCAACGAGGCCAGGAACGCCTTGCCCACCCGCCTCCTTGAGTTGTTTCTTGGCGCGCCGTGGGCATCGACGATGGTCACCGCGTCGGTGGCGCAGAAAGTGGTGGCCGCTCAGCTGTCGGCCGCTCGGCAACGGGCCGAAGCCGATGCCCATGCCCGCAAGAGCAAGCTGGAGGAGCTCAGCCGCGCTCTCGATGCCGCCCGGGCCCGGCTTGCCGCGCTGCCCGCGGAAGGGCAGGCCGCCGGCGACCTCGATGTCGCCTATCGGGCGTTGACGGCGGCCACGCAACAGGCCGGGCTCGCGCAGCGCGAGCTGGCCGAGGCCCGCGCGCAGCATGACCAGCTGGAAGACCATCGTCAAAGCTTGGCGGCCGCCGTACATGCCGCGCACGAGGCGGCGCTGGCCCGGGCGTTCTTCCATACGCTCAAGCCGACGGTGTGCCCACGTTGCGACGCCAAAGTCACCGCTCAACAGTGGGCGCGCGAGGAGTGAGGGGCCACGGTGATTCCGGACAGCCTTCTTATGGGCGTAGAGCCTATGCGGCTGTTTGGGTTGAGAGGGACTCGTTGAGTACTTCCAGGGG